>DEYX01000044.1 GCA_002365025.1 Hungatella sp. UBA3147 | reverse complement strand
GCTTACGATAGAAATAGCCACCATGGCCCATTTCACATCCACAACCCATCTGGGGGGCTTGGAAATGCCGATGAATCTTAAAAATTCATTGATTGGTCCAAAATCCGGCTGGAACAGCATATTCCACACCGCACCGACTGCTACGATGGAAGCAATATAAGGGAAATATAATGCTGTACGGAAAACTGCGATTCCCTTTAACTTATGGTTCAACAGAACTGCCAGTAAAAGTGCCAGCACCAAGGTTGGTAATACAGTAAGCAGTGCGTATTGAATCGTGTGAATAAAGGATTGAACAAAAATCCTATCATTAAAAATCTGAACGAAATTACTTAATCCTACGAATTCCATGGGGGTCCGGGACCCATCCCATTTCATAACACTTAAAACAAAAGAAAAGATAACGGGAATGAATACGAAAATTGCATATCCGATTAAATTGGGTAGAATAAAGGAATAACCAATCAGGTTACTTCGGATTGCCTTCATTTGATGAGACTTCATTGTCTTTTTTACTTCTTTCATACAGGGTTAACCTCCTTTTCACCTGCTTTTTGCCACAAAAAGAGCGCCTTGCCATAATGTTTAGAAAAGGCGCTCTCCGGGCAATTAATTTTTACCAGCCCTTGATCTCCGCAACACGCTTGTTCAGCTCTTCGATTCCCTGATCAACGGTATATTGCTTAATCATGATCATTTCATGAACTTCTTCGAGCACAGTTTTGATTTCAGTAATCTTTGGATCTAATGGACGGTCAAATATATAGTGAGTATAAGTCAGTGCTTCAACATTTGACTCTCCCTCTGGGAAGAACTGTGCAGAAGCAATGGTCTTTAATGACTGCTCTGTTTGGATACCGGTAAATACGCCCTGTTCAGCTAAAATATTAGCTGCTTCTTCGCTGGTTGCAAACTTCACAAAATCCCAGGATAAGTCAGGTTCATCGGTATAAGCACTGATTCCGACAGGAGTAAGAGCTCCTACCGTGTAACCGGCTTCTGTATCAGCAGGATGAGGAATCCTTGCAATGCCCCAGTTAAAGGAAGTTTCATCTGATGCCTGAGACTGGATCATAGTTGCAATAAACCAGGAACCCATAGGCATCATAGCACACTGCTGATTTTTGAAAACAGATGAATAATGGATATTTGCTGTCTTTAAAGTAGAGAAATCCTGAATATAACCATTATCCTGTAAAGCAACAGCTTCCTCATACCATGGCTTTAAGAAGGAATAATCCTTTTCAACAACTGTGTGTTTGCCATCCTGAACAGCCCAGTTTGATACAAGTGCCTGCCAGGTGTGGTTATGCCCGCCATAAACCTTTGCGCTGCCTTCACCAGAGGTCATCTTAGCTGCAAGATCGTAATACTCATCCCAGGTCATATCATTAGATGGATAAGGGACGCCTGCCGCATCAAAAAGGTCCTTGTTGTAGTATAAGATATACCAATCGGAACGGTACGGAAGTCCGTAGGTAGCTTCGTTATACTGAAGCTGCTCTGCTGCACCATTGTAAATGGATAAATCAAAATTATCTTTCTTCATGAAATCATCCAAAGGAAGAAGCTGTTTTTTATCAGCCATCTGGAGCATGGAACCCATGTCCTTTACCCAGATTACATCTGGATCCGGCTGAGCTGCAGATAAACTGATTCCCAGGGAATTGTTGTATTCATCGGCTGATGTATCAATAACTTTAATTTCAACATCTGGATGTTTTGCCATGTAGGCATCGACTACAGTCTGAAATGTCGGTGATGTATCATAGTCCCATGTTGTAACGGAAAGTACTTTCTTTTCTCCTGTGCTTGCTTTTTCATCTGATTTTGTTGTTTCTGTCTTTTCAGTTGAACCTGCAGCACTGCTCTCGGATGTTTTGCTGCCACCACAAGCAGTTAAAGATGTGCATACCATTCCGGCTGCTAACATCATAGCTAAAACTCGTTTTAATTTCATTAGATTGAAACCTCCCTTTTTTTAGAACTACGCGCGTATGTGTTCTTTGTGGTATAAGAATAACAGATTTAAGGCAATATCGAAATAAACGATTTGCATAATTCTATTATTTTTTTTACTCATAACCGTTTTTCATGATCCCAAACATATATTTTATTTAGATTCTTATACTTTTTTAAGATTAATTTTTATATTCGTTGAATTTCTGCGTAATAAAGGATATGATATTATTAATATTTATTCTCGTGAAAGCAATGAGTCAAGGTCAAGCTTGTTAAACTTTGACGACTGCTCACGGGGTTTAGAAAGGATCTCTGTCATGCCCCGCACATTCCAGTATAAGCTTCTTCTATATAATCTTCTGGTAGTTATAAGTATCGCCTGTGCCGTAAGTTTTTATAACTATCATTCCTATTATAAGGATGCTATTCAAAATGAAACGGAAAATTCTGTTAACCGCATACAGATTCTGTCCGACCGGATGGAAGTTGCTTATGAGGAAATGGTCAACATCATTGTTACCTGTTCAGAAAGAAAATCTTTATTTTACACACCTTCCCTAAAACAGTCGGAATACGGAGATGCTGCTTACATTAAGCTGTACGCTTCCAATGTACTGAGGGACTTCTGTGCAATTTCAGGTTACAGCAAATATATCTATAAGATCACTCTTTATAGCAACGGAGAAATCCTGCAGGCAGGGAGCGCCTACGGCTCCTCTTTCGATTTTAGAGACATCCAAAATGCGCCCTGGTTCCACGATATGCTTTCCAGAGAGAATACCCAGTATCTTCTCTCCCTGGAGGACAACCCTTTTTCTCCAATGAATTACACCCCTAAGCTGCTCCCTCTTCTTAGACCATTAAAATATTCCTCAAGCAGCAATCCGGAGGATGCCTGGATATTTCTGGCTATTTCTCCCCGCCTGTTTTCCGATACCCTGGAAAGCATGGGAGATGGACAGATCATCTTTGCATCCACTTTAGATGGAAGTATCATTTCTTCTGTGAATGGAAAGGATTATGATGTCTCTGATTTGCTGGTCACTCTTAGAAACTTAAAAGATCCCCAGGGCAATTTCCGCACTTTGCTGAATGGAAAGGATTGTATCATCTCCTATCAGAGGCAATTAATCAGCGGACTGATCTTCTTTCAGATCCTGCCAATTTCAGACCTTAACCTTGACCATGGCATGATTGGGGGTACCATTGCTCTCATATTCTTTTTCTGCTGTGCCATAGGCTTAACCTTGTCCTGGTTTATATCCCGCCAGCTAAGCGCTCCCATCAGCCGTTTGAAAAAACGTCTGGAATTCATCTCCATGGGAAATTTCGAACCGGACCGCTCCATTGAAACAGATGATGAAATCGGAAGCATAGGAAAGCAAATCAACCAAATGTCTGACCGGATCTCCGATCTTTTGGAAACCCGAGTTCAAAGCGAAAAAGAAAAAAAAGATTTGGAAATTAAAATGCTTCAGGCCCAGATCAATCCTCATTTCCTCTACAATACACTGGATTCCATCAAATGGATCGCAACCATGCAGAAAAACAGCGGAATCGTTCAGGTAGTCACTGCCCTGTCCTCCCTGCTAAAGAACATGGCAAAGGGATTCAACGAAAAGGTAACCCTTCGTCAGGAATTGGATTTTTTGCAGAATTATGTTATTATAGAGAAAATCCGATATATTGAACTTTTTGATGTAACCACAGAGGTTGATCAGGAAGTTTTATACGATGCCAAAATCGTGAAGCTGACCCTTCAGCCCATTGTGGAGAACGCCATCTTTAACGGAATCGAGCCAAGCGGAAGAAACGGGCTGATACAAATACACGTTTTTGCTGAAAACAGTGTTCTTTATATTACGATAAGAGACAACGGCATCGGCATTTCTCCGGAAGGCATTGAAACGCTGTTAACAGATACTTCCCGCATCACGAGAAGTAATATGAGCGGAATCGGGCTTCCAAACGTAGACCGGAGATTAAAGCTGGTTTACGGAGAAGAATACGGAATAAAGCTGGAAAGCGAATTAGACCAATACACATTAATTACCATTGCCCTTCCTTTGGAATTTTAAGAAGGGCTGACAAAGGGGTATAAAGACAGCATGTATCGAATTATTATTATAGACGACGAGCCACTCATCCTGGCTGGCATCGCTTCCCTGATCATATGGGAAAACTATGAGTGCACGATTATAGGAAAGGCAACCAACGGTCCTTCCGCCTATGAGATGATCATGGATCTTCATCCGGATATCGTTATAACAGATATCCGGATGCCCGTGTTAAGCGGGCTTGATCTGGTGGAAAAATGTAAAGAAAACGGCTGTGACTTTGCTTTTATTGTATTAACAAACTTAGAGGAATTCCATCTGGTGAAAAAGGCCCTTTCCCTGGGCGCCTCCGACTATCTGGTAAAAATCGACCTGAATGAAGAAGCTCTTGTGAATGCTTTGGAACGGGCAAAGGAGACCTGCGACCTGCTTGTCAATAAGCAGAACCGCCTCCTTGACAGCCAGCTTAAGAATAACCAGGAGGATCTGGCAAAAACAGAGTTCCGCCGCCTTTTTCTTTCCCAGGAGGCAGTATCTGATATTCCCGAAGAACTGGAGGAGCAGTATCCGGCTCCTTTTGTCATCCTGTTTTCCTTAAGCCCTATCCACATAGACTTTGAAGCGGGCGGGGGAAGCTATGATCTGCATTCCGTCAGCAGGCAGCTTATGGATATACTGGGCGGAATTGCAGCAAGGTTTTTCTTTCATTACACAATTCTGGAATACCGGCAGGATACTTTTCTCCTTACAGCCTCCTTTAAAGAAACCTTTTCCCAAAACGTTATAAGGGAATTCTGCCAGAAGTTCAGCGTTGCTTTAAAAACTTACTTTGAGCTTTCTGCCGTTTACGGCGTCAGCAGGACAAAAGAAAAGATCTCGGAGCTTCCCCAGGCATTCTCAGAAGCCTCGACAGCACTGGAGTATTACTACTTTGACTCTTCATCCCAAGTGGTTTTTTATGATGGACAGAACTCCCATTTCAGCCAGGCAAAAAAATTCAATATCAATGTATTTAAAAAAGATCTGGCCGCATATATAAGCCAGAACGACAGTGAGAAGCTGGCTTCTATTTTTGAAGAAATCATTACCTTATTCCGGGAGAACAGGCCCCGCAAGGAACAGGCCACCAGTGCCTGCATCAATATCTACACCTATCTCTATTCATTTTTTGAAACAGGGGATGACAGCTATCAGGAAATCTTTCCTTATACCATTAACATTGCTGAGCAGCTGAATCATTTTAACAGCCTGGAGGACATCCTGGAATGGCTGAGAAGTTTCTGTCAGAAGCTGTGCCGCCTTTTGGAGGACCGGAAATCCACTCGTTCCGACAAGCTGGTGGATCTGGCCAGAAGCTACATTAAGGAACACTACATGGAAAAACTGACCCTGGCCGATGTTGCCGAAGCTTTAAATATTAGCTCCGGACATTTAAGCAATACTTTTAAAAAGCTTACAGGAACTACCCTGTCAGATTATATTGCCCAGGTTAAGATTCAGCATGCCATGGAACTTATAGATACCCACCAATACCTGATGTATGAAATCTCAGATAAACTGGGCTTTGATAATCCCTATTATTTCAGCAAGGTATTTAAAAAGGTTACGGGTATATCGCCGAGAGAACACGAAAACCGGGTCACCTATCCATTTACAGACGAAGGGAGTTAAAATCCATGCCCCCAGTTAATCTTTTGATCAAACCAGCCTCCGGTATGTGCAACATGCGATGTCAGTATTGCTTTTATCATGATATTATAGAAAAGCGAACACAAGGTTCTTATGGCTTCATGTCGGAGGAAACTTTAAAGAATGTCTTAAAAAATGCTCTGGACTACGCAGACACTGCCTGCACCATTGCTTTTCAGGGTGGAGAACCCACTCTGGCCGGCCTTCCATTTTTTGAACAGGCCGTAAGGCTTTCAAAGGAATATAATAAGAAAAATTTAGAAATTCATTTTGCCCTTCAGACCAATGGCTATGACCTGGGACCGGAATGGGCGGAATTTTTCGCCAAAGAACACTTTCTGGTGGGAATCTCCGTAGACGGAACCATACATACCCATGACGCTTACCGGAAAAGCGGAAACGGAAGTGCCACATTTCTAAACATCATGAAAACAGTGGACAGCTTCAACAGGTATGGAGTGGAATATAATATCCTCACAGTGGTGAACAAAAGGACTGCGTCCTCCATCAGAAAAATATATCAATACTATAAGAAAATGGGCTTTTCTTATCTCCAATTCATTCCCTGCCTGGATCCTCTGGAATCTGCCCCTGGTATCATGGAATATTCTCTTACACCGGAATTATACGGACAATTCCTTTGTGACCTGTTTGACTTATGGTATGAGGATTTAAACGCCGGAAAGGAAATCTACATCCGCCAGTTTTATAATTACCTCTCTCTTCTATTGACCGGAAATGCAGAATCTTGTGATATGAACGGTTTTTGCAGTATCCAAAACGTCATCGAAGCTGACGGTGAAGTATATCCCTGCGACTTCTTTGTTCTGGATGAATTTAAGTTGGGGAATTTAAACAATACCAGTTTTGATGAAATACACAAAAAAAGAATGGAAATCGGTTTTCTTTCTTCCCAGAAAGCGCCTGACAACCAGTGCCAGGCCTGTTCTTACTTTTCACTGTGCAGGGGAGGCTGCTATCGGCATCGTATCATGTCCATGGAAGAAACCTGCCGCAATTACTTCTGCAAATCCTATCAGATGTTTTTTGACCATTGTCTTCCAAGGCTTATGCAGACAGCAAGAAAATTTAATCATTCATGAAAAACGTTTTAATGTCAAATACACCATTATAGGGAAAGATCATTTTCTGGTCTTTCCCCTTTCTGTATTCTAATGATGTTCCGGTCATATCTGGATGAACAACCTTCTGATCTCTTTAGCTCCAATTCCGGTTTTATTTAGTATTGATGACTTGACATACTTAGATTGTCTAGGTATAATAACCGCTATACATAGATCATCTAGGTATAGAGACTGGAAAATGACAAATACTGAGAAAGGGGAAATCCTATGGACAAACGCTATATGGCTCTCGGCACTTCTATGCTGGTGCTGAAGCTTCTGAAGGAGCAAAGCATGTACGGATATCAGATAATACGTATACTGGAACAACAAAGCCAGAATGTATTTCAGCTTCAGGAAGGCACTCTCTACCCAATTCTGCACACCCTGGAGCAACAGGGAGCAGTCACCAGTTATCATCAGACTGCAGAGAACGGCCGCAGCCGCAAATATTATGCAATTACCTGTCATGGGCAGAAGATGCTGGTAGAAAAATCAAAAGAATGGGAGGTCTACCAGACTGCCGTCAACCAGGTGATGGGAGGTGTTCTATTTGAATAAAAAAATCTCTGATTCTGCAGTCTCCCACTTCCTGGAAGAAGTAACTGACCAGATTTCTTATAAACCGTTACGTCCCTCCATTCATCAGGAGCTGGAATCACACATTAAAGACCGGATTGAGGAGTATGAATCCCAGGGACTTTCTCATGCGGATGCAGAGCAGCAGGCTCTTCGCGGCATGGGAGATGCAATTGCAATCGGTACCGAGCTGAATGAGGCCCACAGAATTCAAAAGTCCCCTAGACTTGCCTTCATCACCGCTTTGCTGCTTTTGGCAGGCTTTGTTCTCTCCTGCTTTTTGCGATGGACACCGGAGCAGATGTCTAATGGCTATCTTTACTACATTCCTGGAGGAATTCTGCTTGTATTTACAGTACTAAAGGGGTATCCCTTCTTAATCCGGCACAGAAAGATACTGGCACCACTTATATTCCTGCTATATCTGGCTCAAATAGTGGTATTTTTACTGTCACACTTTAGCAGGAGACGGTTTGGGGTTGCCAGTACTGCCTATTTTGCTACATTACTGTTAGTTCCAATGATCACAGTGCTGCTTTATTGTTCCCGCCATGACAAAAAGAAATTCCTGACAGCCGCCCTTGGGTGTGCAGGAGTATGGATGCTTCTCATGTATACATCCGGCCCATATCATATCAGTGATACTGCAGCGGCCATTTTTCTACTGAGTATACTTGGAACCGTGTGTTTTATGATTCACCGCGGGATTCTTTCCGGTAAGAAAAAATATCTTTTTTCCGGTACACTGGCATTTCTTATTCTTCTCGGAAGTCCGCTTTTTTTAACACCTTCCGGCCGAGAAAAAACAGAAGCTTTTCTATCTCCACAGTCCGCGATTCACACCACCTGGGATGATACATACAATGGGATATTGATTCAGGAGCTGCTTTCAAGAACTCCTCTTACTCGCGGTCTTTTACTCTCTCCGGAGGAAATGATGGATTACGGTACCGGTGCATGGTATTTCGCTTCCCATGATCCACGGCATATTGGCGTAGACGCCACAGGTATTCATACCGACAAACAGCGGCAGGAATTTCAGGATAAAGTGGAGGCAATTGAAAAGCAAGGAGGCAACCCCCGATATATCCATTACCAGGCAGATGATGTGACCCTCTGGGATATTCTTCCTCAACACTATCATAATAATTACTTGATTGCCGTATGTATCTTCCTGTTTGGATGGGTTCCGGGACTGGCAATGATAGGAACCATTGGCCTGTTTTATTGGATCCTTTTTTCATACATCAGACGGATCCATGGGAATCTGGCTTCATCTCTTGCTTTTAGCTGTGGCCAATGCTTACTTTGGCAGGGAATATTTTACCTGTTGGGAAACTTTGGCTATCAATATGCGATTTTTCCCAATCTACCCTTGATTTCTGAGGGGCGGTTAAGCATACTCCTCAATATGTTACTTCTTGGGCTTGTTTTTTCAGCATACCGTTTTGACCACGTAATAGAAGAGCCTGTAAATTACAGGCCAATCACATCCGGCTGAGCGGCCGGGTCAAAAACTGTTACACATGATATTTAAAACTTTAATAATTTAAGAAATTTAGCAGTACCGGAAAGTGGTTTTCCGGTACTGTTTTTGGGCCTGACTAAAATATCATCTTTTTCTCTCGGTTTCTGCATCATCTTAATTGGTTGGCTTGGACTTTACTCATCTATGTATTTCAATATAACAATAAAACTATCAGTATGATGTGATTCTAATTCTGGCAATAAAAAACTACCAACTTAATATTGATAGTTTTAATATAAACAATTAAATTCAAAAACCTTACTCTTTTGGATTTGGCTCTGGAAGCCATGAAGTATTTAAATCAGCTCCTTTAAAAACTCGCCTCAATTCATAAGATTTTTGCATATACATATCATCATCAGGATAATAGCAAGTATCTTCACTTTGATTCGTTCCTATGTCCAAAATTGCTAAAACCTCGTCACTGGAATTATAGAATGTGTGGGCGATATTTTTCCCTGCCGGTTTTGCAATAAAGTCTCCCTGTTTTACGGTTATCTCCTCTTCGTTTAAGCGTAAAGATCCCGTTCCGGAAAGGATCATGAAAAACTCTTCCTGCTGTGAATGACTGTGATATCTCGTACTGTATGCTTTAGGTGGAACATAATCAATATTAACATAAATCTTCTGACTTCCGGCAGCCTCCCCCAACAGCTTTGTTACCAAACCTATCTCGTCATCCCAAATAAACTGCTCAGGTAATTTATTCACGTTAAAGATATCCAATTAAAATTCTCCCTTCGCTATTAAAATCATTCTTTATGAGTAGAATATCACACGGCCAGCCAATGATCAATATTAGTTTTCCAATTTATGGTAATCCGTTATTTTGATAAAAGCACGGTAAAATCCCGTGCTTTTATTTGCAAATCATTCTTATTTTTTTAATTAGGCAATGAAAAAAATCATTTACCGAAAATATGGAATCTTAATCCGCATAAGTTCCTTTTGATTTAACCAGCTTGGGCCGGTAACCCTGGGCTGTAAGTGCTGCCATAATGGTATTCTTATGTTCCGTTCCAAATGCTTCCATGGTTATGCGAAGTTCCACTGCAGCATTACGGTTAATGCTGATAAACTGGTTATGATCCAGACGGATGACATTTCCCTGTTCTTTTGCAAGAAGTGCAGATATCTTTGCAAGCTCTCCTGGTTTATCCGGAAGCAGAACAGACACCGTAAAGATACGGTCTCTCTGCATCAGGCCCAGCTGAACAATGGAAGCCATAGTAATCACATCCATGTTTCCTCCGCTTAAGATAGAAACAATTTTTTTATTGTCCACGTTCATGTGCTTTAATGCCGCAACAGTCAGAAGCCCTGAGTTTTCCACGATCATCTTATGGTTTTCAACCATGTCAAGGAATGACACGATCAGTTCAGAATCCTCTATGGTGATGACTTCATCCACGTTTTCCTCGATGTAGGGGAATAGTTTTTCTCCCGGGCATTTTACAGCAGTTCCGTCAGCAATCGTATTGACACCTGGAAGGGAAACCACCTTCCCCTGTCGTAAGGATTCCTGCATACAGTTGGCACCTGCCGGTTCCACGCCGATGATCTTGATCTTGGGATTTAACATCTTAGCCAGAGTAGAAACTCCTGCGCAAAGACCGCCTCCTCCGATGGGAACCAGGATATAATCAACCGTAGGAAGTTCCTTGATGATCTCCATGGCAATGGTTCCCTGCCCGGCTGCTACATCCAGGTCGTCAAAGGCATGAATAAAGGTAAGCCCCCGTTCTTCTGAAAGCTTGTATGCATAATTGCATGCCTCATCAAAAACGTCGCCTTCTAAAATGACCTCCGCTCCATAGCCCTTGGTACGGTTTACTTTCATCAGGGGTGCCGTGGTGGGCATAACGATGGTTGCAGGAATGCCGGCCAGTTTCGCCGCGTAGGCAACGCCCTGTGCGTGATTACCTGCAGAGGCAGCAATAAGACCTTTGGATTTTTCTTCTTCAGACAGGGTGCTGATTTTATAATAAGCCCCTCTCACCTTATAAGCACCGGTATACTGCATATTTTCCGGTTTGAAATATACCTTGTTGCCGGTCTGAGCGGAGAAATACTCACTGAATACCAGCTTTGTTTCCAGGATAACTTTGCTAACAGCTTCCGATGCTTTTTCAAATTTTTCCAATGTCAACATACTTTACGCCTCTTCTTTCTCTTCTACGTGAAACAATGCGCTTACAAATTCTTTTGCATTGAATTTCTGCAGGTCATCAAGTTTCTCTCCTACCCCAATATATTTTACAGGAATTCCAAGCTCTGACTGGATAGCGACCGCAATGCCTCCTTTTGCAGTTCCGTCAAGCTTTGTAAGGATAATTCCGGTAATATCAGCAACCTCCATAAATTGCTTTGCCTGGACAAGAGCATTCTGTCCTGTGGTCCCATCAAGCACTACCAGGGTTTCCCGGTAGGCCTCAGGGTATTCCTTGTCAATGATCCGGTTGATCTTTTTAAGCTCTTCCATCAGGTTTTTCTTGTTATGCAGACGGCCTGCAGTATCACAGATCAAAAGATCCGCATGTCTGGATTTTGCCGCTGCTACCGCATCATAAACAACTGCCGCAGGGTCGGAGCCTTCCTGCTGGGCGATGATATCCACGCCGGCCCTCTTAGCCCATTCGCTTAGCTGTTCTATAGCTGCCGCACGGAAGGTATCCGCCGCAGCAACGATCACCTTTTTTCCGTCATCCTTCATCTGCCCGGCCAGCTTGCCCACTGATGTGGTCTTTCCCACTCCGTTTACGCCGATGATCAAAAGAACGGAACTCCGTTTTTCAAATTCATAGGCATTTTCTCCCAGATCCATCTGTTCCATGATGCTGTCCATGAGAAGCTGCTTGCATTCCATGGGATCCTTGATGTTTTGTTCTTTTACTTTCTTTCTCAAATCCTCCATAATGGACATGGTGGTCTGGATACCCAGATCCCCCATAATCAGGATCTCCTCAATTTCTTCATAAAACTCATCATCAATTGCTGAAAAACCACTGAATATGGAATCTACGCCTGCGATGATGTTATCCCTTGTCTTCTGCAGCCCGGCAACCAGCTTGCCAAAGAATCCCATTTTCTCACCCATAGTCGGCCTCCTTAACTTTCTAAATCTTCTTCAATCAGGTTTACAGATACTAGCGTTGAAACGCCCTTTTCCTGCATAGTAATACCATATAGACGGTCTGCAGATAACATGGTACCACGCCTGTGTGTAATAACAATAAACTGAGTATATTTCGTCAGTTTATGCAGGTATTTTGCAAAACGGTCCACGTTGGAATCATCAAGGGCTGCTTCGATCTCGTCAAGAAGGCAGAATGGAGAGGGCTTTAAGTTCTGGATTGCAAACAGCAGCGCAATAGCCGTCAATGCCTTTTCCCCACCGGAAAGCTGCATCATATTCTGAAGCTTCTTGCCAGGCGGCTGGGATATGATCTGAATTCCTGCTTCCAGGATATCCTCATCCTCCACCAGCTCTAATGTACCTCGTCCACCTCCGAAAAGTTCCTTAAACACTTTATCAAACTCCTGCCGTATTTCCCGGAACTTTTCCTCGAATTGTTTTCTCATTCCCGTATCCAGTTCATCGATGATCTTTAATAAGGTGCCCTCTGCGGCTACCAGATCATCGTGCTGGGTCTTCATGAATGAATAGCGCTCTGATACCTCTTTGTAATCCTCAATAGCATTGACATTGACATTGCCAAGCTTCCGGATTTCCTCTTTTAAGGACTGGATCATACGTTTGATTTCAGGAAGTGACGTCCATTCCTGGTTCTTTAAATCCTTTGCAGTGGAAAAAGTCAGCTCATATTCATTCCACATGTAATTGATATGGCCCTCCATCCACTCATCAAGCTTTTCCTTCTGGCTTTGCAAACGGAACAGTTCTTTATCCAAAAGGCTGATCCTTCCCGTAAGCTCTTCTCGTTTTCGGAACAGTTCCTTCTGCTCCCTGGAACTGGACTCTTTTTGCGTGGACTTCTCATTTATGATGCCTTCCAGTTCTTCTGAGTATACCTTTTCTTCCGCAATCCTGCCCTTTAATACCTCAATTTCTTTCTGTTTCTCTTCGATAATGGAGTTAGAACCATGAGTTCCGTTTGAAAGTCCGGCAAGCTCTTCCTCCAGACGATGGCTTTCTTCCTTTACACGCCGGATATGTGAGGTCGCACCCATAGGAAGCAGGTTCAAGGTCAGCAGCGGAGCGTGGTCGATTTGGCCGTCGGGATGGGGAATTGCACTGCCGTGGGGGCAATAGGCCGGGTAATTTAAAAATTTATCCAGCCGGGCGGTCAGCCGTGACGGGGTGATATGTTCCAGCAGTTCCGCGTCTTCATGCGCCTCACTCCACGAGTAGCCAAGATGGCGCATCAGGAAAACCTCCCAGAGCCGGTGGCCCCGCACCAGCGAAATGGCAACCTGAATTCCCTCAGGCGTCAGGCATGAACCTTTGTAGGGCTCATAATGGATCAGCCCTTCCCGTTTCAGCTTTCCTAGCATTTCTGTCACAGAAGCAGGAGCGATCTGCAAAGTTTCCGCAATCTGTTTATTGCTTATCAGCCCTTCCATACCGCCGAGCTTATAAATAGCTTTTAAATAATCTTCTTTGTTTGGTGTCATTTTATCTTCCTCCGTTTTAGAGATATAAACCCCGCCATCTGCGTAGGTAAAAAAAATGTTTGAAGAGTAAAAGGTCTTTATACCGCTAATATTTTCACAATTCCCCCAATCAGCAGGATAAGGGCGGTTACTATTAAAGTAGGTATCTTGCTGCGAAAAAGCTGTTTTGTATAAGTATCCATAATTTTCCTCCTGTTGTGTTGTATGTTTAAATATTTAGGCATGCCTAAACTTTATTATATTATATGCCTAAACATGTAGAAATGCAAGTGGTTTACATATAAAATCAATTATTTCATTATTCAGATCTGTTAGGGGAGGGAAATAACGTTTCCCTTGGCTAATTTATGGGACCTAAGTAGAAAGTGTTACGAATACACTGTATAAAGTTTAAAAAACAGAGGATGAATGACAATGAGCCAACTTCCGCCTCAGGAATTCCGTACCGTCCGGGGATATGAACTGAAAAAACAAAATGAGAGCAGACTTACGCCTGCTCTTGAGGATTATCTTGAAATGGCATACCGAATGTGTCTGGAAGAGAGCTGCACTCGCATAAACAGACTTTCAGGGCAGCTTCACGTTCGTCCATCGTCTGCGTCAAAGATGGTATCCAAGCTTGTCCAGCTTGGGTATTTGAGATACGATGGCTTTGAAAATATCCTGCTGACTGACGAGGGAAGAATAACCGGTGAATATCTGCTGGAACGTCATAATACTTTGGAGCGTTTTTTTACCATGCTTAAAAGCCCGTGTCCATTAGAAGAAGCAGAATTGGTTGAGCACATGCTGGGAGATTTAACTGTATTGGAAATAAAGATGATGATGGAGTTTTTTATTCAAAATCCGGATATTGAAAAACAGTTTGAGAATTTTAGGAATATGGTTATTTCTAAAGATTAAATAGTTTGCGCATGTGCCTGCGGCTTTTACATCTTCTCATCTAACGGCATCATAAGAAGGCTTTCTGTCTGAGCAGATAAAAAACCACATGCCTCTTCTAAGTTCTGGGCATGTGGTTGGATTATAAGATTATTGATTGGCCATAATGGAATCCACGCCATACAAACGGCACGATTTCATTCCCGTTTCCCGGGCGTAAGGATTTTCGTGTGGCCGTCATTCTTTACAAGCAGCCTTTTATAGGTTGCATCCACGCCGATCGCCCCAATGGGAGCAGTAATCAGGATCCCTAAAACTGCAACCGTCAAAATCGTATTGCCGACTGCAACGCCTGCCGCCAAAGGAAGTCCGCCAATTGCTGCCTGTACAGTTGCTTTCGGCAAATATGCGATAGCACAAAACAGGCGTTCCTTTGCGTTTATTGGGGTTTTGGCAAGGCAGAAAAATACGCCGCATATCCGGATCAGCAGGGCGATAAAGATAAGAGCGACAGCCGCAAATCCAGCCTTTGCTGCATAGCTGATATCCACCGTCGCGCCCACCAATATGAACAACATCAATTCCGCAGCCACCCAGATTTTTGAGAACTTGCCCGACAGGCGCTTTGCTAATATATCGTACTGCTTTAAAATAGTACCGCCTAAAGCCATGACAGCCAGTAAGCCCGACATGGGCACATACACTTTAATGGCTGTTTCAAGAGAAACCAGCAGGAATGCAGTGCTTAATACAATCAAAATTTTGACCGTATCACGTATGTGGATTTTTTGAAACAGCTTCACCAAAACCAGGCCGAGTAAAACACCAACCAGCAGACCTGTCATAATGGCGATTGGTATTTTTATAAGGCTTATGGCATCAAAGCTGCTTCCCTCGTACATGCCCATAAATGATGTAAAAAGAACGATGACATAAATGTCGTCAACGGACGCTCCGGCCATGATAAGCTGCGGGATGCTCTTTTCCCGGCCGTAGCCATGCTCCATCAGCCTTAACATTTTAGGCACGATAACTGCCGGGGAGACCGCACCGAGCACTGTTCCCATAATAGCTGCTTCCAAATGAGAAATAGGAAAGAACATTGGTGCAAAAATAGTAGTGGCGGCTATTTCAAAACTTGCCGGAATGAAGCACATAAGGATTGCCGGGCGGCCAACCTTTTTTAAATCCTTAATATCCAGCGCGAGCCCTGCCCTTGTAAGAATCACGATCAGGGCAATTTGTCTCAAATCAGCAGAAATATTCAACAACTCCGGCGCGATCAAATTAAGCGCATACGGCCCTAACACAATACCGGTGAGCAGCATACCCACAAGGCCGGGGAGTTTTAATTTCTGCATGGTTCCGCTTAATATCATGCCGCAAAGAACCATCATTGCAAGACTGAAAAGCATACTTATCCTCCTTTGTGCAGAAATGCAAAAAAGCCGACACTTCTGCAATGAAATAATTGCAGAAGTCATCAGCTTAATAAGCGGTTCGGCTAAAATCAGCACAGGGAGAACTTCATTCCCTTGGGCCATTATAGCAAAGATGTTTGAAAGTTTCAAGGAATAACTCATAAGATCTTCTTATATCCTCTTCATTATATCTTGTGACGATGTAACGTGTCATATCAAAAAACGTATCAAGACAATCACACATCCCTGTTTAAAAACTGTTCATCATACATCTTCTGCGCTTGGTCCAATGCAATTGTGGGCGACTGAACATTGCTGTAAGCATTTTTTACCGCCATACCGATAATGCTCAAAAAACGGCGTTCATCAAATGGAAAACCGGACAACTCAGGCACCCGCCGCCCTTTGGCCATTACAAAGCTGTCCTTTGCAAAATTCAGCCATGGATAAGAATTGACGATTTCATAATTTTCATAGGATTTCTTACAGGGGGAAACGCTTCCCAGCAGTGTTTCAGCAGAGGCGATTGTTTCACTGCATATCCAGCGGATAAAGGACAATGCTTCATTGGCCCGGCGGCTGTATTTTGAAACGCCGAGAGTTCCGCCGCCGATGACTGGATTGCCGCCGGGAACCAGAGCATATCCGATATTTCCCACAACCTTGGAAGTTGAACTGAGCAGGTCAGAAGCATAATTGCTGTACAGCAGGGTCATAGCAATGTTTCCGCTGGCAAAAGAGGTGGCGGTATTGGTCCACCAGGAATTATATTTTGGGCTGGAATAATTGCGGATATCCACAAGCTGTTCCAATGCCCGGACTGCGGCAGGAGAATTCAGGGTCACATTGTAGTGTTCGTCATACAGATTGTCCTGATAACTGAAAAAGCGGGCTAAAAATTCAGAGCCTGCTACTCCGGTGGAACCAAGGGTGAGTGTGGCCCCATAATCCACAGGAGATGTTGGGTTCAGGGATTTTGTAAAAAATGCGGCAATCCGGTTGAACTTATCAAAAGTATCTGGAGGGAGCAGCTCTTCCCGGTATTTTTCAAAGTACATGCGGCGGTAAATAGGGTCATTGAACAAATCTTTTCTGTAAAACAGAAGCTGCATACTTGGGGAAGTGGGTAATGCGTATACATGTCCGTTGATCATTGAAAACGGCTCAATGGTACCTTCTATAAATTCATTGAGACATTGAGAGACCGACGGATCGATTCCATCCAGTGGCTGCAATATCTTTTCTGCAAACCAGGACAACCAGGTCACATCCAGACGCAGGATATCGAATACGGAGTACTTTGTCATATTTGTAAAGGCTTCATAGATTTCATCGTAGGAATAAATGGTGATGTTAACGGGTATCCCGGTTTTTTGTGTATACAGGCGGGAAAGGCTGCGAAGAGTGTAAGCGCTTGGGGTGTCAAGGGTCAGGATGTTTAACGGGGATTTGTTATCGCTGTAGATGATGTTCGAAAACCAATCTCGGAAACCTGAATTTTCAAGAATTCTTTTCTCCGGATATTTGCCTGAGGGATCATTTTCAATCAGGGTTTCGGCAGCGATTTTTCCCAACTGGCGGTAATTCAGTTCGTATTTATCAAAGTCGTTTTCTGGCATGGTGAATACAGGAGAAACGGTGTATATATTTAAGCTGAGCTCTGGGTAAAAGGTATTATGTATATCTTTTACAGATTCAGCAAAACCGTAATTGGATATAAAAATGGCCTGGGGCGTGGAATCATGGAAGATCTGCATAATGTTCTGCAGTTTCCTGTATGAGTCCGTCTGTATGTGGTACACGGAACAGGAGGAGTTCTTCATCGTGTCCACAAAGCTGTCATAAAATGCCAGCTCATTGGAGAGCCGAAGGCTACCGGTCAAAATACAGATATTTGTATATTTCTTTTCCAAAGCCTTCCTGGCTAATTCTTTTCCTGCCTGTCCATAGTTGAATCCTATATATCTACAGGATATATCAGGATCCCGTTCAATGAAAATGATATTTTCCCGGATCTTTTTCTTCCCCTCTAAGTATGGAATAGAGTCTGACTGGGATGTAAAGGAAGTAAATGATGCAATTCCGGCGGGCATAAGGGAACGTATGTCCTGTAAGGCATTGATCTCAGCCTCCGGCTGATCGTCATTGGTGAGATACTGGCATACGGAATAACTATGATTTTCGGCATAAGCCTTAAAGCTCATAAAAAAATCGATATATTGTTTGGAACGCAGGTTTGGGAGAATGACGGCCAATAAATCGGAGCACCCCTTACGCAGTAATTTGGCTCTTTCATTGGGGATATATCCAAGAGAGGCAGCGGCATCCATTACCTGTTTTATTTTTTCGCTGCTGACGTTGCCTTTTTCATTTAGAACATTTGAAACAGTTCCCTGGGCAACACCGGCGGCCCTGGCAATATCTTTAATAGTAACCATAAAATACCTCCATAATTTACCAGAAACAAATGATTATTTATAGTATATCATATAAAATAAAAAATGAAACCTCTTTTTAAATGTGAAAAACAAACATTAAAATAAGAATAATTGTAAATATATTGTATGAAATATATAAAAATATTATTGACACGTTTCAATTACTGTGATAAACTACCAATGTAAACATCAATAGTTGAATTTAAGGAGGGGTTGTTTTGAAAAAAATGAAACATTTATCTGCGATCACATTGGCAATGATCATGGCTGCAGCAGGTGTATTGACTGGGTGTGGCGGCAATTCAACAGGTGCAGCAAAGGCAGAGCAAAAGGAAACAAACGCCGAGTCAGCCTCAGCGGATACAGATTCTGCAAAGGCAGAGACTCAGGAAAATGCGGGGGATGCATTGCGCCTGACGTTTTACTATCCGGTCAACGTAGGCGGATCAGCTGCACAGCTTATTGAAAAAATCTGCACGGATTTTAACTTGGAGAATCCAGATATTGTTGTTGAACCGGTTTATACAGGAAACTATGACGACACTGTTACAAAAATCCAGACGGCCGTACAGGGAGGAACCCCGCCGGATGTGTTTGTAAGCCTGGCGACCCAGAGATTTACCATGTCATCTACAGGTATGGCTATGCCGCTGGATGATTTTATTGCAGCTGACGGAGAAGAAGGAAAAGCATTCATCTCAGACTTTCTTCCCGGATTCATGGAAGACTCCTATGTAGATGGAAAGATTTATTCCATTCCTTTCCAGAGAAGTACGGAGATCCTCTATTATAACAAAGACCTGTTCAAGGAAGCCGGACTTGATCCGGAGAAGCCGCCCAGAACCTGGGAGGAGCTGGCGGATTATGCGGTGAAGCTGACAAACAGCGATCATTATGGTGTTGGCATCGCTTTGAATTCCGGCTCTGCCCAGTGGACGTTCACAGGATTTGCGTTACAGAACAGCAAAGACGGTAAAAACCTCATGAGTGAAGATGGAAAGACCGTTTACTTTAATACCCCTGAAAATGTAGAAGCCCTTCAGTTCTGGCTGGACCTCCAGAATAAATACAAATGCATGGCAGAAGGGATCGTACAATGGACCGACCTGCCCACACAGTTCCTGGCCGGAGAAGTGGCTATGATCTATCATACCACCGGAAATATGGCCAATATCAACAGTAACGCCAAGTTTGAGTTTGGTACGGCATTTATGCCGGGACATGCACGGGATGCGGCTCCCACAGGCGGCGGGAACTTCTATATCTCAAACGGAATCGCGAAGGAGCGTGCGGATGCAGCTTGGAAATTCATTAAATTTGCTACTTCTACGGAAAGAGCAGCCCAGTGGAGCCTGGATACTGGTTACGTAGCGACCAGACAGTCTTGCTATGATACGGATCTGATGAAAGATTATTACGCAAAGGTTCCTCAGGCTTCCATCGCTTATGAGCAGCTTCCCTATGCAAAACCGGAGCTGACGACTTATAATGCGGCTGAAATATGGAGGATTTTAAACGATAACATCCAGGCGGCAGTAGTGGGAGATATGACAGCACAGGAAGCCCTGGACCAGGCCCAGGAGGAAGCAGAGGAAGTTTTAGCAGATTTTCAATAGTATAGGAAACCGAAAGGGGATTGCAGCTTGCAAACCCCTTTCTTTAAAGAAGGGTGACGGATCGATGAATGGTGATTTAAAAAAGAGGAAGGAATTGAAGCATAATTTCACGGCGTGGATGCTCGTTGCCCCGGCACTGGCGTTCATGCTGATATTTACAGCGTACCCTGTATTCAGGAGCCTGTATTTAAGTCTTATGAAGTATAAAATGGGAATGGGGGCGCCGGAGCTTATTGGGCTGGAAAACTATGCAAAACTGTTTTCATCAAAGCTGTTTTGGAAGGTAATGGGAAATACAGTTTTTTTTGCACTGATTACCGTACTGCCCAGCATGGCTGTGGGATTGGGTCTTGCCGTTCTGGTAAATAGAAGGAGCCGGACTATCGGTTTTGTAAGAACGGCTTTCTTCTATCCGGTTGTAATGCCTATGATAGCCATAGCCAGTGTCTGGATGTTCATCTATATGGCGAAAAACGGATTGTTTGACCAGATGCTCATAAGCATGGGCTTTCGTCCATTGAACGTCCTGTCAAAGAAAAGTACGGTGCTGCCTGCTATGGCGGTCATGTACGTATGGAAGGAGGCAGGATATTTGATGGTATTTTTCCTGTCGGGGATCCAGAGCATATCAACAGAGGTCATGGAGGCTGCAAAGATCG
>DEYX01000064.1 GCA_002365025.1 Hungatella sp. UBA3147 | reverse complement strand
TAAAGAATCCAGGAGGAGGCATTGCGCCCATCGGCGGCTACATTGCGGGAAGGGAATACTGCATTGACCGTGCTTCCTACCGGCTCACAGCACCTGGTCTTGGAAAGGAAGTCGGGGCCACTCTGGGCCTTAACCAGTCCTTTTTTCAAGGATTATTTTTATCTCCTACCGTAGTGGCTGGGGCTTTAAAAGGTGCTGTATTTGCTGCCAATGTCTATGAAAAGCTGGGCTTTTCCGTAGTACCTGACGGTTCCCAGTCCCGTCATGATATCATTCAGGCCGTTACCTTTGGAAAACCGGAAGGAGTGATTGCCTTCTGCCAGGGGATTCAGGCGGCTGCCCCTGTTGACAGCTTTGTCACACCGGAACCTTGGGATATGCCGGGGTATGATGCCCCTGTCATCATGGCAGCCGGTGCGTTTGTGCAAGGTTCATCCATTGAACTGAGCGCAGATGGTCCTATCAAACCGCCTTATGCGGTTTACTTCCAGGGAGGCCTTACCTGGTTCCACGCAAAGCTGGGAATCTTAATGTCGGTACAAAAGCTCTTGGAGGCAGGTCTGATCCGTTTTTAATAAATAAATTTTTCACAATCTT
The DNA here is from genome assembly GCA_002365025.1 of Hungatella sp. UBA3147. GTDB lineage: Bacteria > Bacillota > Clostridia > Lachnospirales > Lachnospiraceae > Lacrimispora. The sequence continues at coordinate 16,818 of DEYX01000064.1, read as the reverse complement.
GCTTAGGGGCTAATGGAAGAATAAGTTCTTGCATTTTCCCTTGAAGGCAAATTATAAAAAACGGTATACACAACTGCAAAACTATGTTAGAATGATTTGATAGGTATGGATAATCCTGTCATAAAACAAAAGGGGTAGCAAAGCAGATGAAATACAAAAACTGCTGGGTACTGCTTCTTCTTATGCTGGCCGGCGTAGTTCTCGGAGGCTTTGTCGGAGATCTGACCCGGGGAATTTCCTGGCTGTCCTGGCTGAACGCGGGACAATCCTTTGGATTTGATACCCCACTGATCGTCAATCTAGGCATTCTGGTAATTACCTTTGGCATTAACATTAAAATTACCATGGCTGGCATTATAGGAGTGGCAGCAGCCCTCATTACATATCGGTTAATTTGAGCGCATGCGTTCATGCCCGATGAAGCGGGTCACGCTGTGATCAAGGAGCGAAGTGATTGACATTAACCGCTCTGCCATACATATGTCCTTTTTAACGTGCCTGGAGAGTAACGGTCAGGAGGCATATGAAACGAATAACGATGAAAGACATTCCTGCGGATGAACGGCCCTATGAGAAGTGTTTAAAGGAAGGTCCGGAAGGCTTAAGCGATGCGGAGCTTTTATCTATTATCATCCGAACAGGTTCCAGGGAAAATAATTCCCTGACGCTGGCACAGAAGATACTGGCCTTAAATTATCCCAAAGAGGGTATTTTAGGGCTTTTGCATCTTTCAATGCCGGAACTTATGCAGGTTAAGGGAATCGGAACCGTAAAGGGCGCCCAGCTTTTATGCGTGGGAGAGCTTTCCAGACGTATCTGGAAAAGAACCGCCCGCTCCGATGGGGTGTCATTCCGTAACCCCCTTGATATTGTTAATTACTTTGTGGAGGATATACGCCATAAAGAGCAGGAACTGGTTTATATCGTTCTCCTGAATACAAAAGGAGCCCTGATAAGGGACATTTTGATCTCTCAGGGAACAGTGAATACATCCGCTGTTTCTCCCAGGGAGATTTTCATTGAGGCTATGAAATATCATGCCGTAAGTCTGGTACTGGTTCACAACCATCCAAGCGGAGATCCGTCTCCCAGCAGAGAAGATTTAAGCTTTACCCGCAGGGTAAGGGAAGCAGGAGATCTGGTTGGCATCCGGTTATTGGACCACATTATCATAGGAGATAATTCCTATATCAGTTTGAAGGAACGGGGAATTTTATAGATGGAATCAAAGCGCAGCAAATATGTTCTTATTGCCTTAACAGTATTTTGTGTCCTGTTGATCGGGTTGACCTCCATTCATGACGAATGGCTTACGCCCCTTAGGACCGGGGTAGGATATTTTCTGATTCCGGTGCAATCGGGTGTCAATGCGGTTGGTTCGGCCATTTATGATGAAATTATTGATTATACAAAGCTTCATGACGCACTGAATGAGAATAAAGAGATGAAAGAAATCATCACACAGCTGACTGAGGAAAACACCAGACTTCAGGCGGAAGAATTTGAGTTAAAACGGCTTCGCCAGCTTTACAGCCTGGATCAGGATTATGGCCAGTATACAAAGGTGGGAGCCAGGGTCATTGCCAATGATTCAAGCAACTGGTTCCAGATATTCCGAATCGACAAAGGCTCAAAGGATGGGATTGCCCCGGATATGAATGTTGTGGCGGGAGGCGGTCTGGTGGGCATTGTCACGGATGTGGGAGCGAATTATGCAACCGTCCGTTCCATTATTGATGACTCCAGCCGTGTGAGCGGCATGGCCATGCAGTCCGGAAACAGCTGTATCGTTGCCGGCGACTTGACCCTGTTTAAAGAGGGAAGGCTCCGGATCACCAACGTGCTAAAGGAAAGCGATGTAAAAGACGGAGATAAGATCGTAACATCCAACATCAGTTCCGTATTCCTGCCCGGCATCCTGGTTGGTTATGCCTCCGGCATTACCAATGATACCAATAACGTTACCAAATCAGGGTATTTAATTCCGGCAGCAAAGTTTGACAGCCTGCAGGAGGTTCTGGTTATCACAAAACTGAAAGCTGATATGATGAAGGAAGAAGTTTCTCAGGAGGAAACCGCTCCCCAGGAGACGAATTCCTCTGAAACAGAAACAGCAGAAAGCGCTTCTCAATAAGAGGTAACACCCTGCGGGTATACCTTTGAGTCCTAAAAGCATGGACAGGAAAGAGGAAACACCCTGCGGGTATACCTTTATGTCCAGAAAGCATGGACAGGAAAGAGGAAAGGAGTAACATGAGACGGATACTTTTTAATGTTCTGATGATAATTCTTGCATTTACGATTCAAAATTGCCTTTTTCCGTTGCTGCCGTTTTTATCGGCTTCTCCCAACCTGCTCTTAATCCTCACCTTTTCCTTTGGCTTCATGCATGGAAAAGAGGCCGGGATGTATTATGGGCTTTTGGCCGGGCTTCTCATGGATTTATTTTACAGCGGGCCTTTTGGCTTTTACACCCTTATTTTTATCTATGTAGGCTATATCAACGGAATCTGTACGAAATATTATTATGAAGATTACATTACGCTGCCCTTGATCCTAAGTGTACTGAACGAATTGGCTTACAATCTGTATATTTATGTTTTCCGATTCCTGATTCGCCAGAAAATCAGAGTTGGGTATTATTTTATCAATCTGATGCTTCCGGAAATCATTTTTACCGTTGTAACGACCCTGCTTCTTTATCGGGTATTCCTGATTTTGAACCGGCACTTGGAGGAGATAGGAAAAAGAGGTGATTCGGCAATTGTTTAGTGATTTGTTTGACATTATAAAGGAATTTTTAAAAAAAACCATATCATCACGGCTTTTTATACTTGGAATCATTTGCTTTTTCATGTATGCCGGATTAATTAATAAACTTTTTAACATGCAGATCGTTAATGGAGAGGAAGCCCTTAACGAATACATGCAGCTTACGGAGCAGACCATTACAACCGCCGGAACAAGAGGCAATGTCTATGATCGGAACGGCAAAGTCCTGGCTTATAACAAGCTGGCTTATTCCGTTACCGTACAGGATATCGGCGTGTACAAGAATGCAGCCGCCAGAAACAACATGTATTTAAGGCTGGTACAGATTCTTGAAAAGCACGGGGAAACCATACAGGGAAAATTTGAAGTAACGATTGATTCCAACGGTGACATCGTATACACTTCCTCCTCAGAGTCCTCCAGAAAACGCTTTCTGCGGGACTATTATGGTCTGAAAAAGGTGGAAGACTTAGATGATGAAAAAGGCACCTATCCCTCTAATTTAAGCGCAAAGGAGCTGTTTGAGAAGGCCTGCAAGGACAATGGCCTTACAGATATGAAAGATCAGAATGGTAAGCCTGTTACCCTGACAGACCAGGAGGCCCTTGATATCATCAATATCAAATACGCCCTTCGCCTCATGTCCTACCGCAAATACGAAGCCACCACGGTTGCCAGTCAGGTAGCCGATGAAACCGTAGCGGATATTTTAGAGCATATCGGTGAAATGCAGGGAGTAAATGTGGAGGAAACAACAATCCGCGCTTACAACGACAGCATTTCCTTAGCTCCGGTCATTGGCTATACCGGAAAGGTCCCGGAGGATCAGTTAGAGGGCCTTCAAAAGAGAAAAGACGACTACGACATTAATGATATCGTAGGACGGGCTGGAATTGAATATACCATGGAACACGAGCTTCAGGGGACAAAAGGAAAAAAAACGATTTACAAGGACAGTGTAGGACGAGTACGGGAAACAAAAGATGAAACCGATGCTTCCGCTGGAAACGATGTGTATCTGACTCTGGATGCGGATCTTCAAAAGGGCATTTACCATCTGATTGAACAATCGTTAGCCGGAGTTCTCATCAAGACCATTGTAAATAGTGATTTCAATACAAACGGCTCCACAGATGGCTCCAATATGAAGATAGCTGTTAAGGATGCCTATTACCAGCTGATCAACAACAATGTCCTTTCCCTGAAGGAAATGGAAGGGGAGGACGCCTCTGAAACCGAAAAAAACATATACCGGAAATATACGTCTTCCCAACAGCAGATCTTTACCAATTTAAACAATGAGCTGATGAGCACCCACGCCACGCCAATGAAGGATCTTTCAGAAGACTTAAAAGCCTATATGTTTTATATATATACTTATCTTTCCGGTCCTACCGTGGGAATTATTAAGGAAGATGCCATTGATACCTCCAGCGGAGAATATCAGGCATGGAAAGCAGATGAAATCAGTTTAAGAGACTATCTGTATTATGGAATCGCCAATGGCTGGGTGGACACCACCAAGCTGGGAACCGATTCCAAATATTCAAATGCGGATGACACCTTTGAAGCCCTTGTGGCTTATGCTCTGGACAAGCTTAAGGATGACCGGAATTTTACAAAAAAAATATACCGGTATCTGATTAATGACGATGTCATTACCGGGCAGGAGCTATGTCTTGCTTTATATGATCAGGGAGTTTTAATAGACAACGGTCAGGATGCGGCGGATTTAAGGGCAACAGGTGATGCTTACTCCTTCCTGATTAAAAAGCTGTCATCCCTGGAGATTACTCCTGCCCAGCTGGCTTTATCCCCATGTAATGCAGGAGTAGTGGTTACAAACGACAAAACAGGAGAAGTGCTTGCTCTGGTATCCTATCCTGGATATGACAACAACAGGATTGGTGACGGAACCTATTTCAGCCAGCTGCAGGCAGACATGTCCCTTCCGTTATACAACAATGCGACCCAGACAAGAAAAGCGCCTGGTTCCACCTTTAAACCTATTACAGCAGTAGCGGCTCTGGAAGAACATGTCGTAACAATGGATGAAACCATTACCTGTACCGGCATTTATACGGATGTAGAACCGCCCATTAAGTGCTGGATTTATCCAGGCCAGCATGGACCACTGAACATTGTAGGAGGAATTGGGAACTCCTGTAACTATTTCTTTGCTGATCTGGGGCACCGCTTGTCAACGGATGCCAACGGAGTATATTCTCCTGACCAGGGACTTGAAGTTTTGCGGAAATATGCAACCATGTTTGGACTGGATCATAAGTCCGGGGTAGAGATCGCAGAGCTTGATCCACAGATTTCAAAGGAAGCGCCAGAGCGTTCTGCCATGGGACAGGGAAGCCATGCCTACACCAATGTCCAGCTATCCAGATACGTGTCTGCCATCGCAAACAGGGGGACTGTATTTGAACTCAGCTTATTGGATAAAACAACCGATTCTGAAGGTAATCTGATACAAGATTATACCCCTAAGATTTCTTCTCATATTGACGCGGCGGCTTCAACGTGGGATACTGTACAACAGGGGATGAGAGAAGTGATTGCAAACGGTTCAAGTAAAAGGCTGTTTACCGACCTTGAAGTGGAAATTGCCGCTAAAACCGGTACTGCACAGGAGGCCCGCAACAAGCCCAATCACGCATTCTTTATTTCTTATGCGCCATATGACAATCCGGAAATCTGTGTAACCGTGAATATTCCGTATGGCTATTCATCATCCAACGCCGCCAATATTGCGAAGAATGTCTATAAGTATTATTACGGCTATACGGACTTAGAATCCATTATAAATGCCGGTGCCCTGGATGCAGCGAAGGTCAACATTCGCGATTAACTAGGATAAGAGGTGATATGATGCATAATACCGTAGTAATTAAAAGCAACAGAGCAGGTATGACTGTCATCCTGGACCCAGACACCCCCTTCCCTCAGCTTCTATCTGATATTGGGAAAAAATTCGGGGATCATGCGAAATTCTGGGGATCCGCACAAATGACCCTGACCCTGGAAGGGCGGGAACTGAATTCCGAGGAAGAGTTCGCAATCATCAATCAGATCACGGAAAACTCCAATGTGGAGATCATCTGCCTGGTTGATACGGATATAAACCGTATGGAGCGCTGCGAAAAAGCACTGAACGAGAAACTCATGGAGCTGTCCTGCCAGACAGGGCAGTTCTTCAAAGGCAATCTACAAAGCGGAGAGACTTTGGAATCCGAAGCCAGCATTGTGATCATCGGTGATGTTTACAAAGGTGCAAAGGTTTTGGCAAAAGGCAATGTGATCGTTCTTGGAAAACTTTCCGGAACGGTATGTGCAGGTGTAGCAGGCAACCGGGGAGCGCTCATTACTGCCCTGGATATGGCTCCAATCCAGCTGCGCATCGCAGATTGCACCTCAGGCCTTGACGGAAGAGGAAAGCGCCTGGGAAGAGGTCCTATGAAGGCTTACATGGAAAATAACAAGGTCATAATTAAACCAATGAAAAAAAGTGTGGAAATATTCCAAAAACTAAGGTAGAATATAAAAAGGAAGTTATCCCTAAAAATCAGGAGGATATGGTATGAGCGAGATTATCGTAATCACTTCTGGAAAAGGCGGGGTAGGCAAGACAACAACCTCTGCCAATGTTGGTACCGGACTTGCGATTCTGGGTAAAAAAGTAGTCCTGATCGATACAGATATAGGACTTCGGAACCTGGACGTTGTTATGGGTCTGGAAAACCGCATTGTCTACAATTTAGTAGACGTGGTAGAGGGCAACTGCCGTATGAAGCAGGCCCTGATTAAAGACAAAAGATATCCGAACTTATTTTTACTTCCTTCAGCCCAGACCAGGGACAAGACGGCAGTCACTCCCGAGCAAATGGTGAAACTGGTTGATGATTTAAGAGAAGAGTTTGATTACATCCTGCTGGATTGCCCTGCAGGAATTGAACAAGGCTTTCAAAACGCCATTGCTGGCGCTGACAGAGCCATTGTTGTTACCACTCCGGAAGTTTCTGCAATCCGGGATGCGGACCGGATCATCGGGCTTTTAGATGCCGCTGACATGGGAGCCATTGAACTCATCGTAAACCGGATCCGTGCGGATATGGTGAAAAGGGGAGATATGATGTCTCTGGACGATGTTATGGACATCCTTGCCGTTGATATTATCGGCGCTGTGCCGGATGACGAGGACATCGTCATTTCCACAAACCAGGGAGAACCTCTCGTTGGTATGGGAACCCCGGCCGGACAGGCCTATATGGATATCTGCAGGCGGATTACCGGGGAAAACGTACCGCTTCAGAACCCAGCAGTACGTGAAGGTCTGTTCTTTAAACTCTCCCATCTCTTAAAGAGAGCATAGGAGGGTGTGATATGAGCCTGCTTCCTGTATTCCGCAAGAAGAATTCAGGAGAAATTGCAAGAAATCGTCTGAAACTTTTGCTGGTTGCGGACAAGGCAGATTGTTCTCCTGAGATCATGCAGATGATAAAAGACGATATGGTCCGTGTTGTTTCAAGATACATGGATATAGATTCCGACAGAATAGAGATACAGATGAAGAAGCTTAAACAGCCGGATTGCGAACGCTTTATTCCGGTTCTTTATGCCAACATCCCTATTCGCGACGTACCTGATAAGGGGATATACTGATATGTTTTCTGATTACAATTTTAAATACTATAATTACCGGTTAGTTTTGTACATGCTGTCGCTGTCCGTTATCGGGATTCTTGTGGTGAGCAGCGCCTCCAACCAGGATTCCAATACAGTGACAAAACAGATGATCGGCGTAATGGTGGGATTTGCCCTGGCTATTGGGCTTTCCATCATAGACTATCATAGAATTATCAAGCTTTATGCTCTGATTTATGCGGGCTGCATTATTTTGCTGGGAGCTGTTCTTGTTATGGGACATACAGCTGGAGGAGCCACCAGATGGATTAATATTCCTGGTATCGGACGGATACAGCCGTCTGAATTCGTAAAGATCGGTTTAATTGTGTTCTTTTCCTGGTATTGGAGTAAATACCAGGAAAGGTTAAACACGCCGATTATGATAGGGCTGGCCGCTTTGCTTGCGGCCATACCCATCGGCCTTATTTTTGCAGAGCCGAATTTATCCACCAGCCTTGTGGTTTCCATTATTATCCTGTGTATGGTATTTACCGCAGGAATCAGTTACCGCTGGATCGGGGGCGTCCTTGCCGTTGCAATACCGGCAGGAGCGCTTTTCATATTTCTGCTGACCAAAGGACTGATCCCTTTTATACATGATTATCAAGCGCGGCGGATCCTTGCATGGATTTATCCCCATGCAGAGCAGTATGCGGAGAATCTGTATCAGCAAAAAAATTCAATTATGGCAATCAGTTCCGGACAGCTTCAAGGGAAAGGACTTTTTAATACAACCATTGCATCGGTGAAAGATGGAAACTTCTTATCAGCCGGGGAAACCGACTTTATTTTCGCTATTATCGGCGAAGAAATGGGATTTCGAGGCAGCGTTATCGTCATTGTTCTTATTGGTTTGGTTGTATTTGAATGCCTTTATTTGGCATCCAAGACCAAAGATATGTCAGGAAAACTGATTTGTACCGGCATGGCAGCCTTGATCGGCTTCCAGGCCTTTGCCAATATCGCCGTGGCAACGCAGATATTTCCCAATACAGGCCTTCCTCTCCCCTTTATCAGCTCGGGAGTCAGTTCGCTCATCAGCATCTTTATGGGTATGGGACTGGTGCTAAATGTTGGACTGCAGCGTAAAATCGGTAATTAATAAGGAGGTATATCGTCATGAATATAGGACTAGTTGCACACGATTCAAAGAAAAAACTTATGCAGAACTTCTGCATTGCCTACAGGGGAATTTTAAGTAAACACATGTTATATGCTACCGGAACCACCGGACGTCTGATCGAAGAGGTGACAAACTTAAATGTTCATAAATATCTGGCCGGACACCTGGGCGGGGAGCAGCAGTTGGGATCCCAGATTGAACACAATGAGATCGATCTGGTTATCTTTTTAAGGGATCCTCTTACACCCAAGTCCCATGAACCGGATATCGTAAACATCATGAGCACCTGTGATATGCACAACATTCCTCTTGCAACCAATCTGGCTACCGCTGAGCTTTTGATCAAGTCTTTAGAGCGCGGTGACATGGAATGGCGTGAGATGTACAAATAGCAGAGGTAGATTCCGTGAAAAAAAGAGTTTTTGTAAAATCAGGCTGCATTGCCTTATGTACCGTATTTCTGACAGGCTGCGCCGGTCTGAAGGGCCTGGACGATCCTTATGTGTATTCGGAAAGAACCGCCCTTTACCAGTCCAGTGCAGTATCTGGCAGAGCAGAACCCTTTGCTCATGATCTCTGTATCGTTTCAGAGGATCCTTCCAGCCAGGACAATGCGGTCACTGCCGAAGCTGCCGCAGTCTTTGACTTAACAGATAAGAAAGTCCTGTTTGCAAAGAATCCTTTTGAGCGTTTGTATCCTGCAAGCATCACAAAAACCATGACAGCTCTTGTTGCCTTAAAATACGGAAATTTAACAGATGAAGTCACGGTGACCAAAGATGCTGTCATTACGGAAGCCGGGGCTACTTTATGTGGGATAAAGCCAGGAGACAAGCTGACTATGGAACAGCTTTTATATGGTCTTATGCTCCCATCCGGAAATGATGCCGGGGCTGCCATTGCAACCCATATGGCCGGAGGGATGGACCAGTTTGCACAGATGATGAACGATGAAGCGTTGAAGGTTGGAGCTACAGGCACTCATTTCCTTAATCCTCACGGTTTAAGCGATGATAATCACTATACCACAGCTTATGACCTGTATTTAATCTTTAATGAAGCTTTAAAGTATCCCGAATTTCGCAAGATCGTTGGTACAACTGAGTACACCGCCACCTATCAGGATGGAGCGGGAAAACCAGTAAATGCAACCTGGAAAGGCACCAACTGGTATATGACAGGAGAGCGCCAGATGCCGGAAGGACTTACCGTCCTGGGCGGAAAAACAGGTACGACTAAGGCGGCCGGAAGCTGCCTGATCATGGGAAGCTCGGATTCCTCTAAGCGGGAATATATTACCGTTGTTTTAAAGGCACCGAATCATGCAGGCCTTTACGATAATATGACAAATATATTGAATAAAATTGTAGAATAGTCATTGCCTTTCTTATGGATTTGTACTATAATTATATTAATCCGAATAGACTTTTTATACAAATTATATAACGCAAGGAGGAGATTGCTATGGTGCAGATAATAGCAGGAAAAAAGGGTAAGGGGAAAACAAAACATCTGTTAGACAAAGCTAATTCTATTGTTAAAGAATCAACAGGTTCTATTGCCTACCTGGACAAAAGTTCCAAGCACATGTACGAATTAAGCAACAAGATCCGCCTCATTAATGTCAATGAGTATCCGATTACATCAAGCGAAGGATTTATAGGTTTTATCTGTGGTATTATATCTCAAGATCATGATTTAGAGATGATGTTCTTTGACAGCTTTTTAAAGCTGGCCTGCCTTGAAGGGGAAGATATATCTGAAACCATTGCAACTTTGGAAAAAATCGGTGAAAAGTATCACGTAACCTTTGTTCTCAGTGTTTCCATAGATGCGGAGAATATGCCTGAGAATGCCAGGGCTAATGTGGTTGTTTCATTATAATCATACATGAAGATAAGGGGGCTGCACGGCAGTCCCCTTTGTTTTGCTTGAATTTTTTGGCATTTCCTTTTATAATACTAAAAGAAACGCCCTAAGGCATACCTTTGTGCTCAAATTATATGGGTAATAATAAGGAACGCCATGAGGCATACCTTTATGCCCGGAATGTATGGGCAGTAATAAGGAACGTCCTGGGGACATACCTTTATGCCCGAAGTTCATGGGCAATAATAAGGAAAGGAGGCGTCAGGTTGGCTAAACAAAAGGCAGCGCAGCCTTTAAAACGGGCTGCACATCCAAAGAAGAATAAAAAAATCATCCGGTACCGGCGGCCTCTGAATATTAATGTTGGCATGATCATCTTTGCGTTGATCTTTGTTTATATGGTGTTCAGTGTATTCGCCTATGTTCGTAGAGATAAGATACAATTTTATGAAGTACAAGAAGGCAGCATCGTCAATAATAAAAATTACACAGGAATTATCCTCCGGCAGGAAGAAGTTAAAAATGCAGACCGATCCGGCTATGTCAATTACTACGTAAGGGAAGGAAAACGGGCTTCGAACGGCACCCGGGTCTATTCCATTGATGAGACAGGAAATCTCACTTCATTTCTGGCGGAAAATTCAGAGGATAAGATTACACTGACCCCGGAAAATCTTGCTGAACTGAAAAAGCAGCTGACCACATTCAGCCTTACTTATGACAATGACCAGTTTCGATCTGTATATGATGCCAAATACGCTTTAGAGGCCGAAGTCATGGAATATATGAATTTTAATGCTTTGGACAACCTTGGGGCCCAGATGGATCAGGCTGGTATTAATTTTGAGCAGGTAAAAGCAGACCGGGCGGGCATCGTCTCCTATGGAGTGGATTCTTATGAAGGACTTCAGCCATCGGGAGTTTCAGAAGCCGTGTTTAACCGCAGCAACTATACGAAAACCTTTACAAAATCAGGAAACCTTATAGAAAAAGGCTCGCCAGTTTATAAAGTCATTACTACCGATTTGTGGTCGATTGTGTTTCCAATGGCGGAAGAAGATGCCAAATCTTATGGAGACAAAACAAACCTTACCGTAGAATTTTCCGGACGGGATTTAAAAGCTTCCGGAAACTTTTCCGTGTTTTCCGGAACAGATGGAAAATCTTTTGGAAAATTGGACTTTGATAAATATATGGTTCAATTTGCATCCGACCGGTACGTTGATTTTGAAATCGTGTCCGACCGGGTAGATGGATTAAAGATTCCAGTAACATCTGTTACAAAAAAAGATTTTTACCTGGTCCCCATGGACTATGTCACACAGGGCGGAGACAGCCAGTCCACCGGTTTCAACAAAGAAGTGTATTCCGGGTCCGGGACCTCAGTCGTTTTTGTCCCTACCGAGATTTACTATTCCGAAGGGGATAATTACTATATCGAAATGGGAACGGAAGACGGCTTTAAAGCCGGAGATTATATTGTAAAGCCGAATTCCACGGAACGTTATCAAATTGGGACAAGCGCTTCCCTTCAGGGTGTCTATAATATAAACAAAGGGTACGCTGTCTTTAAACAGATTGATGTGCAGGCTTCCAATGATGAATATTACACAGTGAAAAAGAATATGACCTATGGATTGGCGGTATATGATCATATCGTTCTCAATGCAGAAACTGTTAATGAAGGGGAATTAATTTATCAATAAGAGGTGATTGGTTTGGTTAGGGAAAATCTGGAAGAAGTAAATAACCGGATATTAGCCGCTTGTAAGAGGGCAGGAAGAAATCCGGAAGAAGTAACACTGATAGCAGTAAGCAAAACAAAACCCGCTGTCATGATATCAGAAGCATATTCTGCCGGTGTCCGGGATTTTGGAGAAAATAAAGTGCAGGAACTTTGTGAAAAGCACGTTGCCCTTCCGGAAGATATCCGCTGGCATATGATTGGACATTTGCAGAGAAACAAAGTCAGGCAGGTTATTGACAAAACTGTGCTGATCCACAGTGTAGATTCTATCCGCCTGGCGGAGCAGATCGAAGAGGAAGCAGCCAGAAAAAACTTAATTGTGGACATCCTTTTGGAAGTGAATGTGGCAGAAGAGGATAGCAAATATGGGTTTAAATTAGAGGAGACGGAAAGCGCGATTCGTAGAATCGCCAGCCTTCCCCATGTAAAGATAAAAGGTCTTATGACTATTGCACCTTTTGTAGAAAAATCTGAGGAAAATCGTCCTGTTTTTAAAAAATTAAGACAATTTTATGTTGACATGCAAAGCAAAAACGTTGATAATGTTAGTATGAATATGCTCTCAATGGGTATGACCGGAGACTATGAGATTGCCATAGAAGAAGGTGCTACTCTGGTAAGAGTCGGTACCGGAATTTTCGGTACAAGATATTATATGAACACTTAATGATTGAAGGAGATGCGAAGTTACGTTTACCCGCATGATTGGGCATGAATTAAGTGAGAATATATGCCTGGGCCCTGGAAAGATTTTTTCTCACACAGGAACCATGGTATAAGATTGGAGAGAATAAAGTATGAGCATTTTAGGCAAACTGATGGATAGCATGCGCTTAAACGATACAGATGATGACGATTACTATTTAGATGACGACTATGAGGATGAAAGCGATAAACCTGCTAAGAGAACCCTTTTCTCAAAAAAGAACGAAGAGGATTACTACGAGGAAGAGGACGACTTTGATCAAAAGCCTCGTTTCCTATCCCGTTCCCCTAAAGTAGTGCCCATGAAGCAGTCCCGCATTATGGAGGTATCCATGGTGAAACCAACCTCCATTGAAGATGCTAAGGAAATTTGCGATCATATGCTGGCCGGAAAGGCTGTTGTCCTCAATATGGAAGGCATCCATACAGAAGTCGCCCAGAGAATCATCGACTTTACCTCAGGCGCCACTTACTCCATGAATGGTAATTTACAGAAAATATCAAATTACATATTCATAGCGACCCCGGAATCCGTAGAGCTCTCCGGTGATTTTCAAGATCTGTTAAATAATGGAAGCCTGGATATGGGCGGAATGAATTTACGCCTATAGCAGATGTTCCGTACAAGACATCATACATTTCTTTGAATGGTACAAGCAGACGATTTTCCACATTTCACGTTTCCTCAAATCGTTGCAGCATTGCAATGCAGGAAACGGAACGGAAGATTGTTTGCTTTCTTCCATGATATAGGAGAAAAGTAATACAGCAGTAAAACGTCCTGCGGGCATACCTGGATATCAAAAAACAAGGACAGAAAAGTGGAACGCCCTGCGTCTTACCTGGATGTTCAAAAAACAGGAACAGAAAAGAGGAAAATACCATGGGATATAGAATTCCGGTACACATGAACGGTGCCTTCATTTATGAGATTGTCATGGAAACTGGGTTTGACGGACTAAAAGAAGAACTGAAAAAGCTGAACCTGGGAGAACGCAAGGTTTGTATTGTCACGGATTCCAATGTGGCACCTCTTTACCTTGAGGAAGTAGAATCGATTGTTTCTGCCTGCTGCAAAAAAGCAGAACATTTTATTTTCCCTGCCGGAGAAGAAAACAAAAATCTGGATACTGTCAGGAACTTATATGAAGCCCTTATTGTAAAACAATTTGACCGTCATGACTATCTGCTTGCTTTGGGCGGAGGAGTTGTGGGAGATTTATGCGGTTTTGGGGCGGCCACCTATCTGCGGGGAATATCTTTTATTCAGGTGCCTACAACCCTGCTGTCCCAAGTTGACTCCAGCATCGGCGGAAAAACCGGCGTTGATTTTGATTCCTACAAAAATATGGTAGGAGCCTTCCATATGCCGAAGCTGGTATATTCCAATACAGCCACATTAAAAACACTTTCAGAAGAACAATTTTCCTCAGGAATGGGAGAGGTTATCAAGCATGGACTGATCAAAGATGCCTCCTATTACCAATGGCTTATGGAGCATACCGCTGAAATCCATAGCAGGGATTTAACAGTGTTAAGCGAAATGGTTCTTGTAAGCAACCAGATCAAGCGGGATGTGGTGGAAACGGATCCAACAGAACAGGGAGAGCGCGCTCTTTTAAATCTGGGCCATACCCTGGGACACGCCATTGAAAAGCTTTCGGATTTTCGGCTTGTCCACGGTCACTGTGTGGGACTTGGCTGCATCGCTGCCATGGCGATTTCCATCAATAGAGGAATGATCCCTTTAGAAGAACTTCCAAAACTTTTAACGGTTATGGAGCAATTTGGCATGCCTGTTTCAGTTAGCGGGCTTTCTGCTGATACTATTGTTCTCACAACAAAAAGTGATAAAAAAATGGATTCCGGCACCATCCGGTTTATCCTGTTAGAACAGATTGGTAAAGCCTTCACCTGCAAGACTGTCACTGATACGGAAATGGCAGAAGCGCTTCGCCATATCTTAACTTAAGGAGATTTTCATGAATCATAAAACAAAACTGATCATTGGGATGATCATCGGCTTCTTTCTTTCCATTGGCCTGGATCAATGGACAAAGCTTCTTGTTGTTAAGCATCTCATGAACCGTCCTCCCTTCGTCATCTGGAATGGAGTATTTGAACTTTATTATTCCGAAAACCGGGGGGCAGCATTTGGAATGCTTCAGGGGAAACAGGCGTTTTTCCTGCTGGTTGCCTTGTTAGTACTTTCAGCAGCGGCTTTTGCGGTCAGCCGTATGCCTGCCGACAGAAAATACCTGCCGCTGCACCTGATTGCCATGTTTCTTTCAGCAGGAGCAGTGGGAAATATGATCGACCGCTTTTTAAGAGGCTATGTGGTAGACTTTTTATATTTTAAGCTGATCGATTTTCCGATTTTTAATGTTGCGGATTGTTACGTTACGGTTTCCATGTTCGTCTTCATGCTCCTGTTTCTGTTTTATTACAAAGAGGAGGACTTATCTTGTCTTTCCTTTCATAAAAAGGAGGAGCTGGGTTGAGTCAAGAGTTTGTTGTTGCTCCTGAGGAAGCCGGTGTCCGGATCGACCGGTATTTATCCGACCAATGCCAGGACATTTCCCGTTCCTATCTTCAGAAGCTTTTAAAGGAACAATCCGTGCTGGTTGAAGAAAAACCGGTAAAAAGCAATTATAAAGTAAATGCAGGGGACCGGATTTCCCTGACCCTTCCTGAAATTAGGGAACCGGAAATAATGCCGGAGGAAATCCCCCTTAATATTGTCTATGAGGATAAGGATATCATTCTCATTAATAAACCAAAAGGGATGGTAGTTCATCCCGCTGCAGGCCATTACAGCGGAACACTGGTCAATGGATTGATGTTTCATTGCCGCAGTGAGTTATCCGGAATAAACGGAGTTGTGCGCCCTGGTATCGTCCATCGGATCGATATGGATACCACCGGGGTTCTTATTGTATGTAAAAATGACATGGCCCACAATTCCATTTCCGAGCAGCTGAAAGAGCATTCCATTACCAGAAAATATGCTGCAATCGTACATGGAGTCCTAAAGGATGACGAGGGTATGATCAATGCCCCCATTGGCCGTCATCCCATAGACCGGAAGAAAATGAGCATCAATGAGAAAAATGGAAGAGAAGCGGTGACCCATTACCGCGTCCTCGAGCGTTTTCGGCAGTTTACCTATATTGAATGCCAGCTTGAAACGGGCCGGACCCATCAGATCCGCGTTCATATGGCAAGCATAGGCCATCCCCTTGTAGGAGATTCTGTCTATGGCCCAGCAAAGTGCCCGTTCCGTCTTGACGGACAAACTCTACATGCCGGTGTGTTGGGAATCATCCATCCCAGAACCGGTGAATATATGGAGTTTACTGCGCCTCTTCCCGATTATTTTGAAGAATTATTGAGAAAATTGAGGTTGACTTAACAGGCTAACCATAAGATATCTTCTTAAAAAACAGTTAAATCGAAATATAAATCTAGATTTTTCAGAAATTTTAAGGTATAATATAACTATAAGATACCGGAAGGAGCTGTCTATATGAGTGGAAATTTAGTAATTGCAATTGGAAGACAATGCGGAAGTTCTGGAAAAATCATCGGACAGAAATTGGCAGAAGAACTGGGCATTAAATGCTATGACAAGGAGCTTTTGGCACTTGCGGCAAAAAATAGCGGGTTATGTGAAGAATTATTCAAGACCCATGATGAAAAGCCAACCAACAGTTTTCTGTATTCCCTTGTGATGGATACATATTCCATGGGATTCACGACCTCTGGTTACATGGATATGCCGATTAATCATAAGATCTTTTTAGCACAGTTTGACACCATCAAACAGCTGGCGGATGAAGAATCCTGTGTAATCGTTGGAAGATGTGCCGATTATGCTCTGGCGGATTATCCCAACCTTGTTTCCGTGTTT
>DEYX01000362.1 GCA_002365025.1 Hungatella sp. UBA3147 | reverse complement strand
CCGCCCAGAAGGGAGGGAACATAGTATGCCGTCCGGTAGAAATTAATAGCCTTTAATTTAAAATTCAGGATAAATGCAATAAAAAGTGCAAATGCAAGCTGCAAAGGCACTGTAATTACTGTATATTTCAGCGTCTGCCTCAGCGTGCCTAAAAAGTCTTTATCTTTAAATAGCTTTGCATAGTTGGCAAATCCTATGAGATTGGGTTCTCTGACCAGGTTATAATCCGTAAAGCTGATAAAAAGTGCATTAATAAACGGATACAACGTAAGAAAAACCATTCCAATTATCCAGGGGAGAATATACAAAAGCCCGATCTTGCTGTTTTTCAAAAAAATTCCTCCTAGCTAATAATGATATAGCCACTAAGAGCTATATAGTTAATAAGTTCCTATATCAGATTTGACGTTTTTGGCCGCCGCAGGCGGTGAAAGGATCCGGCTTATATAAAGCGAATCCTTCCCCTGCTTTCCGGCAGACTTGCACGGTGGAATGTGGCAGCTTTATTTCTATTTATTTCCCATATTCTGCTTTCAGCTTTGCAACCTGAGCGGATGCTTCGTCAAAGAATGCCTGAGCCGCTTCATCTACGGTACTTGCGCCTAATTCATATTTCTCATAATTGCTTTCATAGGAACTTGTAAACACGGCATCTTCAAAGATAGGGGAGTTATTGATAACTTCAGCTTCATCTGTAAAGTCATAAGCCTGCTTTACAGCTCCCGTAATCTGACCGTCGGCTTCAAGTGTGGCTTTTGCGGATTTAGATGCCACCATACCTCTCTTTGAACCCATAAGCTTGGTGCCTTCCGGATCATTTAAAATATACTGCAGGAATTCTGCCGCTTCTTTTGGGTGCTTGGAGTTCTTTGAGATAGCAAATGTCAGTGACGGTTTTGCCATGGTACCTTTAAATACCGCTCCGTCAATCGTTGGAAGGGGTGCTACAATGAGCTCATCTCCTTTATCTGCAAGTGTCTGTGCATTAGAAGCGATTCCGCCTGTCCACTCAAGTACCCCCAAATATCCGCCGTCAATAGATTTTGCATTTTGAGCGATGGATACAGGGTCATTTCCTACATTTTCAAGGTAATCCTGTCTGGAACAGAATACATGAAGATCTGCCAGTTCCTTATACCAGGTCATAGCTTCCTTGTAGTCCTCTACCGTATAATTCATATTCAGATTTTCATCAAATTCACCCTTACCGGTCTTCTGCTGCAGATAATAAATGGCTGCGAAACGGAATGTCGGGCTTACAATCAGGTAAGCGTTTGGATTCTGTGCCGTAATGGCTTTGGCCGCTTCCTTGTACGCTTCGAATGTAGACGGAATTTCATTGATACCGGCTCTCTCAAATGCGGATTTATTGAGATATACGCCCAGAGTATTCTGTCCGTAAGGAATGGCCTGCATCACACCTCCGGTCTTTCCTGTCTCTAAAAATCCCGCATCATACTGTGAAAAGTCAATGATATCCGCTACCTTGTCTAAGTCATAGAAACCGGTGCCGTCCGGACTGTATTTGATAAGCCACGGGTAGTTAACAGTCATGATATCGGCTTCCGTACCGCCCGCATAACGGGTAGCAAAAGTCTCTTCCAGGTTACCGAAGCCGGAAGGCTCGCCTGTCACTTCGATTGTGCCTGCATGAGCTGCGTTGAATGCGTCAATGGCTTCCTGAGTCGCCTGATGTCGGTCATCATTGCCCCACCAGGAAAAGCTTAACTTGGCCAGTTCACCAGCCGGTGCCGCGTCTGACTTTGCCTCTCCGCCGTTGCCTGATGCTACCGTATTAGCTGGTGCAGTGTTTCCTCCGTTGCTTCCGCATCCGGTGAAGCTGACTGTTGCCGTTAAAACTGCTGCAAGTACGGCTGAACTTTTCTTCCATTTTTTCATAATACTAATTCCTTCCTTTTCTTTTTTATTTGCAGGGTCTGCAAAACCCTATACCGCCAATTCTTACGGTTCCTGGTAATACATAATACAGTTGATATTTTTAATCATAGATCTTTCTGCCATGGGCATCAGGAATTCCTGACTTACGGTAGAAATAGGTATTGATCTGATCCCGCCAATTGATTGCATTTTCTTTTTGTTTCTTAAGACGTTCTCTTACATTCCTATAGCATTCTTCATCTAAAAGCGGTTCCAGACTCTCCCATACTTCCTCGTACTGCTCTACTTTCTCCACTCCCGCAAAATGAGTGTCATATATATGCTGTATCACCGTCTTTCCTGAGCGGAGGATGTGGGTATACGGCACATGATGGAAAAACAGCAAAAGCTCATCCGGACAGGTAGATAAATTTTCATATTCTCTGAATCTGTCATCGGAGTACTGCCTTGTATATCCGGTACCGTTTGCGACCGAGCGCTCTCTTCCTACGCCGTTGCGGTCCGCATAATGATAGGTCCCCCATCTGTCATATTCGTATCCGTCTATGTCCACTCCGTAGTGAATCGTCGGTTTGCACATAAATCCAACTCCCAGAGGACAGGTATAGTCTTCATATACATCTCTGGAAGTGGTAAGGATCCCCATGATTTTTGCAGCCTCGTCCTGCGGAAGGTCAAAGGTTAAATTTACCCATTCTCCAGCTATGGCTTCAGAACTGAGTGAGTTGTCCCATACAAGTCTTCCGTATCCATAGAGATTTGCCTGAGCGAGCTTGTTGCCTGTCCAGTTTGAGTTCAATCCCACACTTCCGACCGCCGCTATTCCTGACCGTTTGGGATCCGGGGAGTTCTTTTTGATCTCATTCCTTATATAAGCATCTTTCCCGTAGCGGGTGTCAAAATCCAAAGTTTCCTTCCACATGGGGATCAGATAACAAATATCAACCTGATGCCCTGTGTACTCCTGGGTGATCTGGAATTCCAGTATTTGATTTGTCTTTTTAAGTGCCCCAAATAATGGAGAATTAGGCTCTCTGATCTGAAAATCAATGGGACCATTTTTAACCTGAAGGATAACATTGTCCTCGAACTTACCGTCGTGCTCCATAAATATATCATAGGCAGCCATGGCGCGGTCAAGGGTTCTGTCTCTCCAGTCCTGCCCGCAGTTGTATACAAAACACCTCCAGATAATAATGCCTCCTAAGGGTTTTATCGCCCGTGCCAGCATATTCGCACCATCTTCGTGGCTCCTGTTATAGGTAAATGGACCCGGCTCCCCCTCA
>DEYX01000230.1 GCA_002365025.1 Hungatella sp. UBA3147 | reverse complement strand
CCTTGGCAATATCCACGGCGCTGTCAATGGAAATCCCCACATCGGCCTGGTGCAGGGGCGGCGCATCATTAATACCGTCTCCCATATACCCCACCGTATGGCCTGCACTCTGGAATGCTTTTACAACCCGTTCCTTCTGGGAGGGAGATAATTTTGCAAACAAATTACATATGCCTACTGCTTGTAAAAGCTCTTTATCATCCATCCACTCCACATCCCGGCCTGTCATCATGGTGGAGGCGTCTACGCCCACTTTGCTGCATACCTTTGCTGCCACGCCTTCGCTGTCTCCGGTGAGAACGACCGTTCTCACCCCATGGTCGTAAAGGGCGGCAATTGCGGTGCCTGCACTCTCCTTTGGCGGGTCAAGAAAGCCGATAAAGCCAATTAAAACCATATCCCGCTCATCGTCCACACTGAATACCCCTATGCCAGGAACCTCGTTCTTCTGGGCTACGGCAATGATCCGAAGACCATCGTTATTATACTTTTCATAGGTCGCCAAGGCGATACGCCGGGTTTCCTCATCCATTGGCAGAACGCTCCCGTTCATCTCCACAAAGGAGGAGATCTCCAGGATTTCTTCCACCGCTCCCTTTGTAATCAGCTGGAGTTTTCCCTTTTGGTCGGTTAAAACCACGCTCATCCGGCGCCGCGTAAAATCAAAAGGAATTTCATCAATGCGGCTGTAAGAACTTAAAACAGACTCCAGTCCGTTCTGTTCGGCACGGTTTATGATCGCCAGATCAATAAGGTTCTTAAGGCCGGTTTGATAATAGCTGTTTAAGTAAGCATGACGCAGGATCCTGGTATCCTCATCCCCTTTTAGATTCATGTATCTTTCCAGAACCACCTTATCTTCGGTAAGGGTTCCTGTCTTATCGGTACAGAGCACGTCCATCTCCCCAAAGGTCTGTATCGCTCCAAGAGTGCGGACGATCACTTTGTGCCTGGACATGGAAACCGCTCCCTTTGCCAGGGTGGAGGTCATAATCATGGGCAGCATTTCCGGTGTTAGTCCTACTGCGATACTGATTGCAAAAAGAAGGGCCCCGGCCCAGTCTCCTTTTGCAATGCCGTTAATTAAAAATACCACCGGGATCATGACTAGCATCCTTCTGACCAGAAGCCCGCTGACAGATTCCACGCCCCGTTCAAAGCTGGTCTTTGCTCTGTCACCTGACAAAGATTGAGCCATGGAACCGAAATACGTATTATTACCGGTCTCCAGAACCACTGCTGTGGCGCTTCCGCTTACAACATTAGATCCCATAAAGCCGATATTTTTTAAATCCGTCAAAGCATCAACGGGATTATTGTCCCCATCCGCGAATTTCTCCACAGGAGCAGACTCACCAGTGAGGGCCGCCTGAGCCAAAAAGGTGTCTTTGGTGGTAAGGAAACGCACATCTGCCGGAAGCATGTGGCCTGCCGAAAGCTTTACGATATCTCCCGGGACCACTTCATCCATGGGGATTTCAGTAATTTTTCCGTCTCTCCACACATCTGCTTTGTTGGAAATCATCTCAGAAAGCTTTTCCGCAGCGGCACTAGAACGTTGATTCTGGACAAAGGCAATCAGACTTGAGACAATCACCAGAAAAATGATGATGGAAACAGTAAGATAATCAGGCCTTGAGGAAGCAATGACATCTGTAAAATAATTAACAGCGGCAATGACAAGTAAAATCAGGTTAAAGGGATTGATAACTGCCTCTCTAAGCCTGTGGAGCGTTGTATCTTTATTTCCTGCCGTAATTACATTTGCTCCGAATTCATTCTGCCTTTCTAAGGCCTCCTCATTGGTAAGGCCGGTAATTGAGGCAGAAAGGGATGACAGGAGATTTTTTTTCTCAAGAAACGCATAGGCTCTGAGCTTTTTTTCCGTGTCGTTTCTGTTCTTCTGGATCTGAGTGCTGATTATTTTCTTTCTCATGAATTTCATTGGAATCATCCTTTCTTTATTATGATTCCCCAATGAAAATAAAATAACAATAAAAAAAAGCCGTCCCAATAGACGGCGTTAAAAGCACAAGCTAAGGAAGTCCATTTGTTTCAACAACAATGGACGGGCGCATGCTTAAAGCGCCGGTATATTGGTTTTTATTTTCATACCGGGGATTGAAGCCGCATAAAGGACTTCGAGGATTGCCATCCATTGTTTCACTTCCTTTTCATAATCTTATTCAATTTCAGTTTATCTGATGTTAAAGGAAAAGTCAACCATACTTGACAATATCTGCCGATGCAGATGCATCTAAAGATCTTATAATTATTTATCTGGTAATATTTGGATTATTTGCCATTATTAGAAACGTCATATAATAAATATATGATAAGCAAAGGAGTATTGTACAATGCCGCGAAGAGGAGAAAATATTTACAAACGCAAGGACGGCCGCTGGGAAGGCAGGAGTTTAAAATCGGATGGAACGTATCGGTATTTCTACTCCCGAACCTACAAAGGCGTAAAAGAAAAGATGAAAAATCACCAGGAAATCCAGGAATCCGTTGGAGAGAAATCTTCCTGGAACGGAAGCGATGTCTGCTGCTTATTTGAGGCATGGCTGGAGGATGCCGCCCTTCGGGTAAAGCCCTCCACTTATGAAAGCTATTACCGGTGCATAAATAAATATGTCATTCCTTTTTTTAAAGAGGAAAAGAGTCGGAAAATTACGGAAGATACTGTTCTTTGTTTTGTAAAAACCATAAGAGAAAATACCTGTCTGGCAGATTCATCGAAAAAGAAAAATCTTACCATCTTTAAAATAGCTTTAAAAGAAATCTTAAAGGGGGCTCCAGATGGTTTATCCATAATTGAACAGGTTAAAGTCCCGAAACCGGAGGACAAGGAGGTTAAAGTCTTTTCCTTAAAAGAGCAGAGGCTTATAGAAAATGCGGCACTGACTTCCAAAGACAAGCGTGCGGCAGGGATCATCCTGTCATTTTATACAGGCATCCGCCTTGGAGAATTGTGTTCCCTTAGATGGGGAGATATTGATATGGAGGCCGGTACCCTTTCCATTGCAAGGACCGTATCCAGAATCAAACGTTTTGAAGAGGGTGAAAACAAAACATCTCTGCAGGTAGGTGCTCCGAAAAGCCGCAAATCTTTAAGAAAAATTCCTTTGCCGGATTTTCTGTTAAAAATGTCCGAGGAGCAGGGATTTTCTCATGCAAGCCCGGACCATTATATTTTTTCTGAAGGGAATAATCCCTTAGATCCCCGCTGCTTTCAAAAGCTTTATAAGAAACTATTAAAAGAAGCTCATGTGCAGGACCGAAAATTTCATGCCATCCGCCATACCTTTGCCACCCGGGCCCTTGAGCTGGGGGTGGATGTGAAAACCATCAGCGAACTATTGGGCCATTCCAGCGTGTCCATCACCCTTAATGTGTATTCCCATTCCCTTATGGAACAAAAAAAAGCGGCCATTGAAAAGTTTAACCATATGTATCTTTTAAATATGGAAACTGCCGCCGCCCTACCTGTTCCTGCTCCAACAATAAAAAACATTACATAAGCCATTGCTTCAGCAGCCAGGCTGCTCCCCAGAGATCCTGGCCGTCACCAGAGAATAAAGCTTTTCCATGGTTTTCCAGTTCCGTACCGTTGCCGGTCCGCTAATGAGGGATAGATTGGCGGCAAGTTTGGAATTGCGGATGCTGTGGCGAAGCAGAAGATATATATCCCTGCCCTGCATCCTGTAATCATCAAGCTTCCCAGCAAAGGGCTTTAATCGTTCCGCTTCTGCTTCCTTAGGCGCCTGATGAAAAAGACAGATATAAAAGCTCTCTCCTTCTGAATTTAGAACCTCCGCGTCCTTCCTTTCACTTTCCGTATAAGGACAGTTTCTTATCAGTTGTTCCAGCTGACCGGAGGTTCTTAAAATCACGCAAACGGAAAAACCGAACCTTTCCCTGATTATATTCTCAAGCTTCTCCTTTAGTTCCTCTTCCCCATCCTCTGTCTCAAATATCACATTGCCGCTTTGAATATAAGTCTCTACCCGGGTCAGGCCCGCCTCTTCCAGAAGCTGCCTTAACTCAGCCATTTTTATCTTGTTCTTCCCGCCTACATTAATTCCCCGGAGCAGTGCGGTATAAATGGTCATCATGCAGTCTTCCCCTTTCCCGGTCTTAGTTTCTATAAAATAATATTGGCCTGATTCCGCCCTTCTGACTTTGACTTATAAAGGGCCTCATCCGCCCGATTTAATGCATCGTGAAAGTCTTCATCTATTTCCTTAAAGAAGGAAAAGCCGATGGATACGGTGATCCCGATCTCCTCATGGTGATCCAGGATTTTTAAAGAGGATATGGAAGTCAAAAACTTGTTCCCAAAATCCAGTACATGCTTCTCTTCTATGCCATAAAGAATGATGATAAATTCATCTCCACCCCAGCGGATGATCTTGTCCGTGCTTCTTAAGATCCCTTTCATTACATTAACAAATTCCGCCAAAGCCATATCCCCTGTAGAATGGCCGTATCTATCATTGATCCCTTTAAAATGATCTACATCGCACATCATAATTCCGGGGCTTAAGCCTGTCCGTTTAAATTCCTTAAAAGCATTGGTCAAATCATTGGTCCCGCTTCTCCTGCTCCCCGCCTTTGTAAGTGCATCCTGGTTAAGCTCAGATTCCATTGCCTTTTTCGCATGGCGGTAATATATCTTTTCCAATAAGGAAACAGAAAACAGGCTGACGATTAATATAACAATGAGCAGTAAAACCAAAAGAAGGGTAATCCTGGATACCAGCTCTTTGCTTTCCTTATTCGTCTGGTCAACATAGGGCTGAAGATCATCAAGATACACTCCCATGGCAACCACCCAGTTATAATCCTTATATAGCTTGGCATAAGCCAGCTTCCAGGATATCTTTTCACTGTCTGGTTCCTTGAAATAGTAAGAGAAAAACAGCTCTCCATCCGTATTAATTCCCTGAAGCTCGGTCAAATATGGATGATTTCCTGCGATATCAGTCATATCCGTCGAAAGATAGATTCCTTCTGTTTCCGGCATGTTGGGATGGATCCTTCGGATAGCATAATTTTTACCGCCCTGATAATTCTTTATCTCATTCACCCAGATGTAGGAATTTCCGTCAAATTTAGAATTCCGGATCACATTGGCAATGTCCGCCTGAACAAGCTCATCCACGTAGTTCTTAGTAATTCCAAAGAGGAAGGAATAATCACCGTGAACAAAAACCCGGTAAGAGGATAAACCGGAGGTATTGGCCTTAAGACTATCCTTCCAGGTGGTTCTTGCCAGATTTCCCGGATCATAAGTTACTTTATTTGCCGCATTATCCCATACGAACACGGTCAAAAATTTATAATCCGGATTATCCCGGAAAAAACCGATAAAGAAATCATTGAATTCAGAGTCCGGAAGATCCTTTTTCATATTAATGACATCAGATGTTCTGGATATAAAGGATTCTATGTGTGACGATTTAGCCGACCGCCTTAATTCAATTTCAGAAATCAGGTTATTGACCGTATCCTTTAGAAAATCTTTCTTAATGTTATAGATTGCTTCTTCTGACTTTTCAATATAAATATCCCCGACCTTGGCAATAGAAAATAAATAAAAGCAAACCATGACAGCGCAGATAATGCTGATAATTGTGGATAGAAATATTGCGTATTTACGCCTGATAACGCATTCCTCCTTTTTTTGGAATGTATACTTTTGCATATCATGTAAGCACTTTTCATTTACTCATCCACATATTCCAGAAAAATTCTGTTATTAAATCCGCCCCTGTCTTTCGCCTTTTTTTCCCGCTCTGCCTCCAGTTCCGCCTTTGTATATCCTCTTGCACTGCAAAGAGAATATAACACTTCCAGCACATCTGCCATCTCTTCCAGGCTCTTATCCTCTAAATATTCCTTTACCTCTTCGTTAAGCTTTTCTTCCAGCTTCATCATATATTCTTCATCAGACAGAATACGGCATACCGCCCTTTTACCCTTTTCCTCAATTACTTCAGGTATCCTGTCCCTGACTAACTTATCGTACCTTTTAATGGAAAATCCCTTCTTTCCAGTTAATCAATCTAACGGTCCAATGCTTTTCGAAAGATACACTTTAAAAACAGTATATCACATTCATGAAAAAATGTCGCTTGTTCCCGGCAATAATCACTGCTAAAATTCATGAACTTTTCTTTATGGTCCCTGTGCCCACGCTTTGAGCAAAGATTATTGCTTCTTAGTACATATAGAGTAATATTTTACAGCATAAGTATATGATATTAATTAATTCACATGCTATTTAGGGGATATATATGAATGATACCACTGCAGGCAGGAGAGGAACCATCAGCCAGGTCGGGAGCATCCTGCACATTGAAAATGCACTAGTAGAAGATGTTTTTACTTCCAACAGCAGAACTGGTTATGTCCTGGTTTCCTACGCAGCCCCCGGCCGTAATGAAATGATCAATATTGAACTCCTGCAATTGAACGTTGATTGGGACACAATCTTAGTCAATCAATTTGGCGACTCTATCAGCCTGTGCACGGTAAGGAAGGGGATGTGGATAAATGCCGAATTCTCCGCTGCCATGACAAGGAGCATTCCCCCTCAAACAAAGGCTTTCCGGATCGTAGCATTCGTGCAAATACCTGCGTACCGCACAACAACAGACCGGATCGTTTCCGTAGATGTTGTAAATGGCTTCCTCGATATTGGCAATCCCGATGATGAGACGGACCAGATGAGATTTGTTGTCTCCCGCGCTACAGAAATCCTGAATCGGAATAATAATCCTATTCGATTCAGTTCCCTTCAACCTGGACAGCTGGTGAGGGTCGAACATGCCAACTTCCAGACCGCCAGCATTCCTCCACAGTCCACAGCTTATCGCATTCAACTGGTTTAGCCCTTGCTGAGATAGAAAAAACCGCTTATTATCTTTACAGGTATAATAAGCGGTTTTATAATTTCAATCAGGAATTAATAATCAAATATCTCCTTGGCGCCTAGATGGAGGCGAAAATCAGGAAAATCATAACGGAAGCCATTGTAGCTATGAGCATGAACCAAATAAATATGTTTAACATTGATTTCACCCCCCAGCCCGTAAAATTAACTGAACATATCCCTCTATGGAATGTTAACAAGAAGGCAGATACAAGCCAATGATAAACGGCCTGCTCTGCCTGTAATAATTGAGATCAATTTCTCCTGGTTCCCCACAGACCGGACCGGACCTTTTTGTCAAAGTACTTTACCATGCCTTTTTCCGGTTCATTCTTTATAATCCCCTCTTTTTTCTACCACATTATAACCAATGGAGGAAACACGGTTTCTAAGACAGACATTACATTCTGCAGCTTCCTCTCCGGTACAGATCTTGTTGTCATATAATTCATATTTCTTCCGGACGCCAATGGGTGATAAATTAGGCATCAGAACATTGGCTCCTGAGAGGATCCCTTTTTCCCTTCCCTTGGGGTCAAGGGTCCCTAAGGCTGTGGTGGAAGGCAGCAGTGCATTCGGCAGCATCAGCCTTAAAATCCCTATGAGAAACAGGGTGAGATCAACACTTCCCGCAGGAAAATCAGCAAAGGGCGTCTCCTTATGAGGAATAAAAGGCCCAATGCCCACCATCTGCGGAGACAGTTCTTTTATAAACTCCAAATCTTCAGCCAGACACCTGGCGGTCTGATAGGGGGAACCTACCATGAATCCAGTTCCCACCTGATAGCCGATCTTTTTTAAATTCCTTAAGCATTCCTTCCGGTTTTCTAAGGACAGAGAGTCCGGATGAAGGCGGGAATAATGTTCCTCATCCGCTGTTTCATGGCGGAGGAGATAGCGGTTTGCTCCCGCTTCATAATATTTCAAATACTGGTCATAGGTTTTTTCCCCTATAGAAAGGGTGATGGCACAATCCGGATATTCCTCCCGGATGGTTTTAACAATATCCACCATGACATCATCTGTAAATGCAGGGTCTTCTCCCCCCTGAAGCACAAAGGTCCGAAAGCCTAGTCCATACCCGGACTCACAGCAGGAAAGGATCTCTTCCTTGCTTAACCGGTACCGGCTGGCATTTTTATTGCCTCTTCTTATGCCGCAGTAATAGCAGTCATTTTTGCAGTAATTCGTAAATTCAATCAGTCCCCTGATATAAACTTCCTTCTCATAATGATCCTGACTGTAGGTTCTTGCCAGGGAAAATAAATATTCACTGTCTTCTTTATCATAATTTTCCAGCAGATAGATGAACTCGTCCTTATCCAGGTTATGAGTTTCATACAGCTTATCAATCAAATGCTTCATTTTCTTTCTCCTTGCTCTGTAGTGTCCGCTGCTGCCTGGTTTTTTCCGTTCATTCTCCCAGAGTTTCTACAAGCTGCACTCTCATGCCATTAGGATCTTTTATAAAGGCAAACCTCACGTGAGGATTAGGCTGCACCGGCTCTCCTAAAAGATCCACGCCTTTTTCCTTTGCCAAAGAAAGGGTCTGATCAAGGGATTCCACTTCAAACCCCCAGCTGATATCATCGCCCACGTGAATTTCCCTGTTCCCGCCGCATATCAATTCGATTTGTGTTTCCCCATCGCCTAAAAATGCAATTTCAGTATCAGGACCGGCTGGGAATCTTCTGGTCACCTTCAGACCGATGATCTCCTCATAAAATTTGATTGATTCTTCTAAGTTCCTGACGTTTAAAGTACTCCAGCAAAACTTCATAATAATTCCTCCTGTTTTAATTATTTTTTCGTATTTTATATTAGCCTGTGCAAAAAGGTTATCTATGCTTAATCATACCAGAATGACATGTTTATTCTATCATTTTCTATATAATAGTTAAAGACAATTTTAAAACATTTTTTTCGTTCGGTTCCAATCTTCATGTAAGTAGCCAAAAGTATGATTTCATCAAAAAAGGTCCCGATTACATAAGATTTATAATACTTTAATCTATTATAATATTAATATAGAATCCAGAAAAATTTTTATGGAACGAAATTCTTAACAGGAGGAACCCCTTATGAAATACGAAAGCAACAAAGTCTGCGATAGTAATTACTTCCATTGGGAAGAAAGCGCCTTCCACGTATATGGAGAGCGGGATCGTGAAGTAATTGCACTGTTGGCCAACCGTTTTATCGGTCACAACCCCCAGGCGCCTTATCAGTACCGGCTGGATTTCACATCCGGCATTACCTGCAATGCAAAAGGTTGGTATCAATTCGATTTCGGCAGCCGCTTTCCCCAGGCCGCCGTTGGAGAGGTCTGCTATGGAGCAGGAGATTTATACAGCCACAGCCAAACTGTCTCCCAGTTTCAGATCCAATGCTGCGGACCGACTGTTTTATGGGTAAATGGAGAAAAAATGTTTCACTCTCTCCCCCCTCAGGAAGGCTTGAAATCCTGCTGCACATGTTCCATTCCCCTTGAAGCAGGCCTTAACCATTTTCTTTTGGAAACCGAAAAAACGGAGATAGGTTTCGGCCTCTCTCTCAGGCATGCACAGCCTCAATGGCAGCCCTCCCATTTCACGGCGCCTTTGGCCGGAAGAAAGGGACAGGCAGGTTTTGTCTATTGCCCTCCCATTGGCCGGGAGACAGCGGATACCTCCGCTTTGATTGACGGTTCTTTTGAGGGGCTTTTCTGGTTTCCAAGGCAGGAGTATGAGTCGCCTGTCTCCCCCTGCCCGTTATCCCGTATTTTCGGTCTGGACAGTCAGGGAACCGCTGCTGCTAAAAGCAGTTTCTTCCATGGGGATTCCGGCAAGATCATGATAAAAGGCAGGTCCAGTCAGCCGCTTAGAGTCTATATCAACGGGGATCTATTCTTAGAATGGCTGGAAGGGGCCTTTGAAAAGGAAATCTCACTGCCCAGAGGAAGATATGAGGTAATACTAATTTGTAAAAAGAATGCAGGTCACGATACTGGTCTGTCAGTTGAATTTCAGGATGCCAGCGGTAACCTTCCTCTTAGCACCGGGGTAAAAGGATATGAGGGTGAATGGATCTATACCGGTCTATTTGAAGAGGAAATTCCACCCATCAGCCATTTGACAGGCATGGATAAAGTGTATACCGGATCAAATGGCACATGCTACTGGCAGGCAGATCTGCCGGATTCCTTTGTGCGGATATTCGCGGAGCAGGAATTATACGGAAAATGGACCTATCCCTGCGGCGTGACCCTTTACGGCATGTTAAAAGCAGGAGAATATCTCAATCGTCCGGACTGGCTGGAATATGTACAGGAGTATGCCCGGCTGACAGCGGCGGGGTATGATTATTCTATTTATGATAAATCGGTATTTGGATATCCGGGAGTAAACACCCAGCTTAGCTGGCTGTCCGAGTTGGATGACTGCGGCTCCTTTGGCTCCTTTTTGCTGGAAGCCAACCGGCGGTGTCCTTCAGAAGAAGCCCATGCCCTGGCGGATGTGATTGCAGATTTTATGAAAAACCGTCAGCGAAGGGAAAAGGATCAGGTGTTCTCAAGAAACGACAACACCATGTGGATCGATGATATGTACATGAGCATCCCATTTTTATGCCGTTACTACCAGTTAAGCGGTAAGGAGGAATACTTAACAGAAGCTTGCCGCCAGGCGAAGCTATTCAAGCAGTACTTCTTTATGCCGGGTCAGAATCTGATGGCCCATATTGTGGATCTGGAATATAAGAAAATGAATAAAATCCCCTGGAGCAGGGGAAACGGCTGGGTGGTGCTGGCCTTATCAGAGCTGCTTCTGGTTCTTCCTGAAGATCACCCGGACTATAAGGCCGTGGCCGGATTCTTCCATGAGATGGCAGAAGGAATTTTGCGGGTGCAGGATAAAAACGGCCTGTGGCATCAGATCCTGGACGACCCTTCCACCTATGAAGAGGCTTCCTCCACTTCCATGTTCATCTGTGCCCTTTCCAGGGGAATCCGCCTGGGGATTTTAAGCCCAGAGCTGTGCCGGGAAAGCGTTTTATCCATACAACGGGCATGGAGAGGAATGAAGCAAAGGGTAATCAACCGGAAGGGCGATCTTTACGGTGTCTGCCAGGGCTCCGGATGCTCCTTCAGCCGCTCTTATTACCAGCAGCTTGGATGGCGTTTCAACGACCCTCATGGAATTGGAATCGCTATATTGGCGGGGGACGAAAACATAATGGTTGAGCAATTTCTCCCACATAGTCCCAACTCTAGATAAATAATATATGATTCCCTTATGGCACAGCCCTTTATTTTGGAAAGCTTTTTCAGCTAAATGG
>DEYX01000370.1 GCA_002365025.1 Hungatella sp. UBA3147 | reverse complement strand
GGTTGTTCTGATCCATGAACTGTGACAGCTGGGAACTTCCAAAGAACTCCTTTACCGCTGCTGTGACTGGCTTGATGTTAATCAATGACTGAGGCGTAATGCCATCCATATCCTGTGTTGTCATACGTTCCCTGACCACACGCTCCATTCTGGAAAGACCGATGCGGTACTGGTTCTGTAAAAGCTCACCGACTGCACGGATTCTACGATTTCCCAAATGGTCGATATCATCAGCCATTCCCACTTCTTCTTCCAAGTGCATGTTGTAATTGATGGAAGCCAAAATATCTTCCTTTGTGATATGCTTAGGAATCAGTTCATTTATATTTCTGTGAAGTGCTTTTTTAAGAGCCTCTTCATCGTCGCTTCCAGCTTCTGCCAGAATTTTTTCAAGAGCAGGATAGAATACTAACTCTGTAATACCCGCTTCCTTTGGATCAAAGCTTACAAAAGAAGTGAGATCAACCATTAAGTTGGAAAGGACCTTTTGCTTACGCTCCACTCCCTCCAGCCATACGAAAGGAACAGCCGCATTCTGAATATCGGTTGCAAGCTGCTTGTCTACTGTTCTTCCAGCCTCAGCTAAAATTTCGCCGGTTGTGGTGTCAACCACATCCTCAGCAAGGACATGGCCTGCAATACGGTTTTTAAAATGAAGCTTTTTATTGAATTTATATCTTCCGACCTTTGCAAGATCGTATCTTCTGGGGTCAAAGAACATACTATTTAACAAACTTTCAGCACTATCAACAGATAAAGGTTCACCTGGGCGGATCTTCTTATATAACTCCAATAAGCCATCCTGGTAGTTATCGGACGTATCCTTACCAAAGCTGGCTAATAATTTTGGTTCTTCACCGAACAGTTCAATAATTTCCGCGTTGGTGCCAAAGCCCAGGGCACGGATCAGCACGGTAACCGGAACCTTTCTGGTTCTGTCCACACGAACGTAGAAAATGTCATTGGAGTCTGTTTCATACTCCAGCCATGCACCCCTGTTTGGGATTACCGTACAGGCATAAAGCTCTTTCCCTACCTTGTCATGTTCTATACCATAATATATACCTGGGGAACGTACCAACTGGCTAACAATAACTCGCTCGGCACCGTTGATCACAAAGGAACCGGTATCTGTCATAAGCGGAAGATCACCCATGAAGATCTCATGTTCATTAATCTCATCTTTATCTTTATTGCAAAGCCTTACCTTTACCTTTAAAGGAGCCGCATAAGTTGCATCTCTTTCCTTGCATTCTTCTATTGTGTACTTGATGTCATCCTTACATAATGTAAAGTTGACAAACTCAAGACTTAAGTGTCCTGCAAAGTCTGCAATCGGAGAGATGTCTTCAAAGACTTCCTTTAATCCTTCATCAAGGAACCACTGATAGGAATTCTTTTGAATCTCAATCAGGTTTGGCATCTCAAGCACTTCTTTTTGTCTTGAGAAGCTCATTCTCAGGCTCTTACCGGCTGGGACCGGACGCATTCTGCTTTTCTCCATTGACGTTTCACCCCTGTTTTCTTTCTAATCGTTTCTGTTTTTGGGCATAAATATGCCGTTAAGGCACACAAATCCACAATAGTGCACATTCCATAATAACATGGCATTGTCAAGGTGTCAAGCATTTTTTACTTGTATTCTTCAATAAAATGTGTTATACTATTGCAGATAGGCCCAATTTACAAAATGAACTATTGGAGGTATTCCCGGTGAGCACATTTTTAAACGTATTATTAGTGATTCTTTTTATCGCAGCCGTGGCTATGGTAGTCCTTTATTTTCTCGGAAGAAAGCTGGAAAAGCGTCAGGTGGAGCAGCAGCAGGCACTGGAAGCTGCGGCACAGTCCGTATCCATGCTGGTAATCGATAAAAAGAAAATGAAGCTGAAAGATGCAGGGCTTCCTAAGATCGTGTATGAACAAACCCCATGGTATATGCGCCGCACAAAGCTGCCCATTGTAAAAGCAAAGGTTGGCCCAAAGGTCATGACACTGATCGCTGATGCCAAGGTATTCGAAGTGCTTCCGGTCAAAACAGAAGCTAAGGTTGTGGTAAGCGGTATCTACATAACCGAGATCAAGAGCCTTCGGGGCAAAGCGGTCCCACCGGCACCGAAAAAGAAAAAATTCTTGGACAGGTTTAAAAAAAGCGGAAAGTAAGATATCTGGTTTCTGTATTTGTAAATACATTAATACTCGTTTTTTAGAAAGTGATCTGTATCATAAAAAGATCTGTAGAACGCCGGAGCGCGACTGAAGTCGTATTCTGGCGTTTTTTGTTGATAAATGTTAATTCTCCGGTCATAAAGTAATAACTGGTCGGTTCTTTGCAGAAAATGGAGTCATAAAAATGATCTGTCCTGCTTTCTATATATTAGGAAGGAATACCAATCACTTTATGGTATTTAAGAACAGATATAATTAATCCTTTTTGAAAATTTTTATCAATATCTGCCTATTTTTGATGTATAAATATAAATTGCAATTGTTTTTTAATTTAGTTAGATTCATATAATAATCTCAATCTTTAAGCATTTCTATGCAAATATTAATATTATGGTTGTTTTCAATTTAATTTTAAAAAACCTATTGACAAAACAGCATACATAAGATACAATCAAGCTATAAGGTAGTTAGTTAAAACTAACCTCCTGATAAGAGAACCTTTTCCATATAACATAATTAGAAACGAAAGGAGAACTATTATGTTTAATCAAATACAATTACCATACGCATATGACGCTTTAGAACCCCATATTGACGCTCTCACAATGGAGACCCATTATTCCAAGCATCACGCAGCATATACCAAAAATTTAAATGATGCTGCCCAGAAGGCTGGTGTGGAAGACAAAGAAATTACCTCCCTCCTCTCCTCCCTTGACAGCATTTCCGACGAGACTCTCAGAAAAGCCATACGAAACAACGGCGGTGGTTTTTACAATCATAACCTGTATTTTTCCACCATGAGCCCTTACGGCGGAGGGCAGCCTGTTGGTCTTCTTAAGGAGGCGCTTGAAAAGACTTTTGGCAGTTTTTCTGACTTTCAGAATCAGTTAAGCGGCCTGGCCGCCGGCCAGTTTGGATCCGGCTGGGGCTGGCTGTCGGCAAACCGGGATGGTAAGCTGGTCCTTTCCGCCAGTGCCAACCAGGATAACCCCCTCATGGAAGGCGGAGGCTTTGTCCCAATTCTTGGCATTGACGTTTGGGAACACGCCTACTACTTAAAATATAAGAATCTCAGAGCTGACTATATAAAAGAGTTTTTCAATGTAATTGATTGGAAGGCGGTTGCTTCCAACTATGAAAACATTATAAACAGCTAAGAAAAGGAGGATTGTAATGAGCAAGAATTTATTTGAGAAACTTAATGAGTATCTGGCCAACCAGCAGGTCATGTATATCAAACTTCATAACCTTCACTGGTATGTAAAAGGCCGCAGCTTCTTCACTCTTCATACGAAGCTGGAAGAGCTGTATGACCAGACCGCCCAGATCATGGATGATGTGGCGGAGCGGCTGCTGGCTTTGGGCGGTTCCCCAGTAGCCAGCTTAGAGAAGGCACTGGCTCTCTCTTCCGTAAAAGAGCTGGAGGACGTTCCAATCTCCTCAGATGAAACCATTAAAAGCCTGATTTCGGATGTTGAATACTGGATTCGGGATACAAAGGAAATCGTCAAGCTGGCTGAAGACGATGACGATGGAGCAACCGCAGATCAATTTAATGGATATCTGGCCGAATATCAGAAGCTTCTGTGGATGTTAAAGTCATATATCAGCTAAATAAATCCCTTTAAACTTGGAAATGCAGCTTCCTGACAGTAATTTCGTCAGGAAGCTGCATTTTTATATTAAATTCCTCATAAAAACGGGGCCGCTGCCCCAGGTTGATTTCTCAACTATGGTACAGCGGCCCTTGAAAAGCAACTGAAATCACTTCATTCAATGATGAATTAATCTTCTACAAATACAGCTGTGATTACTTTGTTGCTTTCTACCTTGTAGCAACGATCATCGCCGTCTTTTGCCTTGCTCTTGCTCTTCTGAACACTACCAGAGGTATTAACCAGTCTATATGTTACAGTCTTATTATTCTCTGTCTTATCTGCAGCATCAACCTCATAATACTCGGAGTATCCCTTTTTGCTTACTTTCTCATATTCCACTTCATCTAAGAACTTCTCTGTTGTCAGAAGTTTGAGTTCTGTATATTCTCCATCTTCCATCGTAGCCTTAACTACAGAATACTTGTCGTCCTTATCAGCCTTTAACAGCATGCCTCCAAGGTAATATTTGTCACTATCAACACCAAATTTACCCTGTCCCTTGGAGCTTCCGGACTTATTGAATAAGAACTGGAAAGAATCTCCGTCAATGCTGACATTCTGCTTGCCGGTCTTCATAGCACCGTCATCTCCGCCACCAAAGTAGTACATTCTGTATTTTGCATCCGTATACAAACCAGATACATTATCTTTAAATTCATCTTCTGTATCAAAGTTGTAATTCGCTAAGTCGTCATCACCTGCTACATCATCAATGTCAGTTGTACTGCTGCCAACAAACTTAACAGCAACCAGGCCATCCTTCATGACGCCATAGGAATCAAACGCATATTTCTTGCCATTAATTGTCTTGATTTCAGATGCAACTAATTTGCCATCCTTATCAGAATAGTACCAGTTGCTCTCATCATCATCATAATCATCTTTGCTCAGATAAGAATCAGGCACAACCTGGAACCAGCCCTTGGTTACTCTGGCACCATCTTCTGGGCTTCCATAATATCTGAATCCTTTGGTGTATTTAGCAGCTCCCTGAGCGTCAGTAGCAGTGCTTTCTGTTGCTTTCGCCTCGTTAGGAGTAGCTTCCCAGTTAACCCATTCAGCATTCATACGGCCATTTTCATCAAAGCTGTATTTCTTACCATTAATGGTCTTACCTTTTTCACTGGTCATCTTTTTACCGTTAGTCTTGAAATAAAAATAACGGGTCTGGTCTTCATCATCAAACAAGTTGTCGCTGGATACACCAGGATCTACAGCGCTGTCGTAGCTATTATCCACGATATCCAGATAAGCCCACTCGCCAACTCTCTGAGCACCATCATTTTCATCGCCGCAATAGTAAATACCATCACGCCACTTATCATCGCCAGTTACTCTTTCGCCGCTGTCGTCAATCCAGCCATACAGCATTTTGCCTTCATCATCAAAAACATATTTCTTTCCGTTGACAGTCTTGAAAGAAGCATTGTTTCCGTTACTGGAGCTCTTAAAAGCTTTACCGTTAGATCCGAAGTAGTACCAGTGATTCATTGGTTCTTCATCATCATCATCGCCGCCGTCATAATCATCATTTTCTACGGAAACCCACTTATTGGTTACCATAGCACCGTTCTCATCTACATAATAGTAGTTGTCACTGTATTCAACAACAACATCGGTAGCCATCTCACCATCTTCATTGAGGTAGAACCAGTTATCTCCTGATTTCTCCCATTTCTCTGTCTCTAAATCTCCGCTCTTGTCATAGTACACCCATGTTCCATTCTCTTCCTGCCAGCCGGTTGCTGCGAAAGAGGACATAGAAGCACCTAAAGCCAGCAGCGCTGCTGTTGATAATACAGCAACTAATTTGGTCTGCTTTCTCATAATTAATGCACTCTCCTTTTTTTCTTTTTGAAATATTTTTCGAAATTCCCAATTGCATTACGAGGTAATTATACTTCTAATATTGGAAATTATCGTAAGCAACAGGCCTTTTTCGTACATTTTTTCAATATTTGTTACAGTTTTTTCGAATTTTTCTTGATTATTTTTCAAAGCACCTATATACTTATGTTAAACTGTTTTTGCATCAAACGATAAGGAGAATAAAGACATGGTAAAAGAATACGCCGTAACTAGTTCAGAAGCTGAAAACAAAAGTGTCGTTGAGCAAAGCCTTGATGACTTTCGTGACTACCTGGAGTTCAACAACATGTCCTCCAATACCGTTCACGTATATTTATTTGCAGTAAAGCAATTTCTTGGGTTATATCATGTGATCAGCCATGATAATCTCATGCTTTATAAATGTTACCTTATGGAACATTACAAACCCCAGACAGTCAACTTAAGAATCAGGGCTCTTAATTGTTACACGGAGTCTTTGCAGCTGTCCTCATCGAAAATGCTGATGATTCGGGTTCAGCAGAAAACATTTCTGGAAAACGTTATCAGCCAGGCTGATTATGAGTATTTAAAAAAATGCCTGATTCGTTCCGGAAACATGCTGTATTATTTTGTCATACGTTTTATGGCAGCCACAGGCGTCCGGGTCAGCGAGCTGGTCCAGATTAAAGTAGAGCATGTAAAACGTGGTTATATGGATATTTACTCTAAAGATAATAAAATAAGAAGAATCTACATACCCAAAAGTCTCCGGGACGATGCTTTAAAATGGCTGCGCCAGATTGACCGTGTAAGCGGATACGTATTCTTAAACCGTTACGGAGATCCGATCACGCCTGCCGGAATCCGGGGCCAGCTGAAAAAATTTACCGTCCTCTATGATTTGGACCCCAAAGTGGTTTATCCCCATTCCTTCCGTCACCGCTTTGCCAAGAATTTCATTGAATGCTGTGGGGACATTTCCATGCTATCGGATATTTTAGGACATGAAAGCATTGAAACTACAAGGATCTATCTTCACCGGAGCAGTACGGAACAAAAGCAAATCGTCAATCAAATTGTGAATTGGTAGGATAATATGTTAAATGAAGAATTACTGAATGATTTTAAGAAATTTCTGAAGAAAAAGAATTTATCAAATAATACCATTACGGCCTATGCGGGCAGTGTCCGGCTTTTTTACAGTATGTATAAGGAAATCACACCGGAGAGTCTTCAGCGTTACAAAAGTTACCTGATTACCCGCTACCGGCCGGCAACCGTCAACCAGCGGATCTATGCCATGAATCACTTTTCCCGTTTTCTGGCAGAAACCAATGGAGAGGAATATATCTTAGTCGCCTCATACCATCTGCCTTCGGTAAAAGTCCAGCAAAAGACGTTCCTGGATACCGTTATTTCAAATGAGGATTATGAGCTTTTTAAAGAGAAGTTAAAAGAAGAGAAAAATTATTTCTGGTATTTTATTGTCCGCTTTCTG
This sequence comes from Hungatella sp. UBA3147, assembly GCA_002365025.1. GTDB lineage: Bacteria > Bacillota > Clostridia > Lachnospirales > Lachnospiraceae > Lacrimispora. Next base: position 2,458 of record DEYX01000370.1, on the reverse strand, counting down.
GCAGCCACAGGCGCCAGGGTCAGTGAATTGATCCAAATCAAGGTAGAGCATTTAAACCTGGGCTATCTGGACCTTTATTCCAAAGGAGGAAAGGTGCGCCGTATCTATTTTCCGGATTCCCTATGTGAAGAGGCGCAGGAATGGTGCCACAGCCAGGGCAAACGAAGCGGTTTCCTCTTTTTAAACAAAGAAGGACGTCTGATCACCCCGCGGGGAATCAATTTTCAGATGAAGCATCTGGCCAGGCGCTATGGAATAGATCCTGACACGGTTTATCCTCATTCCTTCCGCCACCGTTTTGCCAAAAACTTTTTGGCCTGTTTTAACGATATTTCTCTTTTGGCGGATTTAATGGGACATGAAAGCATTGAGACTACCAGGATTTATCTCACCCGTTCCAGCCAGGAGCAGCAGCAGATTCTGGACGAAATTATCACATGGTAAACAACTTTTTTGTAATCTTGTTTATTTTTCCACATTTTTACAGTATAATTTCGGAAAGGAGGATAATATACCATGATAATTTCTTTTCGTTTTAAAAACTTTCGTTCCTTTCTGGATGAAACTTTTATTGATATGAAAGCGGTTAATTACAAGGAACATCCGAATCATCTGGTAATGGCCGGTAACAAGAAACTGCTTAAAACTCTGGCCATATATGGAGCAAATTCCAGCGGCAAAACCAATATTTTTCTCGCTTTTACCAGCTTTCACTCGTTTATCTTCTGGCAGCTTTTTTCAATGGAGGACATTCCCAGAAAACATTTTATGTCGCTCTTACAGATCAGCTCTTTGGATAGAATTCTTCCATTCCTGGATGAGAAAATCAACACCCAGCCAACGGAAATGGAGCTTACCTTTATCAGCGGAGAGCGGGTTTATGAATATGGCTTCTCTGTCCTGAACAAGAAAGTTCTCACGGAAAACCTGGCCGTGGATAACCATGTGGTATTCACACGGAATGCCGATGAAATTACCATCGGACGCCAGTATGAAAAAGTGTTACGGCAAAAGACAGGAATGCGTCCTCACGAGGACCGGTTATTCTGTTCTATTTTAACATGCCTGGATATTCCCGAGATCACGGCATTCATGGAGCCTTTTGAGTCCTTTTTTTCGAAGCAGATCGCATATTATTGTGATTTTCTTGAACCATTCCAGCTTGCAGGCCATCTGGTCATGGATGGGAGGGCATACAAAGCCCTTGAAAACCCGGAGGCTCTTAATTATGCCTTGGGACAACTAAGAAAGCTGGGAATCCCGGCAGAAGAACTTATTATTGAAAAAGGAATCCCCAAGCTTGGATACCGGGTGAAATCCCGGGAAACCGGCGAGTACCGAATACAATATATGGACTACACAAAGGTTTCCCTGGGCACTATGAAATACCTTCAATTATTCATTCAGGTCTATCATCTGTCCCAGGAGGGCGGTGTTCTGATCATTGATAACATATCAAATGAATTCCATCCGTCTGTTACAAAATTTTTTATTGATACGTTTCAGAAGGACAAAAAATTAAACATACAGATTCTTTTCACGACATACGATATTTCTATCTTAAATAACCAGCAGTTCCGACGGGATGAAGTGGCTTTTGTGGATATTAATGAATATCATGAATCCAGGCTCTACACCTTAGCAGACATAAAGGTCCGGTCTGACGCCAGCTTCTCAAAGGACTATCTTTTAGGCAAATATGGAGCGATCCCGCTTCTTAAAGAATCCATTCACTAAAACGACGGAAAAAGGCATACTGCCAATTGGCAGATGTCTTTTTTAATTTAAGAGACGAAAATCCGCTGTGGCTTTGGAGTGAATATCAAGCACTATGTTGCATTCCGAAACATGCTGATAATTGATATCAAGGGAATAGGCCACCCGCACCTTTAAGCTGTCCTCTTCCTCATTAATCTGAATATCCTTTGTGTTGATCCCGATCATCAGTTCTCCAATGGGGGTGGCATAGCAGGACATATTTTTTTTGTCCTTTTCAAATGTCATATGAACGCTGGAGCTTCCGCGTTTGATAATATCCAGCCCGGACTGATGGATCTTAATGGTGTTCTTGGTCACTCCCCCTGTATCTTCCTGGATCTCGTCATACAGAATGTAGTGCTTGCCGTTTTTCAAAAAATAATCGCCGGCTGTTATCATCTCGACTGAATTGCTGTCGTCTTCTGCAATCTGCATCCCGCTGATGCTGATGAGAACATCTCTTGTCATAATAAAACTCCTTTAGTACTCCTCAATATTGATTTGTTTTGTCTCTTTTACCTGTCCCGGAAGGATGGAGGCGGCAAAGCTGGTGAACTTTTCTGCCAGGTCGCTGACATAGAAACGGTATTTTTCCAGATCACTGCTGTCCTGTCCGCATAAAAGGCCATTTTCGTCCAAAATCTGTTTTAACTCCAATGCAGTTTCATATGCAGGGTTTACCAATGTCACCTCTGGTCCC
>DEYX01000113.1 GCA_002365025.1 Hungatella sp. UBA3147 | reverse complement strand
CATCTCCCATAACGCCGATGTTAACGTCGCCATGAATTACTTTCAAAGGCTGTCCGCTGCATTTCTCCTGCTGACCTCCTTCTATGACTGAGACCGTTTCGCCAAAGGCTGTTTCATAGCCGGAATCTGCCCATAAGGTATCATTTTTAAGTAGAGCAGAAACCTGGCAGACATATTCCCCCGGCTCTGTGAAATCCGGTACCGGAACGGCTTCATACCTTGTATCCAAAGGCTTTACCGATGCATCAAAGCTCTTCTGATAAACCGGTTCCCCGTCCTTTAAAACCGAATATACAAACTCAAGGTCAGAGGTATCTGTAAATAATCTTCTGTTTTCTATGGATACGCCTTTGCAGTCAGGAATCAGGCGGATATCCTGATAAAGGTATTTTACCTCCTGAGCCTTTGGAGAGATGGTCCTGTCTGCATAAGCAATCCCGTTTCCGCAGAAGCTGTAATCCGTGGGCCTGTCGCCAAAATCCCCGCCATAAGTCATATGCTCCTTGCCGTAAGCGTCCATTTTCATCAGAGACTGGTCAATATAATCCCAGATAAAACCGCCCTGATACATCTCATACCTGTCTTCCAGATCCGTGTACTTTTTCATCCCGCCAAGGGAATTGCCCATGGCATGCATGTATTCACAAAGGATAAAGGGCTTCTTTGGATCTGCATTTAAGTATTCCTCTACCTCAAATGGTTTGGCATACATCCGGCTTTCCATATCGCTGGTACGGTCAAATTCACGGTTCCAGAACACGCCCTCATAGTGAACCAGCCTGGAGGGATCCCGCTCTTTGAAAAACTCTGACATAGCAAGAATGTCCTCCCCTGCATAGGATTCATTTCCGCAGGACCATATCAGTACACTGGGATGGTTTTTGTCCCGTTCCAGCACTGACTTTGCCCGGTCCACCACGCAGTCCTTCCACTCAGGCAGGCTTCCGGGTACATTCCAGGATGGTTCACAGGCTCCCATCTTCTGCCAGGAACCATGGCTTTCCAAATTCGCCTCATCAATGAGGTAAATCCCATATTCATCACAAAGCTCATACCACAGGCTCTGATCCGGATAATGACAGGTCCTGACCGCATTGATGTTGTGGCGCTTCATAAACCGGATATCCCACATCATATCCTCTTTTGTTATGGAGCGGCCTCTTCTAACATTGAACTCATGACGGTTGATTCCCCGGAATACGATTCTCTTTCCGTTTAAGCACATCAAACGGTTTTTCATTTCAAAACGGCGGAATCCCACCTTCTGAGGAACGATCTCCTTCACATTTCCCTGCTTATCGTACAAGATAATGGTTAGTTCATACCTGTATGGATCCTCACCGCTCCATAGATGGACATTGGATATGCATGCGGTAAATTCCACTACTGTCTTTGCCGGAACGGGTTCCCAGGAGGCAACTGTTTCTCCAGCTTTATCCTTTAATACAGCACGGATACTTCCCTTTATTTCTCCTGTAAGGGTCAGTTCTGTACGGAAATGGCCATCCCGGTAGTCATCGGATACGTCCCCATGAATGAATAAATCCTCCACATGGCATTCCGGAACCGCATATAAATACACATCCCGGAAAATCCCGGAGAACCGGAAGAAATCCTGATCCTCGATCCAGCTGGCGCTGCTTCTTTTATAAACCTCTACGGCAAGACGGTTGGATCCTGGCCGTACCGCATCCGTAATCTCAAACTCAGAGGGTGTAAAGGAATCCTCTGAATATCCGATAAAGGTTCCGTTCAGCCATACATAAAAGGCCGTTTCCACTCCCTGAAAGGACAGGAACAGCCGTTTCCCTTTTAGCGGCTCCTCCAGTTCAAACTCCCTTAAGTAGCTTCCCACCGGATTATTCTGCCAGTCAACATGGGGAGGTCTTAAGTCAGCCAGACCATCCCAAGGGTACATGGTATTGATATACTGGCATCCGCCATATCCCTGAAGCTCCATATGTCCCGGAACCTCAATGGTGCCAAAGCTGTCCAGATTAAAATCACTTTCGTAGAAAAGCTCATTCCGCTCCCCGGGATTCTCTGCATAGGAAAATCTCCATGTCCCATTTAAGGATTGGCGCTGTCCCATGATCCCCCTTAGAGCTTCTGCTTCCGTTTCATAATAGCAGTGATCGGAATGGGCAGCCAGACGGTTTACCGCGAAAACCCGCGGATCCTCCAGCCATTCCTGTGTTGCGGTCTTCTGATCCATTGAAAGAAACCTCCTTCTATAAATATTAAGTCCATTATAATCCACCACTTTAAAAGAATCCATGGCATTTCTTACGATTTCCTATATCTTTTATTCTTTCACCGCCCCGGCAGCGATTCCTGCCAGAATGTATTTCTGGAAGAAAATATAGATAAGGATCGTCGGCAGCATGATGATGATGATGCCTGCCGCCAGTTTCTGCCACGATCCCTGCTGGGCATTTGCATAATTCATCAAAAAGGTTGTTAACGTACGAAGCTTGTTCTTTGGCATATATAAGTATGGAATATACATATCATTGATGATGGTAATTGCCTTGATGATCACCACGGTAGCTGTAGCAGGCGCCAACAAAGGAAATATGATTCTCGTAAACAGACCGAAATAAGAACAGCCGTCCAGGAGCGCGCTTTCATCAAGAGACACCGGAAGGGTAGAAATAAACTGCCGGTAAATATAAAGCTGCATCAGATCCGATGCCACATAAATCACGATGGGTGCCCCAAGCGTATTGTAAAGGCCAATACCGTTAATGATTTTAAATCTGGCAATTTCCGTTACAAAGCTTGGAATCAGCATGCCCAGGAAAAAAAGGCTCATAATTACTTTTTTAAGCTTAAACTCAAAGCGCTCCAGAATAAATGCGGTTATGGTTCCAAACAGCACATTAAACAGAATGCTGACTGTAAGTATAATACCCGTATTCTTAAAACCTATCAGGAGATATTTATCTCCCACCACCTTTTGAAAGTTTGAAAATGTGATTCTTTCCATGGGCGGCAAAAGCAGGGGAGAGGTATTCACCATATCCGCCTTTGTCTTGAAAGCGGCAAACAGGGTCAGAAGGATAGGCGCCAAAACGACCAGGACCATTCCCATGCAAATGATCTGTTTTAATCCCTGTTCCATTGTACGTCTTTTCATCTTATTTTCTTCCCCCCTTCAGAATTCCGTGAATGATCTTGTTCTGAACCAGATAAATGACAACGATCATGACCATAATCGCCACCGCCATGGTGGAAGCAAGGCCAAAGTTACTGTATTTAAAGGCCGTATCAATGGTATAGAGCGTAAAGGTGGAGGAAGCATATCCCGGTCCTCCGCTTGTCATGACATAGGGGATATCAAACACCTGAAGAGCGCCCCGGATGTTGTCGAAAAGGACAAAATCTACCATGAGCATAATAGACGGTATCTGAATGTACTTGAACATTTGCCACGCATTTGCTCCATCCACTCTGGCTGCTTCCTGTACATCCTGGGGAAGAGACTGCAGGGCGGCCATAAAAAGGATGACATGGTACCCGGAAAATCTCCACAGGGAGACAAAGGCCAGCACGAAATTGACAATTTTAGGGTCGGACAGCCAGTTTCTTATCAGGCTCTCCAGATGAAATAAAGTTAATATCTCATCAAATGCTCCGTTTATAGGAGAAAAGAAATAGGAAAAGGCATAGGAAATTGCAACCCCGTTGATGATATACGGCATAAAAACCATGGTTTTATAGAATTTTGACGCCCTAAGCCTTGAGGTCAAAAGCACTGCAAACATCAGCTCAATGGGAATGAATATCAGATGCCCGAAAAAATACACCCCATTGTTACGGAGGGACAACCATAAGTCTTTGTTCCGAAACATGGCTGTGTAATTGCCAAAACCGATATGATCATAGGTTTTGGAGTATCCGTCCCAGTTTGTAAAGCTCATGCGGATTAAGTCAAAGGCCGGAAACACCACAAACCCGATGAGCAGTACCATAGGAATGACAAGGGCGCATATAATAAATCTTTTTTTCTGTTTTTCCAGAGAATTCATAGATACCTCCTGATTTAAGTCCTTGGAAGAAAAGGGGGGCAGGGCTTCCTCACCCTGTCCCCCTTTCCACTCTGTTTATTTTATTCCAAGCTTGGTTCTGGCTTCCGCCCATTTTGTATTGAGTCCATCCAGTTCCGCTTTTAAATCAAAGTCCTTGGTAAACATCTGGGCACCCAGCTTCTTGTAATCAAATGCAATATCGTTCTGGATCGCCTGGAAGTTGTCTCCGCCGCCGTCATACATAACCAGTTCCTTATCCGGCTGCTGCTCATCTGACTGGGCAAGAATCGGGTCTTTTTCCTTGGGGAAGTTCTTCATGGAAGATGCACTGGTTACATAATTGATATATCCCGGGTACCATTCTTCGCTGTAAAACCATTCTACGAAAGCCTTTGCCAGCTCCGGATTCTTGCTGTGAGTGGTTACCCCCATAAAGGAGTCGCCCTGTACGATAACCCGGAAAGGATCGTCTTTGGAATCTCTTACCGGAAGGTAGAAGGTGCCAAGTTCCGAAGCATCATCGGTACCGCTCTGAATGTTCTGCAGGCCCCAGTCTCCCAGAGCAATGATAGCCGCTTTTTTCTGGGCAAACAGAGATGTTACCTGATCGTTGCCCATGCCAAGTGGATCTTTACCGAACACATTTTTGCTGAATAAGCTGTTAACCTTATTGTATGCCTTGTTAATATCGGTTCCATCTGCGAACGGAGCGTCTGTCTTTGCCATGTCGTTCCAGTTCTGTCCATTGCCGCCCTGAAGTGCAGGCATAAATTCCATGTAAGGATAATCCGGCCATTCATCCTTTGCGCCAAGAGCGATAGCCATGAAATCCGGGTCGTTTTTCCCATAATAATCCTGAAGGGTCTGAGCTGTTTTCTCAAAATCTTCCCATGTGGTGGGAACCTCTACACCGGCTTCCTTAAACATGTCTTTCCAATAATAAACGTATTCATAACCCGCTGTCATTGGAATTCCCAAAACCTTGCCATCCATTGCGTATCCGGAGGCCAGCTCGTTGTTTTTCGCTGCTTCCAGCCCGGATAAATCCACCAGATAGTCCTTGAACCTGGATAAGGTGAAGGGCTTGTTAAACATAACATCCGGAAGCTGGTTTGCTGATGTTCTCATCTTCATGGCATTCCAGTACTCGGAATCATCCTTGATCTTTTCTACTTCAATATCTGCATTGGGATATTTCTCCTGGAATTTCCCAACCATATCATTTTCATCAATATAATCCATCAGGTTGTTGTCCCATATGGCAAATACCAGACTGCCTTTTAAGTCTTCCTTTGCCTCCGGTTTTCCCGCTTCTGCCGGGGCCTCATCCTGACCTTTAGCCGTGGTTTCTTTTGGAGTTTCCCCGGCTCCATTTGATGAGGAACAACCGGTCATAACCCCTATTGCCATTGCTGCACAAAGCCCCAAAGCCAACACTCGTTTTCTCATTTCTGTAATACCTCCCTTGTTTTGATGATAGTATCTTACCATTTCAAAACAGCCTTCTCCATGAGATATGGTTTGAAAACTTGATCTATCGTCAGGTCTTTATTTCCGGTACCCGCCCGGACTTACTTTGCACAGTTTTTTAAATACTCTGGTAAAATGCTCCACACTGTTATAGCCAACGCTCTGACTGATTTCATAAATCTTTAAATCCGTTGTCTCCATCAGCTCCCTTGCCTTTCGAATGCGGACCTCGGTCAAATAGTTACTGAAGGTCATCCCTTCTTCTTTCGTAAATCTGGTGCTGAAATATTTTTCATTCAAACCAATAAAACTTGCCACACTTCCCAGTGTCAGCTCCGGATTGGCATAATTGTCCATAATGAACCGTTTTGCCCGAATCATCATATCCGCCTGCTTCCGGTCTGCATGGTGGGCATTATAATCCATGATCCAGCGGAAATAATTATTCAGCCATAATTCCAGGCTCCGCATTTCATCCAAACGACTGATTTTCTCATAATAATTGACTTCTTCCGCAAACAGGGCGCTGATATCATCGTGGTTATCCGAAAGCTGCCAGGCTATGCTGCAGATGAGATGGAGACAGACCTCTTTGGCAGCTTTTAATTCCATTTTATAAAGTTCTGAAAAGAAACCTTTCTTCTCCGTCCATACGGCCAGTTCATCGCCTACCATCAGACCTTTTAAAAGCTTTCCATAATCCTGTCCGGCCTGCCGGACCTGCTGGAAGGAGACCGTATCTTTTTCCCATGGATCGCAGATCTTCCCTTTCCCTTTTAAATACTTTAGCCTTAACTGCTCTCCTGCCTCTTCAAACCGGTTTAAGAAATCCTTTGTGCCATTTCCCGGTCTGCTGATCCCTGCGGAAACGGAGAGGTTCATAAAGTGCTTCCATACATTGCATAACTGCTTACAGGCGGAAACTGCATTTTCCCTATACTGCTCCGGATCGGTGATGCGGTACAGCAAACAATAGCGGGAAGGCGCCACTGCTCCAAGAATGCAGCGGGAAGCCACCCTGGGTATCTGTCCGGCCAGCTCCAACATGGGCTTTATCAGTTCTTCTTCAAAATCCTCTCCAAAACGGGCCGATGCCTTATGAAAGTCTTCTATTTCAAATTGCATCACCAGGTATTCCTGGTAAAAAAAAGTCTCATCAAGGGACCGCCTTCCCATGGCCATATCTACAAGAAGTACAGAATCCGGCACTTTTACCACCGGATTTTTCTCTTCCCCTGTTTCATCGCTGTGATCGCGAAAGACTTCTTCATCCAAACGTTTCAGCATGGCTGCAAGGGTTTCCTCTGTTAATCCGGTCTTTAACAGGTAATCGCAGGCCCCCAGACGGAAGGCATCCCTGACCAGCTTGAAATCATCATAACCGCTTAAAACCAGTACTGCCGGCATGGTTTTTAAGCGGTTTAGCTCCTCTAATAGGCCGATCCCATCCATAACCGGCATTTTCATATCGGTGATTACTAAATCCACCGGATAATCCTTGATATATTCCAATGCCTGCTGGCCATGAATGGCATCCGCGACAATCTGATACCCCATCTCTTCCCAGTTGATCAGAGAGCGCAGGGTAATCCGTACTATAGTATCGTCATCCACGATCAGGACATTTCTCATTAGTCTTCCGGTTCCTTTCTTCTTATGGGAATGCGGATGGAGGTTCTTGTGAACCGGCCTTTTCCGCTTTCCATCTCAAATTCACAGCTTTCGCCATAATTAAGCGTGAGCCTGGTTTTTACATTAGTAATTCCAATGCTTACATGATCCTTTTTCCCTTCCTTTTCCTCTTCCCCATTCAGAATCCGGCTCATCTCTTCATCAGACATTCCCTTTCCGTTATCCCGGATCTCCAGGAACAGAAATCCATCTGCTTCACGAGCCGTCAACCAGATACTTCCCATTTCATCCATCAGGCCGCTAAAACCATGGACTATGGAATTTTCCACTACAGGCTGTAAAATAAGCCGGGGAACCAGACAGGAAAGGCAGGATTCCTCTATTTCATATTTTATATCAAACCCGTCGGAATAACGAATTTTCATCAGATAGATAAAACTGTCTAAAACCTCCAGCTCCTCTTTTAATGAATAAAATCCCGTATTGCTGCGGAAGGAGCAGGATAATATTTTTATGAGCGCCTCCGCCATGCGGGCAATGGACTCATACTTTGACATCTGTGCGATAAACCGGATAGAATTTAAGGAATTCACCAGAAAGTGAGGATTAATCTGAGACTGCAGCGCCCTGATTTCTGCCTCATGCTTTTTCTGCTGCTGTTCCTCATTTTCCTGTATCAGCTGCTTTAACCGTCTTGTCATACGGTTAAAGGAATGGATCATCAGGCGCAGTTCTTCCTGCCCTTTTGGTTCCACATGAACAAGAAGATTTCCCTCCTCCACCTTTTTCATGCCCTCAACCGTATGATGGATGGGGTCAATGATGCTTTTTAAGAAATAGCTGGAAAAACGGTAAAACAGTGCAAACAGGAAAAGTGTAACCGCTACAATAACGGCTGCAGTCCTGTTAAAGCTTCTTGTAAGAGCTTCATATGACACGACGCTGATGATCTTTAAGCCGGTCACCGGTTCTTCGGTCACCACTCCCATAAATCGTCTGCCATTTGCCTGATACCGGAATTTGGGCTGCTCCAGGGAAATATTCCGGGGCAAAAGAGCCATCGTATCTTCTGCATCGAAAATAACCTTTCCTGACTTGTCCACAATCATGGTAGATCCAAGCAGCCGTTCCTTATTATAATCTTTTATCAGCCCCCCGGTCCTGGATGAAACAAACAGCGCCGTCATCTCTATGACCCCGTCCCGGTCTACATCCATTCCGGGTGACAGGCCTGCGGCAATGGTCAGGGTATAGGCATTTTTTCTGGAATTGGTTACACTGCGGTCATAAAAACCTACCTTTACCACGTTAGGTGCTGCCAAAGCCTCCTGATACCAGGAGGAGGCCCTCAGTTCCTCCATGCCTAAGGTGATATCATCCTTCATATACGTATGGTCCCCGTCTTTCATATAAAATACGGCAGACAGGATGTCCTGCACCGGAACCATGGCATAATGAAAGGATTCGGTCAGGATCTTTGTATACAGGTATTTTTCTGCCAAATCTTTTGTATTGGTCTTTGCTGCATTTTTTATAACTTCATTGTCATTGACATATACGAAATGGGATAAACGAAGAGATACATCCTTTACTTCGCCCCCCAGAGTGGAGGCGATATTATCCTGGGCACGCCGGATGCCTAAAACTGCGGAATCCACCATCATGGTACGAATAATGAGGATGGACAGTAAGATTATAAAAAGAATAGGAATCACGATGAGGGCGAAGAAGCTGTTATAATAAGAAGCCTTTAATTTCTGCTTTTTATTCATCCACATCTTCTTACGCCCTCCTCGCTGCTGCCTGCTTATGACTTTATTATACAGCGGAAAAACATTAAAATCAATGCATCATTCTATCGGATCATACTTTCCACCTTTGTTTCCAGCCGAATGGTTTCCCCTCTTTTAATGCGATAGGAAACTGCCGGTATGGAAGCATTGGGATAAAGCACATTGGTATTGGGATCAGCCTCTATTACCAGGCCTGCCGCCTTCGGTCCTTCGCCGGATACCATACAGTCCTGTTCTCCGGAGGATACAAACGCTCCCTTCCCCTCTGCCTTCTGCTCATAATTTTCCGTGAATTTTTCCACAGAAAAACCGCAGTCATAGGCGATACAGTCATATTGGCTCTCAATTTCATGGATCCTTAAATGGCCGTACTCTTTCGGAATAATGGTAGAGGTAACCGTAATCCCCTGGAAGGGATGCCATCTGCTGACCACCCGGTCTTCCAAAACCTCATAGGAGTCACTGTATTTCCGGACGAATACGTAATCATCTCCGTCAATCACAAAGGCCAGGGAAGAATCCGGAGCATTTTCATGAAGCACGATCTGACTTTTTGCAACGGAAAATCCAAACCGGGTGGAGTAAGCAAACTTGGAGTACTTCTCCGGTACATGGCCGTGTCCGTATTTCTCACAGACTCCTGCCGGATAGGCAATCACATCCTTTCCATGGTGATGCATCACCATATCCGCCTGTTTTAACATTTTAACCGGTTCCAGCTTTGGGAAGTCCTCCGCCTTTGCAGACCAGAATGGATGATCATCGGGAAGGCCAAGACACAAAAGGGTCTTCATCCCCCAGTAAGGGGAGCCTGGTGCATTGTAGCGTTCCGCCATAACTAAGTTGGGATATCCGTACCCAATGGTCAGCACGCCGTCACGGTCAAAGATCTTCTGCTCCGTCCACCAGTTTAAATGGCGTGCCAGGATTCCCTTTACAACTCCTGCTGGAATATCATCAAGCCCTGCAAATACATAGGCAGACCAGAAGGCGGCTTCTCCAAAACGGTAGGACAGGCTTCTTCCGTAAGGGAGAGCGGATCCGTTTTCGTCAAACCAGTATATAAAATCTCTGGCAAACCGCTTTGCCCGCTCCTTAAACAGGAGGCACCGTTCCGGCTCTTCCTCCTCCATTGCCACCGCATACAAAAGCCCGTAATAATGAATGGCAAAGGAAATGTAATAATCCTTCTGACTGGAACCTCCATCCCGGTACCAGCCATCCTCAATATAATAGCTTTCGATTTTTTCAAGACCGGAAGCCAGCCGTTCTTTACTATACCGGCAGCCCAGCTTTTGCAAAGCAACGTTCACCAGAATCATGAAAAACTGCCAGTTGCAGTCAGGTATGATATATTCATTGATTCCGTAAAGCCATTTTGCCAGATTCTGTTTTTCTTCCCCGCTTAAAGGCTCCCATAATTTTTCCGGAGTAAAAATCAAGCCGCTGGCAATGGCCGCCATTTCCACAAACCGCTGGTCATAATCCTTAAAACCGCCCCAGTATTCCGGATGAGAAGGATCGGTGCCGCTTGCAAGGCCTTTCTGATAAATCTCCTCAAATCCCTTGCCTCCCCCAAGCCATAAGGGAACCAGTGCCCACAACGGCCGGGAAAATGCCTCCATCTCTATGCTCACCTTAGGATATGTGACACCGCTGTCTCCAAGGGAAAGCCTGGCACACCCTTTGCTGTACAATGGCTTTAAAGGATTTAACACCTGGAACATCCATTGCCTAAAATCCTGTTTTGTTTCAAGTTTCATCTATATTCGCCTCTTTTCGAATTATTTCGAATATTACCAATATGGATTCCAATCTTTAGACAGCCTGGTTAAGGCCTCCATGTAGAAATAATCTCCCCAGATGTTGCACTCATCCACACCTTCCGGTGTGCAGGTATTGTAAGAAGATTTCTTGGAATACGTGCTGTGAAGCACCAGTCCATTGGATTCCTGTAAATCCTTAACCGCATAATGTTCCACAACGGACTCCATGATCTTTTTTGCTATGGATACGTAGCAGGCGGCGTCAGACACATCCATATACTTTGCCATTTCAAGCATTCCGCAGGCTGCAATGGAAGCTGAGGAAGAATCCCTCGGCTCCTCAGAGCCTTCACCAAATTCCAGATCCCAGTAAGGTACCAGATCCGAAGGAAGGTGATCTAAGAAATATCCGGTCACATGCTTGAAATCTTCAATGTATTCCGGCCGCTTTGTATACCGGTAAGCAAGGGCGCATCCATAGATTCCCCAGGCCTGTCCTCTGGCCCAGGCAGAGCCATCTTTATATCCCTGGCAGGTAGCCCCATGATCCGGCTCCCCTGTCTCCATGTTCATGAAAAACGTATGCCAGGTGGAATAGTCCTCCCTTATGACATTTGCAATGGCAGTATGGATGTGCTTTTCCGCTATCCCGCGGTATTTCTGGTCTCCGGTTTCTTCCGTGGCCCAATATAATAAAGGGAGGTTTAATAAGCAGTCAATGATAAAGCGGTAATTTTCCCGCTGGTTCATGGGCCCCCAGGCCTGAATAAACTCACCCACCGGCTGAAAACGGCTGATCAGCTGGTCTGCCGCCTTAATTGCCGCTTCCTTTGCGGTTTCATCACCCACCAGTTTATAGGCAGCCACACAGGAAGGGGTATACAAAAAACCCATATCATGATGATCCACTTCCACCTTGCGGTCGATCCGGTCTAAAAAGCTTTTCGCCTGGATCTGTCCGGCCATTTTCAGTTCTTCTGCCTTGCTCCACTCATAAGCCAGCCATATCTGTCCGGTCCAGAAGCCGGTGGTCCAGTTTACATTGGGAGTTGGATGATAGAATCCATCCTCGCTGTACGCTTTTTTAAAGGAATCCGTAAAATCTTTTAAATTATCCTTCACCTGCTTAACGGCGAAATCCATGGCCTCCAGGCACTTTGCCTCTGTGAGTTCCTTTTTTTCTTTAAGCAAAGTCTCCATCTGTCTGTTCACGCTTTCTTACCTCCTCGTAATATTCCTTCATGATTAAAAAGGCAGGCTTCTCCCGCATCCGGTCCGCTGTTACAAGACCCTTGATGTTGTATCCCTTTTGATACTTTCCAAGCCGTTTCGGCGTCCGGTAATCAAATAGAATCCAGGGCGCAGTACCCTGAATATAATCGATCTTTCCAAACATTTCAACCTGCTTTTTATAAATTTCCTTCTGTTCATCCTCAGAGCCCCGTACCTTACCGCCCTC
>DEYX01000295.1 GCA_002365025.1 Hungatella sp. UBA3147 | reverse complement strand
CGGCCCGTCTACCACACTTAAGGGAATCATTTTGTTGATCGCGGCTCTCACTGCAGCCCCCTTACCTTCCGGTTCTCAAGATGGGCATTGCGGTAATTGTCACCGCCCAGATGCACCGTATTCTGAAGTACGGCTTCGCCTTCATAATATTTTTCCATTTCGCTCCGTTTAACCAGGTATCCCGTGATCCGTACCAGATCGCTGTCAGAAGCATAGAAGCTTATATATTTGTCTCCCAGAGAAAACGCTCCTTTTACGATATCCAGCATTGCGGCCGGATTGTTTCTTCCTGTGGGATCAAAAGAGAAGATATCCGCGCAGCCAGTCGGGAAAAACTTGTGGAACCTGGCGCTGTGACGAAGGTGGTCATACATGAGCTCCGGCTCCATTCCAACCGGGATCCGCACGCCTGAGGTAATGCCATGGTCCGAATCGATACCGACCTGGGCGTGAAGGGCAAAATGATTGTCAAAAACCTCTGAATATAAGGCATTTGCAGTACCAGCATAATCCGCAATCACCTTCATGATCTGCTCTGCTAAGTCATCAGCTTCTGCATTGTGACCATATGTTTTCTCCGGATCTTCCATCAGCATGTTGGTGCATTCCGCCAACCCGACGACTCCGAACATGGCAAGGAACTTATCCCTGGAAATAAAGCCTTCCTTAGAAAGGAATGAGATCTCAAAGAAATTGGATTCTTCTACAAGGAAACGGATTCTTTCATTCATATAGTCTCCCATACGGGAAAGACAATCAGGCAATAGCTCTGTTAAAAACTGCTCCCTGTTCGTTGCTTCTGCAGCAAGCCTTGGAAGGACGATTCTCGATAATGTGTAGGAACCACCGCCAATGGGAAGGATATTATAACAACTTGATATTCCATAATCACCGTAAGTGGCTTTGTGCATCTTGTGATTGCAGATCGCCGGGTTTGCACAGTACAGAGAGGTATAAAGGGCAAGCTCTGCATAAGAATCCGGCGTAATGTCCTTATCATATTTCAGCGTTAAATTTGGAACAGCATTTTGAAGTTCTTTTTCAAGTTTTAAAACCAGGCGGCCCGCTCTTGTCTCTTCCGGTCCCAAATTGGCATGGCAGAAGCCATCGGTTATGGTCCGGTCTAAATAAACGAGGAAAAGCTTCAGCTTTTTTTCCGCTTCCTCATCCGTAACCCCTTCAAGAAACGGCTCTATCAGTTTATCAATATTACCAAGATAAACGGGATAGCTGGTGATAGAGGGAACGTGGCGGTACAGAATCGTCAGAAACTGTAATACTTCGTCCAGATCCTTAGGCGCCTCAAGCTGTAAAAATTCACAGCCGTTTTTTACTGCTTTTTCATAGTCCGGCATCACATATCTGGGACGGTAAGGCGCGTGCCCTTCATCCAGATCGCAAATCGCACCGGTGTCCATGTAATGACGGGTTGCTTCCGGTATGGAAAGCACCTCCAGACTATTTTCCGCCGCATGGGCCAAAGCCACAACTTTCTGCTCATAAGTCAGGTTCTTTGATGTTACAATGTCTAAAATTTTATTCATCCATCCTACCTCTTTCATTTCAAGTCTTATCCATCATAAAAGGACTTATATCTCTGATACCCCTGAAATATTCACATTATAGCAATAACTTTTCAGTATCTAAAGGACTTATGTCCTTTTTTGAGTAAATATAATACGATTTGTACATTAGTAACATTTTTACATTTATAATTTTAGTAAAAAACACAACAAACATTGAGTGGATTTGTGCATTCTGCAGTAAAATATTCGTATGATTAAAAACTTTAATTGTAATATAGTTCCACCTCGAACAAAAAAGGGAGCAATTATCACTCTTTTTAAAACACAAAAAGTAACGCCCTCGTCCTGGTAAGATAAGGCGCTACTTAAAACAGTAAATTATTTTGCCAGCGTCTGGAATTCCCCCAGCTTCCGGCACTCTTGTGAAGTAATAATAAGCATAAAATATATGTATTTTAATACAAAAAATGCTCCGGCTGTATAAAACAAATTGGTATACACAACTTGGACAAAAGAAAAAGCCGAACCCTTTATAAATAAAGGGCTCGGCTTCAATTTTTAATTATTCAACGATAGTAGCAACTCTACCGGAACCTACTGTACGGCCGCCTTCACGGATAGCGAAACGAAGACCCTGCTCCATAGCTACCGGATGAATCAGCTCTACAGACATTTCTACGTTATCTCCAGGCATACACATCTCTGTACCAGCTGGTAAATCGCAAACACCAGTAACGTCAGTTGTTCTGAAGTAGAACTGAGGTCTGTAGTTGTTGAAGAAAGGAGTATGACGTCCACCTTCATCTTTTGTTAAAACGTAAACCTGAGCGGTAAACTTCTTGTGGCACTTTACAGAACCTGGCTTAACCAGACACTGACCTCTTTCGATATCAGTTCTCTGAACACCACGAAGTAATGCACCGATGTTATCACCAGCCTGAGCTTCGTCAAGCAGCTTACGGAACATCTCGATACCGGTTACAACAACCTTACGTGTCTCCTCATGAATACCAACGATTTCAACTTCATCAGATACGTGTAAGGTACCACGCTCTACTCTACCAGTAGCAACGGTACCACGGCCTGTGATTGAGAAAACGTCCTCAATTGGCATTAAGAATGGCTTATCTGTTTCACGTACAGGATCTGGAATCCACTCATCTACTGCCTTCATTAATTCAAGAACCTTGTCGCCCCAAGAGCCGGTAGGATCTTCAAGAGCCTTTAAAGCAGAACCCTGGATGATTGGTGTATCATCACCTGGGAATTCATACTCGTTTAACAGCTCACGGATTTCCATATCTACTAATTCAAGTAATTCTTCATCGTCAACCATATCGCACTTGTTCATGAATACAACGATGTAAGGAACGCCTACCTGACGGGAAAGCAGGATGTGCTCTCTGGTCTGAGCCATAACACCATCGGTAGCAGCTACAACTAAGATAGCGCCGTCCATCTGAGCAGCACCAGTGATCATGTTTTTAACGTAATCCGCGTGTCCTGGGCAGTCAACGT
>DEYX01000250.1 GCA_002365025.1 Hungatella sp. UBA3147 | reverse complement strand
GAAGCAAAACAAAATCTAAAGAGCTTTTATTTTGTACCCGAAGATGCTTTATGTTTTCAAGAATCTGATCTTATGCTTGGTTTTCGTTATTCCCTTACCATTCAGGAAAGATTTAACCGCCCCGTAGTCACCTGCTTCGCCGTAGGAAGCAGCCAGGGAGGACATGATGGGAGAGGTGCTCTAAGTGGCTACCTAAATGATCTGGTATTACAGTCCGGAATCGGAGTATCCGTCTCTGCCGGCAACGAGGGAAATAACCAAAGACATTACTTTAATTCCACCTTAGTAGAGCCTTATTATAATGACTTGGAATTTAGAATAGGAGAAGATGATAAAAAATTTGCTATGGAAATCTGGTCACATTCTCTAGGAAGGGTTTCCATTGACATATCCTCCCCAAACAGGGAATCTACACAACAGATTTATCCTACGATCGGCGGTTGCAGAATAATCAACTTTGTGTTCTCACCTACTACCATTTATGTCAATAATTATATATTTGAAGAGGAGACTGGAGACCAGATGATCTTTGTGCGTTTTCAGAACACCATCCCTGGAATTTGGCATATACGGATCAGGAGTATTGAAAATGAGCCATTAGCCTATCATGCATGGCTTCCTTCGGACGGTCTCATATCCAACCAGACATTTTTTCTTAATTCCTCGCCGGATACTACGATCACTTCACCAGGAAACGGCATTCGCCAGCTGACGGTGACTGCCTATAACCAACTTGATAACTCTATACTTGGTGAATCAAGCAGGGGTTATACAAGAATGGGCATTATTAAACCGGATATTGCAGCTCCTGGTTACCAGCTTACTTGTGCGCTTCCCGGAGGGGGGTATGGATATGTGACCGGAACAGGAGCTGCCTCCGCCCATACAGCCGGCATTATTTCCATGGTCTTTGAATGGACCATTGTAAGGGGAAATTATAACACAATGAACGGACTCTCTGTCAGCCGATTGATGATGAGAGGGGCGACGCGGTCCATCTCATATATCTATCCGAATAACATATGGGGATACGGCCAGGTGAATGTGGTCAATTTATTCAGGCTGCTTACTAATATTTAATAAAATAGGAGTTATAATTGTTTCTGCTTGGCAGAAAGGAAGATTAAATTTTAGGGACTCTAAGTAACAGGAGGGCGCCCCCGGAAATTATAATCCAGGGGTTTATTTAACATACTGAGTTTTAGAAGCTCAGTAGCTGGGATTAATTTTTTCTTAAATTTATGGGTATTATTTCACAATTATGGAAGTGAAAGCAATACTTGTAGATTTCTATACTCAACTAGGCGGGGATCCGATGTGTTCCCTTTAGAACAGGGCGAAAAGATGGCAACGGAACCGGTAATATAAACGCCGGATCATAATGGGGCGCTGCAGTATCCGGGACTGGCAGAATAGAAGAAGGGTTCCGTTAATCGTCTCCACAATGATAATTTTTTAGCTCATTACGAATTTTGGGCCTGATACATCTCCGCTCCATTTCTTCCAGTATTTTTTTAAATTCTTTTGGTGGAGCTTCAGGAGTTTCAGAAACTTCGCTGATCTTTTTTAACCATTCAAATTCTGCAGCCAGCTTTTTTTCTTCTTTTGAATCCACGGTCATCACCTCCAGATGAATTATAAGACAGATCAAATGGTAGTTTAGATGGTAAATTATGGAATATTTAGGCATTTAGCATGGGCAGTTGCAAGTTAAAGCATTGCAGTATCCAGGATTGGCCGGCGAATGCGAGCCCAAACGCGAATATGAACGCAACAACTTTGATCCTTGCACAGAAGAAAAAAGAATTTGTTTTTGTGAAGGTTTTCGAGAGGGTTTTCAAGAAGGTTTCCGAGAAGGTGGTAGATGTGCTCCGTGCTGTAAAGAAGAAAACGAAAATAAGTGGGATTACTAGGTTAATATAATGAGGCAGGTATCCGGTATTCGGCCCGCTTTTTGTATGAAGTAGATTATATCATTTTCTGACTGCATTTTGACTGCATGATACTTAGTTTTGACTGTTTTTGGTTAGTGAAGGTTAGGGAAGTACAAAGCCATTAAACCCTTGGATTTAAGCGGAAAAGTACGCATTTACAGAAATTAAAAAAACAACAGTATCATTTTGTGCATAGTTTGTCTAATTGGAGATATGGATTTTCTATCCTTACATTTTATAATAAAGGTAATAAAAGAAGGAGGATTCAACCATGATCGTACCCAAACATTATGAAAATCTCCAATTGCTTCATGAGAACACCATGCCAAACAGGTCCTACTACATACCTGCTTCCCAGGCGCGATTTGACCTTGTGGAATACAGGGAAAATTCTGACCGGTTTAAACTCTTAAACGGGACATGGAAATTCTGCTATTTTGACAGCATTTATGATGTAAAAGAGGAGTTTTTCCAGGAAGGCTATGATACCGTAAATTATGATGATATCCCGGTTCCCGGCTGTTTCCAGAATTATGGATATGACAGGCACCAATATACCAATATCCGCTACCCCTTCCCCATGGACCCACCCTATGTACCGGGTGAAAACCCATGCGGGGCTTATGTCCGCCATTTTATCTATGAAAGGGACGAGAATGCTCCCAGAGCTTACATAAACTTTGAAGGAGTGGATTCCTGTTTTTATGTGTGGCTGAACGGAAGCTATGTGGGATACAGCCAGGTATCCCATTCCACCAGCGAGTTTGATGTGACAAGTCTGATCCGTGAGGGAGAAAACACCTTAGCTGTCCTTGTTTTAAAATGGTGCGACGGAAGCTATCTGGAAGATCAGGATAAATTCCGCATGACCGGCATTTTCCGGGACGTGTATCTTTTAAAAAGGCCGGAAGAGGGAATTTTTGATTATTTTTTCACAACCTCCAGGGTAGAGAATCAGGCTTATATCCAGGCAGCAGTCACCTTTTTTGGGAAAGACGTCCCAATAAAAGCGTTGGTATATGATCCCCAGGGAGAGCTGGCAGCCAGCCAGGAAGGAATCCCACAGGATGGCAGCCTTCTTTTGACCATAGATAATCCGGTGCTTTGGAATGCGGAGCAGCCCTACCTTTATACCCTTGTTCTGGAATGCCAGAATGAAGTGATCGTGGACCGCCTGGGAATCAGGGAAATCACCGTAAAAAACGGAGTGGTTTATTTTAACGGAGAGAAGATCAAATTCCATGGTGTCAACCGCCATGACAGTGATCCGGTGACAGGGTCTGTCATCAGCCTGGAACAGATGAAAAAAGACTTAAGGATCATGAAGGAGCATAATGTTAATGCTATCCGTACCAGTCACTATCCCAATGGGCCTCAGTTTTACCAGCTGTGCGATGGGTACGGCTTCTATGTCATTGACGAAGCAGATAATGAGAGCCACGGAACCAATTCCATCTACATGGAAGATCATTCCATAGAAGCTGTGCATGGCCGCTGGAACCGGGCTATTGCAGATAATCCGGAGTTCACCCAGG
>DEYX01000248.1 GCA_002365025.1 Hungatella sp. UBA3147 | reverse complement strand
GAAGCAAAACAAAATCTAAAGAACTTTTATTTTGTACCCGAAGATGATTTATGTTTTCAAGAATCGGATCTTATGCTTGGTTTTCGTTATTCCCTTACCATTCAGGAAAGATTTAACCGCCCTGTAGTCACCTGCTTCGCCGTTGGGAGTAACCAGGGAGGTCATGATGGGAATAGTGCCCTAAGCGGTTACTTAAATGACCTGGTATTGCAGACCGGCGTCGGCATATCCGTTTCTGCCGGTAACGAGGGAAACGGCCGCAGGCATTATTATAACTTCACTCCGCTGGAACCCTTTTACAATGACTTCGAGTTAAGAATAGGGGAAGATGATAAAAAATTTGCTATGGAAATCTGGTCACATTCTCTAGGAAGGGTTTCCGTTGATATATCCTCACCAAACAGGGAATCTACACAACAGATTTATCCTACGATCGGCGGTTGCAGAATATTCAACTTTGTATTCTCTCCAACTACCCTTTATGTCAATAATTATGTTTTTGAAGAGGAAACCGGAGACCAGATGATCCTGTTGCGTTTTCAGAACACGGTTCCCGGAATCTGGCGTATACGGATCAGAAGCGTTGAAAATGAGCCCTTGTCTTTTCATTCATGGCTTCCTTCGCACGGTCTCATATCCGACCAGACCTATTTCCTTAATTACTCACCGGATACTACGATCACTTCACCTGGAAACGGCAATCGCCAGCTGACTGTGACCGCCTATAATCAAATGAATAACTCGATTCTTGGTGAATCAAGCAGGGGTTATACAAGAACGGGCTTTATCAAGCCGGATATTGCGGCTCCCGGTTACCAGCTTACTTGTGCGGTCCCCGGGGGCGGGTATGGTTCTGTGACCGGAACAGGAGCTGCCGCTGCCCATGCAGCCGGCATTATTTCCATGGTCTTTGAGTGGACCATTGTGAGGGGGAATTATAGTACAATGAATGGAATTTCTGTTGACCGGTTGATGGTAAGAGGGGCGACGCGGTCCAGCTCATACACCTATCCCAATAACATATGGGGATACGGCCAGGTGAATGTGGTCAATTTATTCAGGCTGCTTACTAACTTTTAACCTCATCTAGTAAGTCCCCCAATTCAATGCCTTAAAGGTATAAGCGGGGAGTGGGATTTACCTGCGTCAGAAGGGGGGGAACCCCTTTTGACAAGCTGCAATAGCAGCTATGAGGTTCTGCCCGGTGAAGCGGGGCATGCTGTGAGCAAGTAGTAAAAAGGATTGCGAATATCCGATTAACTAAATTAATAAAGCGGGTATCCGGTATTTGATGTGACTCCAATAAGTCAGACCTAAAAATCCAACTTATTGGGGTCAGTTCAATTCCCGGCCCGCTTTTAAAAAGTTCTTTACAAACTGCCTTCATGGTTATTTATAATTTCTGGATGTAATATTGATTATTAATAATAAGCCACATTCTGGTATCGAATCTCATAATAGTCCAAATAGATATACCTTGAAGATTGTATTCCTCTATAAGTCCAGTCCTTGCATTAAAGCTTCTTGCATCTTTAAACCATACTACATGCAGAATCCCATCGCTATCAATATAGTAGAAGTATGATGACTGTGCTACTTCATTAAATTGTATTGGGATTTTGTTTTCTGCTGCAATTTGTACCGCACTATTATTAGATATTACAACGGCTTCTGTAGCACCGGGAACATATGGAAGTGTCCAGTCATAACCCAGAGCGGTGACTCCTAGAAAAATTTTCTCCGGGGGAATGATGCTAACCACATAATCTAACAATTCTCTTAAGATATTAACCGGAAATATTGCGCTTGGATAGCTGTAAGACCTTGCCCAGTCATAAGAAGAAAATATAATTCCATCTGCATATTCAGATAATTTTGAATAGTCTAATCTTTCAAAATTGACGCCTGGGATATCTACATTCGTTGCCGGTGTAATGGTAACCAGCACCTTATAACCTTCTGAATGAAATATTGCAGAGGCTTTTTTCAAATATGCTGCAATGCTGTCTATGTTGCCATTGGTTACGTTTTCGGCATATATATTTATACCATAAAAACCTTTCGTTCTTAATATGTAAAGAGCGTTATCAATAAAGCGATCCTGCACAGTAGGGTTATTTATAATATTATAGGTCACTTCACGGCTGACGATTCCCTCTTCCGTCATAGTGGAAATAAACATCATGGGTGCAACATCAAATGCTTTAGCTAGCTGTATAATTTCAGTATCGTCGGCATTTGAGATAATTTCGCCTTCACTTGTAGTCCTATAATTGAATATAGTCAGGTAAGTTAAGAAAGGAAGTGTTTTTATTAAAACAGATCTATCGATATATGAAAAAGTATAACCAATAGTGGCAATTGTTCTTTTTCTATTCGTCTGATAGCTTATAACTATAGTTTCACCGGCATACAAAAATTCCATGTCGGAAAGATAGGGATTATTTCTTAATAATTCCATTGGTGTAGTACCATGCTGTTTTGCAATGCTCTCCAAAGAATCACCGGCCTGGACAGTATAAAGCACTTCAGGTTGAACAATCACAATTGTTTGGCCTGTTGCTAAATTTTCAGGGTTTGTAATTCCGTTTTCCAATATTAATCTGTCAACAGGGATATTGTGATATTCTGCTATTGAATTTATGGTTTCACCGGGTTGTACTACGTGTAGGTTCATGGATTCCCTCAATTGATTTTATTAATCTATTATATGCTAATCTTACATGTTCATAACATCATAGTGCAGATAATAATGTAGCTCAATGCTTACTCAATAACTGGTTTAGGCAGTTGATGCAATTACATTTGAGCTATCGGTCCATATACTTTCGGCCCTCCCATGGCAGTAGCCCCCATCAACATGGTCAGAAAAGTAGTGGAGTATGCCGTGACAGCCATCCCAACGGAGAAGATCAGCCTGGGAATCCCCAATTACGGATACGATTGGCCCCTGCCCTATGAGAGAGGAGTGACAAGGGCAAGGACCATAAATAACTTGGAGGCGATCCAGATTGCCATTGAACACGGCGTGGAGATTCAGTTTGACGAGGTTGCCATGTCTCCATATTTCCGTTATTGGCAATATGGAATTCAGCATGAGGTTTGGTTTGAGGATGTGAGAAGTTATAAGGCCAAGTTTGACTTAATCAAAGAATTCGGCTTAACCGGTGCCGGGTATTGGCAGCTCATGCAGTTTTTCCGGGCAAACTGGCTATTGCTGGAGCAGATGTTTATTATTAAAAGGTTTGGAGAATGATTTTACCTGTTTCCAGAAAAACTCCGTTGCATTTCTTTCACTTTTCTGTTATATTGATGTGTTAAACGGTTTGTGGAGAGGATTTCAGGATGTTTTTATATCAGATGAAAAATGACCATGTACAGATTCTGGGTTGTCGGGGATATGACGGTTCCGTACGGATCCCGGAGAAGATTGGGGGCCGGCCGGTGACAGAGCTGGCGGCCTATGCATTCTCCGATGGTTGGGGGAAAAAAGAAATGCTTTCATTGGCAGGAAAAGAGATACGCCTGTGCGATGAAGAGGGCAACCCAATTGAAATGGAAGAAAAAGATATTCCGCCGGAGATAAGCTGTGAAGGGCTGATTGAGATATATCTGCCAGACACGATTAGGAAAATAGGAAATTATGCATTCTATAACTGTTATGAGTTAAGCCGTGTGGAGTGCTCGAGCTCCATCTTTGATGTAGGATCCGGACTTTTTACCGGCTGCACAGGGGTCCGGTTTTTAGATATTCATATGATCGATGGAGAACGTTCCTGCATGAAGGAACTGCTTGCGGAACTGCGGCAGGAACTTTATGTAAACTATTATAGCAGAAAGGGGAATGCGAGGCTGGTTTTTCCCGAAATGTTTGAGGAGTCTGTGGAGCATACGCCAGCCAGAATTATCCTTCGGGAAATGCATGGCTGCGGCCATATGTACCGTTACTGCTTTGATCAGACGGAGTTTCAGTTTCATAAATACGATGCACTGTTCCCTCACATCCTGGTGCAGGAGCCGGAGCGGGTAACAGCAGCCCTGGTTCTGGGAAGACTTTATACTCCTCTAGAACTTCTTACAAAGGATAGGGAGGTATATGAGGCTTACCTGATGGAACATTTTAAGGGAGCGGCGAGACTGGCGCTTGAGGAAAAGGACCCGGCCCTTTTCCTTTGGCTCGCCGGGCAGTACGGCCATAATCAGGAGGACTTTGACGGAATGGTCGACATGGCGGGAAATGCTGACAAGCCTGAGATTCTAAGCGTCCTTATGAATCTTCGCCGCCAGCGCTTTAAGGCAGGGAAACGAAAGTTTTCCCTGATATAATTTCAATAATGAAGGCAAATTACAGCCTTATATAAAATCGAACAGAAAGAGGGGGGAACCATGATTGATCCGGTGAAACAAAGACAGCTTGATGAACTGGCAGAGGTGGAACTGGGCCATGAGATCCTGACCAATGCCCGCAATGAACTTTATTTAAGCTTCCGGTATCTGGATGTAGCCCTAAACAGCCTTGGATTTGCGGCTGACTGGACAGGCCAGGGCTTAGGAACGGATGGGTTTGTGATCCATTATCAGCCGGAGCATTTGTTTTCCATATATAAGAGAAGCAGAACCCTGGTAAACCGGGCCTACCTGCATATGCTTTTCCACTGCCTGTTCTGCCATTTGAGTGGGAAAGGGGAACGGGAAAAGGAATACTGGGATCTGGCCTGTGATATCACCATAGAATCCATTTTGGATGGATTTTATGTGAAACCCGTTTACCGGCACCAGACTCCTTACCGCAGGGAGGTCTATGGCAGACTGGCAGAAAAGCGAAAGGTATTTACCGCTGAGGGAATTTATAAAGAGCTTCAGGATATGAGTCTGACCCCGGAACAATATGGACGGATGGCAGCAGAATTCTACGTGGATAATCATGACCGGTGGGAAGAGGAGGCCCCTCCGGGAGTACAGATGGAGCGGCAGAATAAATGGCAGAACATCCGGGAGACCATGCAGACGGAAATGGAATCCTTTGGAGAAAAGAATGAGGATTCTTCAAGAAACCTTTTGGAACAAGTGATAATCGAAAACCGGGAAAAATATAATTACAGGCAGTTTTTAAGAAAGTTTGCGGTGTTAAGGGAAGAGGCAGAGATCGATCCGGATTCCTTTGACCCCGTGTTTTATACTTACGGCATGTCTCTTTACCGGAATATGCCTCTTATTGAGCCTCTGGAGACAAAGGAGGTTTTTAAAATTGAGGATTTTGTGATCGTGATTGATACATCCATGTCCGTATCCGGGGATCTGGTACGGCATTTCCTTCAGGAAACCTATGGCGTCCTCGGCGAATCAGAAAGCTATTTCCGGAAGATCAATATCCATATCATCCAGTGTGATGAGGAAATCCGCTCTGATGTAACCATCAAAAGCAGAGAGGAGATGAAAGATTATATGGAGCATTTCACATTATCCGGTTTTGGAGGAACGGATTTCCGACCGGCTTTCGAGTATGTGAACGGTCTTATAAACAAAGGGGCTTTTAAGAAGCTCCGTGGCCTTTTGTATTTTACCGACGGAAAAGGGATATATCCGGTGAAAATGCCGCCCTATGATACGGCATTTGTCTTTATGGAAGACCAGTATGAGGACATTTCCGTACCAGGCTGGGCCATGAAAGTGATCCTGACAGAAGAGGATCTGGAAGTTACTTAACAGGAGATTTTATTATGAATATTAAACGAGCGAAAGAAGAAATTAAGAATACCATAGAAGCCTATCTGCTAAAGGATGAATACGGTGCTTATGAGATACCGGCGGTTCATCAAAGACCGGTGTTTCTCATGGGACCTCCGGGAGTGGGAAAAACCCAGATCATGGAGCAGGTAGCAAGAGAATGCGGGATCGGCCTGGTGGCTTATACCATCACCCATCATACCCGCCAGAGTGCGGTGGGACTTCCTTTTATAAATGAAAAGGAATTCGGCGGGAGTACTTACCGTGTAACAGAATACACCATGAGCGAGATCGTGGCCTCAATTTACAATAAGATCGAGAGCTCCGGCCTTAAGGAGGGGATCCTTTTTATAGACGAGATCAACTGTGTGTCCGAAACCCTAGCGCCGACCATGCTCCAGTTTCTCCAGTATAAAACGTTCGGAAACCACAAGATTCCCGAAGGCTGGGTTATCGTGACGGCTGGAAACCCGCCGGAATATAATAAGTCGGTCAGGGACTTTGATGTGGTGACCTTAGACCGTATCAAGCTCATTCATGTGGAACCGGACTTTGAAGTATGGAAGGCTTATGCCTATGAGCAGGCCCTGCATCCAGCGGTTATTTCCTATCTGAATGCCAGGACCGAATACTTTTGCAGGATCGAAACAACGGTTGATGGAAAGTTCTTCGCTACCCCCAGAGGCTGGGATGACTTATCAAAATTTATCGAAATATATGAACGCCTGGGCAAAAAAGTGGATCGGGATGTGGTAGGAGAGTATATCCAGTTTCCTAAAATTTCCAAGGATTTTACCAACTACCTGGATCTTTATTATAAGTACCGGGATGATTACCAGATCGATGAGATCTTGTCAGGCATCATCAGGGAGAGCCTGTGTGACAGGCTGAAACGGGCTTCTTTTGATGAGAAGCTGAGTGTCATCGGCCTGCTGCTGTCCAGGTTGGGTCAGAGCTTCCGATCTGTGTCTGATCAGGGGGATAGAACCGGCCTTTTGATGGAAGAACTTAAAAAAATAAGTCCGGAATCCGAAAAAGATCAGGATACTTCCATGTTGGCCCGCCTTGCCGAACTAAGGGATCAGTGGAATGGTGATTGGGACAGGAGAAGAAAAGCCGGCCTTTTAAGCAGGAGAGAAGATTATTTACGCCGTGATGTGGAGACCCTTCTTCTTCAATATGAGGAAAACCTCCGAATGGAAGGGACCGGGAATGAGGCTGCCTGGGACCGGATACGGGAGATGTTTGAGGAAGAAAACGCCAGATATGAGGCGCTTTTAGAAGAGGGTGGACAATCCCTCGAGCATGCCTTTGATTTTATGGAAGCTGCCTTCGGTGACGGACAGGAAATGGTGGTATTTATAACGGAATTAAATACCGGGTATCATAGCGTTAAATTTTTAAAAGAATACGATTGTGAACGGTATTATCAATATAATGAACGGCTATTATTCAAGGACAGGGAGAGTGATATAAAAGCCAGGATTGATAGTTTAGGAAAATAATGTATAAAAACCAAAAAACT
Organism: Hungatella sp. UBA3147; assembly: GCA_002365025.1. Classification (GTDB taxonomy): domain Bacteria; phylum Bacillota; class Clostridia; order Lachnospirales; family Lachnospiraceae; genus Lacrimispora. Next base: position 4,846 of record DEYX01000248.1, on the reverse strand, counting down.
ACTCCATAATAAAGGAAGAAAAGGAGGTAGTGCCATGGGAAATAAAGCATTGAGTTACACTGCTCTGACTATAGCTATTATTGGCGCGGTCAACTGGGGGCTGGTAGGTTTCTTTAACTTCAACCTGGTATCATTTATTTTCGGCAGCATGACATGGATTACAAGAATCGTGTATGCTCTAGTAGGAATTTGCGGGTTGTACCTGATTACTTTTTATGGCCGTTCCGAGGCTGGAACAGAAGATAACCGATAATTTAAAGGGCATTGCAGCATGAGTGGATCACTTATCATGCGGTAATGCCCTCTCTCGTTATTATAAAAACATAAAAAAGGTGCTGCAAAATGGCTATTTACGAATCATTTTGCAGCACCTTTATCTTATGCGTCTCTTTTTGCGAAACAGCTTACGTGAAAATCTTGTTTGCTTGTCTGAATATGTCTTTATATGAGTTGTAAGCGATATAGAATTATGTTAGAATTCATATAAATATCATGTATCATGATAATCCATATTCAAACCAGCATTCATTTTCAGGAGGATCTTATGTTTTTTATATGCGGCATGAGCCAGGGAAAGAAAATACTCGATTATACAAAAACAGTAATCTGCGGCCTGTGTGGAGGCTACGGCAGATACCAGGTATTTATGACTTACAGTTATTTCAGTATTTTTTTCATCCCCATCATAAAATGGGACAGACGTTATTACGTTCAAATGTCCTGCTGTAATACCCTTTACGAACTGAACCCCGAAAAAGGAAAAAGACTGAATCATAAAGAGTCTGTAGACATTAGTGAGCAGGATTTGACCCTGATGCAGTCCGGCCGCAGGAGTTCAGACTGGAACCGGAAGCAATGTTCTCACTGCGGTTATGAAACCACAGAGGATTTTGAATATTGTCCTAAATGTGGACAGAGGTTTTAAAAAAACATGCACCTGCATGCACTACGTCACACCATATCAGGTAGAAGTCAGAAACGTAAGCTGGCTGTTCTAAATGATGATATCATCAAGGGTTCTTTTTGGAACGTAGTGCACCTGATTCTCATCCCGGTAATATCGAATATCCCCGTCCTCTTTAACTGGGACAAGGACCACTTCTTCCCTGGGCTTTCCAAGAGCAAGGACTAAATCTATGGAGTACTGTGACGGATCAATGGAAAGAGCTTCTGCCAGTTCACGTCTCCGTACGTTTCCCAATATGCATCCGCCGTATCCTTTTTCCACAGCCCCAAGCATGATGGTCTGGGCAGCAATACCATCATCATACAGTTTGTTTTTCCCAAGGGACAGATCGCATAGAATGATGATGTAGGCAGATGGGCGTTCCCCTTTTTCAGGTCCGTCCCAGTCCGGAAGAGCGCCGGCCCAGCTCAGAGTATCGAACACCTTGGAGTTTTCTTCCGGAGTGCTGCACAGCCGGAACTTAAGCGCCTGGGAATTGGCGGTTGAAGCGGTTAGCCTGGCTAGATCCACCAGCTCCCTTAAATCTTTCGTGGAAACCGCCTCATCCTCATAAAACCGGCGGAAGGTACGGCATTTTATAACCAGTTCTTTTAACATAGAATATTCCTCCTGTTTTGTCAGCATTAATCCATTTTCTTATTTTAAAAGTATAGCAGGTATTGGTTCGGTCTGCAATGGCATGGGGAAGGAAGGGAGAGATTACGATGAAAACCAAAGCAGAATTGATTGCTTATTGCTTAACCTATCCTGATGTTTATGAAGATTATCCCTTTCGTGACCACCAGTGGGCCGTTATCCGGCACAGAAAAAACAAAAAGGTGTTTGCCTGGATCTATGAGCGGGATGGGATAGTCTGTATTAATTTAAAATGCGATCCGGAGTGGGTGGAGTTTTGGAGAAAGGCATTCTCCAGTGTACTTCCCGGGTATCATTTGAATAAGAAATATTGGAACACGGTCCTTCTTGATGGGACCGTACCGAAGGCAGATATCTGTCGAATGATAGGGGAAAGTTTTGATCTGACTACTTGATTTTCCAGTTTTGCCGGAAAAATAGTAGTTAAAATTAACAAAAAAACATCTGTAAAATGAATTATTGTTGTAATATTTTCAGAGTGGACAAAATTAAAACTAGTAAAATAAAATAAATTCAAGAGCAAAATTTCATAATTTATTATAAGGCTATCCGGCTCCAGTTGTAATTAATTTTTAGATTTTGCCTGTTTTTGGCTGGGAAAAATAGCGAGTTGGAATCATTGACTTTATTTTCTCAAGGTGCTAAACTGAGACTCGGTTTCAAGTACATAGGACAACATGGAACCAACACAGATTTATGTAACAATAACACCTATGTATCGCAAGGAGGAGAATAATTATGAAATTAACAGCAAAAAAACTGGTACTTACAGGCGTAGCCGTATTAACAATGGTATCTATCTCTGCATGTGGAAGCACAAAGTCTGCTGAAACAACAGCAGCTACTGAGGCTACTGTAGAGGCTACAACAGAAGCAGTTACAACAGAGAACGAAACAACAGAAGTTGTAGAAGAATCCAAAACAGAAGAAGTTACCTTAGATGAGGCTTCTGATGAAGAAAGCAGCGAAGATGCAGCAGCAGATGAAGTAGAAACAGAGGATGCAGCAGCAGAAGTTGAATCCACAAAAGCAGCAAACTAATCGTCAGAACGACTGATTCGATCAGGAATGCTAAATTTCCGGAGCGGGGACAATTGTCCCCGCTCTTTTTGCGTTCCCCTGCTATGCAGAGTGATGGCAGTTGTGATATAATTTTTCCAAATAATCTTAAAAAGGAGACCTTTTCCAATGAAAATCACCTATATCCATCACAGTGCATTTCTGGCGGAGCTTGAGACAGTAACTCTGCTGTTCGATTACACAGAGGGTTCTCTGCCAAAAATCAATGATAAGAAACCTCTGCTTGTTTTTGCAAGCCACCGGCACGGGGATCATTATTCTGAAAAAATTCTGGAGCTTATGAAGGAGCATGAGAAGACCAGGTACATTCTCTCCGATGATATCCCCAAGGGACGTTTGCCCAAAGAGCTTCTCGATGAGGTGGTCTTTATGAAGCCCGGGGAAAAGATCTGCTTTTCTAATTCAGAAGGAAATCTCACAGGCCCAATCCTTAAAGAAGAAATGGCTGATGCAGAGGTTCTGACCCTCCGTTCCACCGATGAAGGCGTTGCGTTTCTTGTGAAAGCGGAAGGAAAGGTCATTTACCACGCCGGAGATCTAAACAACTGGAGATGGGAAGGGGAACCGGACAGCTGGAATGACCAGATGGCAAAGCAGTATTCCGGGGAAGTGGATAAGCTGACAGATATGCATATAGATGCAGCTTTTCTCCCGCTTGACCCCAGACAGGAGAGGGCCTTTTCTCTCGGCTTTGACGAATTCATGAGAAAGACCCGGGTAAGCCATGCATTTCCCATGCATTTCTGGGGAGATTTTTCTGTGATCGGCAGGTTAAAGGACATGGATATTTCCGTGCCTTACCGGGACCGGATCGTGGAGATCCATGAAGACGGGGAATGCTTTGAAATCGGGTAGGAGACAGGTTTTTATGGAAAACGAGAAGGAACAGCCAGGGGAATTGACCCCGGAGGAGCAGAGAGAGGTTTTAGAGGCCGCCATACAGGCAGGACATATTCTGCTGGAAAATGGGGCGGAGATCTTCCGGGTGGAGGAGACTATGGAGCGGATCTGCTGTCACTATGGGATTCGGTCCGGGAATTCCTTTGTTCTAAGCAATGGAATTTTTACGACCTCAGGCAATGAGAGAGAGGAAATATTTGCAAAGGTCCAGCATATTCCGGTGAGCGGAACCCATTTGGACCGGGTTGCGGCGGTAAATCAGCTCTCCAGAGAAATTGAGACAGGCTTATTAAGTCCTGGTGATGTGAGGCACCGGCTGGACCAGATTCGGGTCATGCCGGGAAAACCAAGAACCATGCAGATCCTTGCCTCCGGTGTTGGAAGCGCCTGTTTTTGTTATCTGTTTGGAGGAACCCTAAAGGACAGTTTATCCGCCTTTGGCTCCGGGATTCTTCTATATGTATATGTGATTTTTCTAAGCAGCCCCCATCTCTCAAAGATTGTAGGAAACATCGGGGGAGGAGCCTTGGTCACATTTTTGTGTACTGTTCTTTATCTGCTTCATTTTGGAGAGAATTTGAATTTTATGATCATTGGTTCCATTATGCCCCTGATACCGGGAGTTGCCTTTACCAATGCCATCCGGGATATTGCAGACGGAGATTATATCTCGGGTTCCGTCCGGATGATTGATGCACTGCTGGTATTTTTCTGCATAGCAATGGGTGTCGGGATGGTTTTCAGCCTGTTCCACCGGATGACGGGAGGTGTGCTTCTATGAGTGCGTTTATGGAAGCCGCCGCTGCGGTTGTTGGTACGGTTGCTTTTTCCCTTTTGTTTGGGGTCCCCGCCAGGTTTTATCCATACTGTGGGCTGATCGGAGGAGCAGGCTGGCTGGTATATGGGGGGCTTATGAATGGACTGACGGCTCCGTCGGCCGCTTTGGCGGCCACCATTGTGGTGATTTTTCTTTCCAGGACTTTTGCTGTAAGGGAACGATGTCCTGTCACTGTATTTTTAATATCCGGTATTTTTCCTCTGGTGCCCGGGGCGGGAATATACTGGACGGCTTATTATATTGTGACGGATGAACTGGCGCTGGCTGTTCGGACCGGTTTTATTGCATGTAAGGTGGCGGTTGCAATTGTACTTGGCATTGTATTTGTTTTTGAGCTGCCCCAGAAATTTTTTACATTTGCTGCAAAGAAACAGGAGGAAGTGGACGATAGATAAGAAAGAAAGGTAGGAATAGAAGATGATATG
>DEYX01000249.1 GCA_002365025.1 Hungatella sp. UBA3147 | reverse complement strand
CGTAGGGTGTTTCCTCATTCTTTACAACGCCTTTTGGACATAAAAGTATATCTGTAGGGTGTTTCCTCATTTTCACCCACGATTTGGGAGCAGATTTTATAGCCGATGGCTTTTCTCCCTGTACCAAGCGCTCAGAGGGCTGCCATAGGAGTATGGCAGCCTGTTTTTGATTCTGTTAAACTTAACGGTTATTGAACCGCCTTAAATGCTTCCTCTAAATCTTCTATAATATCAGCTGCATGTTCCGTTCCTATGGATAACCGGATTGTGTTCGGTTTGATTCCTGAATCCTCCAATTCCTCTACTGACATCTGGGAATGGGTCGTGGACGCCGGATGGATGACTAAAGATTTTACGTCAGCTACATTGGCTAACAGGGAGAATAATTCCAACTGGTCAATAAAGTCTTTTGCCTTCCTGGCATCTCCCTTTATTTCAAAGGTAAATATGGAACCTCCACCATTTGGAAAATATTTGCCGTATAATTCCTGCTGCTCCGGATCCTCTGAGACAGAAGGATGGTGCACCTTCTCCACCTGCGGATGGTTCTTTAAATACTGAGCAACCTTCAGAGCATTTTCCACATGACGTTCTACACGAAGGGATAAGGTTTCTAAGCCCTGGAGGAATAAAAACCCATGGAAGGGAGAAAGAGCTGCTCCGGTATCACGGAGTAAAATGGCCCGGATCTTTGTTACATAAGCGGCCGCTCCTACAGCCTTGGTAAAACTGATTCCATGATAGCTTGGGTTCGGCTCTGTAAGAGAATCGAATTTCCCGGAAGCCTCCCAATCGAATGTTCCGCCGTCAACAATGACCCCGCCAATGGCTGTTCCATGGCCTCCAATATATTTCGTGGCGGAATGGACTACAATATCCGCTCCGTATTCAATGGGTCTTACCAGATAAGGAGTTGCAAAGGTATTGTCTACAATCAGCGGAATTTTATGTGCATGAGCGATGCCTGCAAGCTTTTCAATATCAACCACATCGGAATTGGGATTGCCCAGAGTTTCAATGAATACCAGCTTTGTGTTTTCCCGAATGGCTTTGTCAAAGGCTTCGTAATCAAAAGGATCCACAAAGGTCGTTTCAACTCCGTATTCTGGGAGAGTATGCTCAAGCAGATTATAAGTACCGCCATAGATATTCTTTGCCGCTACAATATGATCCCCGCTTTTGGCAATATTCTCAATGGAATAGGTAACTGCAGCAGCTCCGGAAGCCACTGCCAGGGCAGCTACTCCGCCCTCCAAAGCAGCTATCCTGCGCTCAAAGACGTCCTGGGTTGGGTTTGTCAGTCTCCCATAAATATTTCCTGCATCTGACAGGCTGAATCTGGCCGCAGCATGATCGCTGTTATGGAACACATAGGAAGATGTCTGGTAAATGGGTACTGCTCTGGCATCGGTAACCGGATCCGCCTGTTCCTGTCCAACATGTAATTGTAATGTTTCAAATTTTAAATTTCTCTCAGCTCTTGTCTTCTTAGCCATATGAAGTTCCTCCCAATGTTATACTGATTATTTATTTCGTATCTTCTTAATTGGTATTATACCTGGTTTTACGGCTAAGTGTTAATTGATATAATTATGACCTGGTTATAGGAAGAACCTATAGCAGAGCCATCATAGATTTCTGTTACAAGCTCCTGCTTATCCATCATATATCCCTGAGTACTGAATATATATATACAAATAATAATGAGGACAATGACCTATGAATGAACATTACCCCTTTGTAAACCTGCCGCTGCCGTATCCATACGATGCGCTGGAACCCTACATAGACACGCAAACCATGTACCTGCACCACGACAGGCTGCAGCAACGATATGTGGCAAATCTTAACGCAATCCTGTCGAACTATCCGCAGCTGCAAAACAAATCTTTGGAGGAGCTGCTTTCGGACACGGAGAGCCTTCCTTCGGAAGTCCGTCAGGGCATCATTAACAATGCGGGCGGAGTTTATAATCACACCATCTATTTCTTCGGAATGACCAATTCCATGACCCGGACCCAGGCTGAAGTATTGTATCCCGCTATCGTACAATACTTTGGGACGGTGGAACAGTTTTTTGATGAATTCAAAAGGTATGCGCTGGCTATATTTGGATCCGGGTATGCCTGGCTGGTAGTGGATTCTAACGGCGTGCTGAAACTCGTAACAACACCAAACCAGAATTCCCCGATCTCAGATGGCCTTTGCGTTATTGCAGGCATCGACTGCTGGGAACATGCTTATTTTTTGAAGCGGTTTAACGACAGGGCCGCATACATAGAAGACTGGTTCCATGTGGTAAGCTGGGAGGCTGCTGACGAACGTTATAAAGCATGCATCAGTGCCAAATCTTAATATGGATACTCCGGATTATAAAAGCAAACCTTCAAACCGATGATTGTTATATTGTCTGTTTGAAGGTTTTCATTCTTCTGCCGGGAAATCTTTCTTTGATCATACAGCTTCCCTCTGACTGGATATTTAATAAGCAAAAAGAGGAACCGGCAAAGCGACTCCTCTTTCCTTTTCTAAAAGTAAAACACCTTAAAAATCAAGGTTTTCCTTAGAATTTACCTTCTTTTGCACTTTCCTCGATCCCAACAGCCACAGCAACGGTAGCTCCGACCATAGGGTTATTACCCATACCGATCAGACCCATCATTTCCACATGAGCCGGAACGGAAGAAGAACCTGCGAACTGAGCATCAGAGTGCATACGTCCCATAGTATCAGTCATACCGTAGGAAGCTGGACCTGCCGCCATGTTATCCGGATGAAGGGTACGTCCTGTACCGCCGCCGGATGCTACGGAGAAGTACTTCTTGCCCTTCTCTGAACATTCTTTCTTATAGGTTCCTGCTACCGGATGCTGGAATCTGGTTGGATTGGTAGAGTTTCCTGTGATAGAAACGTCAACGCCTTCCTTCCACATAACTGCAACACCTTCTGTTACATCGTTTGCGCCGTAGCAGTTAACTTTTGCTCTTAAGCCTTCTGAGTAAGACTTTCTCCAAAGCTCTTTTACTTCGCCTGAGTAATAATCCATCTCTGTTTCTACATATGTAAATCCATTGATTCTGGAAATGATCTGTGCTGCATCTTTTCCTAAACCATTTAAAATAACTCTTAATGGTTTCTGACGAACCTTGTTTGCCTTCTCAGCAATACCAATTGCGCCTTCAGCTGCTGCAAAGGACTCATGGCCTGCCAAAAAGCAGAAGCACTCTGTCTCTTCTTCCAGAAGCATCTTTCCTAAGTTACCGTGTCCCAGACCTACTTTACGCTGGTCGGCAACGGAACCTGGAATACAGAAAGCCTGAAGACCTTCTCCAATAGCTGCTGCTGCGTCTGCCGCTTTTCTGCAGTCTTTCTTGATTGCAATTGCTGCGCCAACGATGTAAGCCCAACAGGCATTCTCAAAACAGATCGGCTGGATCTTCTTTACCTGCTCGTATACATCCAGACCTGCATCTTTTGTAATCTTTTCAGCTTCTTCAATAGAAGCAATGCCATAGCTGTTTAATACAGAATTGATTTTGTCAATTCTTCTCTCATATGATTCAAATAATGCCATTATCTTGTCCTCCTTATTATTGGCCAAATATCTTCGCTTTGATAACCGCTAACCGACAGGCTTTTGCCAATCTGATTATTCATGTCTTGGGTCAATGATCTTAGCAGCTTCGGCAACGCGTCCGTACTGTCCTTTTGCCTTTTCCCAAGCAGTCGTCGGGTCATCACCCTTCTTGATAAAGTCAGTCATCTTTCCAAGGCTTACGAACTGATAGCCAATGATCTGATCTTCTTCATCCAGAGCGATACCGGTTACATAGCCTTCCGCCATCTCTAAGTAACGAGGACCTTTCTTTAATGTTCCGTACATAGTACCAACCTGTGAACGGAGACCCTTTCCTAAGTCTTCCAGTCCCGCACCTACCGGAAGTCCATCCTCAGAAAATGCACTCTGTGTTCTGCCGTATGCGATCTGTAAGAATAATTCTCTCATAGCGGTGTTGATGGCGTCACAAACAAGGTCTGTATTTAATGCTTCTAAAACGGTCAGTCCTGGCAGAATCTCTGCTGCCATAGCAGCGGAATGTGTCATACCGGAGCAGCCGATAGTCTCTACTAATGCTTCCTGGATAATACCCTCTTTAACGTTAAGAGTCAGCTTGCATGCACCCTGCTGGGGAGCACACCAGCCAACGCCATGTGTCAGACCGGAGATATCTTTAACTTCTCTAGATTTTACCCATTTTGCTTCTTCTGGGATTGGAGCAGCGCCGTGATGAACGCCCTGTGCCACTGTGCACATCTCTTCTACTTCCTGTGAATAAATCATGTTAAAACTCCTTTCGAATAAGTAATAATTGTGAACAGTACTTTGTTAAATATATCACATCATACTTGATTATATTTTCTCATATAATGTCGATTTCCGCAAGCTCTTTTTAAGGAAACAGGGAGGGATCAGCGGATCCCTCCCTGCGAAATACATTCCTATACAATTCTTCTGACGGATAAAATCGTCCGGTAGGTGGCTGTTCCTACCTTAATTCCGGTCGCCGGGGTGCTGGCATGAACAATTTGTCCATTACCGATATAAATTCCTATATGGCCTGCATAGCAGATCAGGTCTCCTGGCTGGGCATCAGAATAGGATACCTCACGCCCTGCAGATCGCTGCTCCGAAGAGCTTCTAGGCAAAGAGTAACCGAAATGCTTGTACACAGACAGTACAAACCCGGAGCAGTCCGTACCATTCGTCAGGCTGGTACCTCCAAATACATAGGGGTTCCCCACAAACTGAAGTCCGTAATCCGCAACCGCACGGCCCTCCGCTGATCCTCCGCTGCTTTTGGAGGCTGACGGACCGGTGTACTTGTTGTTGACATTGGATGACTTAGGTTTTGAGCTGGTGTTTGCCGCAGCTTTCTTTCTGGCCTCTTCCTCCGCCTTTTTCCTGGCTTCTTCGGCTGCCTTCTTTCTGGCCTCCTCTTCTTTCGTCTTTCGGATTTCCTCATTCTTCTTTGCTACCGTCTGGGCAAAAACCGCCGCATCCTGCTTGGCTTGTGCAAGCTGGCTGTCGAAATTGGAAACTTCCTTTTTCTTCGTGGAGATCAGTGTCTCAAGTGCAGTTTGCTGTTCCTTGTACTCCAGCTCCATGACCTCCATCTCAGCCTTGTCCTCTTCTAAGTCTGACTTATAATCGGCCACCTTCTGCTTTGTCTCCTGGTAAGTGATCAGCATGTTCCTGTCATATGTATAAATTCCTTCTACGTATTCCGCCTTATTAAGAAGATCAGACATGTTCTTAACCTGAAGGAAAATATCAAGATATTCTGTATCTCCCTTCTCGTACATGTACTGGATTCGCTTCTTCATGGAAGAGTACTGCTTTTCTTCCTCTTTCTTAGCTGCTGCATAGTCCAGCTCCGCCTGCTTGATCTCTGCTTCCTTGTTGGCCATATCACTTTCCAGAACTTTGATATCAGCCAGAAGAGCAGTCAGATCAGAAGTCAGCTTTGATACCTGATTCTGGGCAGCACTCTTTTTGCCTTCCGCTTCCTGGGCTTTTTTATTTGCCTCTTCCAGTTTTTTTTGCGCTTCCTGCTTTTCTTTTTCCGCTTTTGACGTGGCCCAGGCGGGAACAGTCTGGCCGCAGACCATTGCACTTACCAACAGGCCACAGAGAAGCTTTTTAATCATTTTCCTGTTTCTTTCATACATATTCTGCATTTTTCGTTTCATCGTCAGTTCCTTTTCCCCTTTTTTCTACCTTATATGTTAACGTATAACCATGGTATAATTCAAGTCTTTTTTGGAAAATTTTGATAATTGTAAGATACTGCCAAATGAACCTCCGGTTAATCAAGTTCCGCTTCCAGCTGGGCCTGGTGCTTATCCTGGGGCAGCTTTCTTGCAACCATAAGGAAAGACAAGAAGAACAGAATCCCCTTGATGATGCTTGAAATGGTAAAAGCCCACCAGATTCCGTCAAGCCCAAGGGCTGTGCTGCTTAAAATCATGGCAAGAGGTATCCTGGCGGAAGTAAATAAAACGCTGATGACCGAGCAGAGAAGGGTCCTGCCAAGACCGGAGAGAGCCCCTACTGTTGTCAGTTCAATGCACATGAACATCTGGCAAAAGCCCAGGATCACAAGATAGCGCACTCCCATTGGAATAACTTCTGGTTCATGGATGAATAATCCGAATATATGCTCGGGAAGGCCGATCAGAAGAGCTGAGCTGAACAATCCCCAGACAAACATGACTCCGATTGCCGTAAAATAGCCCTTTTTCACTCTTCCATACTGACCTGCCCCATAATTTTGACCCACAAAAGAATTAATGGCAGCTGCAAATCCATCTGCCGTCATCCACGATATGGATTCGATCTGTCCGCCTACCCGCAGCACCGCCACAGCAATATCCCCAAATCCGGTTACAAACCGGGTCAGAATCATGGAAATGCTGGTATAAATAAGGTTCTGAACGGAAGCAGGGAAACCGATCCGGACCATGGCTTTCATGTAATCCCAGGGGACCTTATGAAACACCTTCACCTTATCAAACAGTACCTGGTCCTTTCGAATGGCAATGAGGAATACTGCGGTAACCACTGCCTGGGCCATGACCGTGGCAATGGCCGCCCCCGCTACTCCTGAGCCCTTTATCGGACCCACACCAAAAATCAGGACAGGATCCAGTACCATATTCAAAACCAGGCCGATAAAATTCGCAAGCAATGGTGTTTTACTGTCGCCCATCGCTGTCATGATCCCGGTAATAATCGAATTTAAAAAGGAAAATACAATCAAACCGCAGGTAATCTTTAAATAGACCTGGGCATTATAGGTAACGAAAGCATCGTTCAACCCGAAAAATGCGATCAAAGGCTTTGCCCCGAAAAACGTCAATACCCCATATAGCAGTGCAAATAAAAGCCCCATCTGAACCGAGCCGGAAGCATAGACTGCCGCCTCTTTCCTGTCTCCTTTTCCAAGCGCATGAGCAACCTTTACCTGGCCGCCCATTTTTGCCAGGGCGACAACGCCCTGGGAGAGCCAGACATACATACCCCCTGCACCGACCGCTGCAACAGCCGGGGAACCGACGAACCCGATCCAGGCCATATCCGTCAGATTATAAGCCATCTGTACCAGGGCCGTGACCATGATGGGAAGGGCCAGACCGGTCAATGATGTGAAAATATGTCCATTTAATAAATCAATTTTCTTATTCATAAATTATGCAACAACCTTTCAAAAGGGCCGCCAGTGAACTGGCAGCCCTTTATTTTCTTACTATCTGGATTATTCCTTAGAAGAAAGGTATTCATCAATGCCTCTTGCTCCTGCCCGTCCGGCTTCCATAGCCAGAATAACGGTTGCAGCTCCTGTTACCGCATCTCCTCCGGCGTAAACGCCATCCTTGCTGGTCTTTCCTGTAGATTCCTCAGCAATGATACATTTGCGCTTATTGATATCCAGTCCTTTTGTTGTATTGGATATGAGCGGGTTCGGTGAAGTTCCTAAGGACATGATAACGGTATCTACATCAATGACGAATTCAGATCCCTCTATCTCAACAGGTCTTCTTCTGCCGGAAGCATCCGGCTCTCCAAGCTCCATTTTAATGCATTTCATTCCATTTACCCAGCCTTTATCATCGGTAAGAATTTCTAACGGGTTGGATAAAAGGTTGAAAATGATTCCTTCTTCCTTTGCGTGGTGAACTTCTTCCGCTCTTGCCGGAAGTTCCGCCTCACTTCTTCTATATACAACGTGTACCTCTGCGCCAAGACGAAGGGCCGTCCTTGCTGCATCCATGGCCACGTTTCCGCCGCCTACCACTGCAACCTTCTTGCCCGCTACGATAGGGGTATCATAATCACTGCGGAACGCTTTCATCAGATTGCTTCTGGTTAAATATTCGTTGGCAGAGAATACGCCGTTTGCGTTCTCTCCCGGAATTCCCATGAACATAGGAAGACCTGCTCCAGAACCGATAAATATGGCCTGGAATCCTTCTTCATCCAAAAGCTCGTCAATGGTCACGGACTTGCCGATAATTACATTGGTTTCAATCTTAACGCCAAGTTTTCTTACGTTATCAATCTCCGGCTGAACCACACCTTCCTTCGGAAGACGGAATTCCGGAATGCCGTAGGTCAATACGCCGCCCGGCTCATGAAGAGCTTCAAATATAGTAACTTCATAGCCCATTTTAGCCAGGTCACCGGCACAGGTTAATCCGGAAGGACCGGAACCGATGACGGCTACCTTCTTGCCATTGGTCTTTTCCGGGGCAGCCGGCACGAAACCGTGCTCTCTGGAATAGTCTGCCACAAAACGCTCCAGCTTTCCGATGGAAATGGGTTCTCCCTTGATTCCGCGGATACACTGGCCTTCGCACTGGCTCTCCTGGGGGCATACCCGGCCGCAGACTGCAGGAAGTGCAGAGGACTCAGCAATAATTCTTGCAGCCTCTTCGTGATTTCCTTTTTCCACTTCTTTAATAAAGCCGGGAATATTAATGGATACCGGGCAGCCTGCTACGCATTTGGGGTTTTTGCAATTAATGCAGCGGCTGGCTTCCTCTTTTGCCTCTTCCTCATTATATCCAAGACAAACCTCTTCAAAGTTCGTCGCTCTTACCTTAGGGTCTTGTTCTCTTACTGGTACTTTCTTTAATACATCCATTACTCGTTACCTCCACACAATCCGCAGCCGCCGTGATGAGTATCGCCCTCACGTTCTTTTAAAACCGAGCGCCCTTCTTCTGACTTATACATCATCTGGCGCTTCATGGCCTCGTCAAAATTAACAAGATGGCCGTCAAACTCCGGTCCGTCTACGCAGGCAAATTTCACTTCACCGCCGACTGTAACACGACAGGCACCGCACATACCGGTTCCGTCTACCATGACCGGGTTTAAGCTGACAACCGTAGGAATACCAAGCTCCTTGGTCACAAGGCAGGCAAACTTCATCATGATCATCGGTCCGATGGCTACGCACACATCGTATTTCTTACCCTGGTTCAGTACCAGGTCTTTGATTACCTCAGTTACCAGGCCCTTTCTTTCATAAGAGCCGTCATCTGTGGTTATATATAAATTTCCAGCCTGCTCTCTCATGGCATCTTCCAGAATCAATAAGTCCTTGGTCTTTGCCCCCACAATGACATCCACGTCAATGCCGTGCTCTTTCATCCATTTTACCTGGGGATAAACAGGAGCAGTTCCTACACCGCCGGCCACAAATAAAAATTTCTTTTTCTTCAGCTCTTCTATATCTTCGTGTACGAATTCAGACGCATTGCCCAAAGGACCCACCACATCTGCAAAGCTGTCTCCTGTCTTTAAAACAGCCATCTTTTCCGTACTTGCACCTACGGTTTGGAATACTATGGTAATGCTTCCCTTCTCACGATCATAATTACAAATGGTCAGGGGAATTCTCTCTCCTCTGTCATCCATCTTGACAATAACAAACTCTCCAGGCTGGCAGGCTTTGGCAATCCGAGGTGCTTCCACATCCATCAGATAGATCTTGTCAGCTAACATCTCTGCTTTTAAAATCTTATACATCTTCATCCTCCTAATGTCTTCGTGAATATACCTGTACACCTTTCCTGATGGCCTTCCCCAACGATCAGGCGAAATAGTACTCGTATCATATTACCATTTTTAAATGGCACTGACAACATTTATTAAAAAAATATCAATAAAAATTTATAGATTCAGTCGATTTTTGCCTATTATCTTACAGATTTTGTATCCTGTTGAAGCAACTGGATATGCTTGTATATCCAGTTAATTCACAGTCGAAAAACCGAAAAGCGCCTGAATTTAACCGTTCCTCTGATACATGCGGAACGTATAACACAAATCAAAATAAGTCTGTTCATCGCTTTCCGCCGCCATTTCCCATGTCGGATCCTGATCCAGATTGGGGAAATGTGTATCGGCACTGTACATATAGTCAATATAAGTCACATGGGCCGTATTACAATATGGAAAAAACTGTTCGTAAATGCTTTGCCCGCCTATGATAAAGCAATCCTCCTCAGGATAATTGTAAAGCTCTTTAAGGGCCTCTGGAAGGCTGTGGCAGACGACCGCTCCCTTTACCTTGTAATCCGGATCCCTGGTCAATACGATGTTGGTTCTTCCATAAAGCGGCTGCTTTCCAGGAAGGCTCTCAAGTGTCTTTCGTCCCATGACGATCACCTTCCCCATGGTTTCCTCCCGGAACAGCTTCTTATCCTCTGGGATAGAAACAAGAAGCTGGCCCTGATTGCCGATGGACCAGTTTTTATCCACTGCAACAATGATATTCATAGGTCAACCCCTCCTTTTCCTTTATTCTTCTCCAATGATCAGTTCTTTTGCATAAGGAAGTGTTTCGATCCACCGGCAGAAGTCATGCCATTCTTCCAGCTTGTGGCTGCGCCTTGCAAAGTAGATGTTGATCAGGGTTTCATAATTTAAAGTGCATGTCCTCATCTGGTTATAGCTGGATGGAAGGAGCTGGATCAGATCATACCAATCCTCTTTCTTTTTATTCTCTATGTAGCGGAGACGTATCTTTTCCATTTCAGCCACCACAGTTTCCATAAAGGCCAGGGTTTCTTCAGACATATGGTCATGGCTGAAGTCCTCCAGTTCAAATGGCTTGCTGTGAATCTTATGCATAGTGCTGGTGGAATTGGCTACAGTAGCCACTTTGTAGGTATCGTATTCTTTCCACCAGTAAATCGGTGCCGTAATATCCACAGATACCAGGATCTGGCGAATGTATTTGCGGTGGTCGCTACCTGCTTTTCTCAGCCGCTTTGCAAGGCCGAGATCATTAGGTCCAAGGATGTATTCACCCTTCTCATTATATCCGCTGTCCATCCGGTCCCAGCTATTCATGGGATTTCTTGCACCCCGAATAGCATTTTCTATGTTCATAACACTGGTTCTTTCGCAGTTTAACATGGTATCTTCCTTTCTGTATGTTGATCTTGTTTCATGGCTCTATTCATTATAGAGCAAAATACCCGTTTCATCCATTGATTTATTTTTCAAAAAATCTTAAGTTATTTAATTTCTTTTGGGCCGTGTATATGGATCTGTCTCCATTAAATAGATATGCAATGCTGCAGACCACAAAAAAATATGGCAAATAAGAATAGCCGAAAACCTCGGCTCCTATAAAAACAGGTGCTAAAAGAGTATTAGTGGCACTGCCGAAAACCGCCGCATATCCCATTGCGGCAACAAAGTCAAGCGGCAATCCCAGAATCCCTGCAACAGCGGCTCCAAGGCTTGTACCGATTGCAAACAGAGGAGTAACTTCTCCTCCCTGAAATCCTGCTGCGATCGTAATAATTGTCAGAACAAGTTTTATAATCCAGTCCCAGCCATAGATACGGCCTCCTTGGAAACCGGCTGAAATCAAATTCGTTCCCAGACCGGAATATCTTCCCATTCCCAATAGAATGAACAATATTGCCAGAAAGATACTTACAACGGTTATCTTTCTAACCGGATCATGAAAAGTTTTCCCAAGCTTATTTTTCATGGAAACCAGACCGTAAGCAAACAGGGAACCTGTCAGGCCAAACAAGGCTCCCAACACCATTAATTTCACTGCAAATAAAACATCTATCTGAATATTTGAGTTCAGGGCATAATGAAAATTTTCCAAACCCAGGGCTTTTGAAACCGTACTGGCTGTGAAGGAGGCGGCAATGGCCGGAAACAGGGCAGAATACTCCAGGGTTCCTGCCGTTAAAACCTCTAATGCAAAAAAGCAGGCTGCTACAGGCGTTCCGAATAAGCCGGAAAAACCAGCTGCCATACCTGTAACCAGGAAGATTCTGGAGTTGTTTTTCACTTTTATTTTAAGGCCGGCCCAGTGCGATAAGGTGGCTCCTATCTGTACGGCAACACCTTCCCTTCCGGCACTTCCTCCAAATAAATGGGTAATCCAGGTGCTTAAAACCGTTAGCGGAATCAGCCTCAAAGGAATCCTGTCTTCTTCTCCATGACCCACCTGGAAAATTAACCCCATTCCCTTAACACACGTTCCCTCATCCCAGTGATACATCCAGACTGCCAAGGCTCCTGCGGCAGGAAGAAAAATGATCAGGGGGATAAAGTATTCTTCCCGTAATTCAGTTACAAAAAGTAAAACCCTTCCAAATCCCGTATCCAGTATCCCCACTGCTGCGCCGATTACCACTCCGTAAATTCCTAAGATCATCAATTCCCTGTACTTTATCAGCTTTTTTTCCAGCATCAAACAATTCCTCCCTGAAACCGGCCACTTATAAAAGGTCCGGTCATTTATATTCTTGCATTTTTAAAGGTAATCAAACCCTGACAAATAAAAAAGCTGATACCTTCTGCATATTCAATCAAAATATACAGAAGCCATCAGCAAATTGCGGTTTTGATAATCCTATCATGGGAGCGCTTCATTCCCGTTTCAAAATTATTATACAGGTTTCTTCTCTGTTGTCAAGTTTTTATCTCACCAAAAAACACCGGATTTTCTCCTGTCTTTCTGTCATATACCATCAGGAAGGACATCTAAGTCCCACAAAATCCTGCTTCCTTTTTCTGTTTTTTTCACCAGAAGCTTCTTTCCGATCTGTTCCTTTAATTCCGTCACATGGGAAACAATCCCGATCAGTCTGTGTCCTCCGGCAAGCTCCTGAAGGATACGGACTGCCTTAAGCCTGGATTCCTCATCCAGGGAACCAAAGCCTTCGTCAATGAAAAGAGCATCCATACTCACATTCCCTGCCGTGCTCTGGATGATATCCGTCATGCCAAGGGCCATGGCAAGAGCTGCCATAAAGGATTCTCCGCCGGAAAGGGTTTTAACATCCCGTACCTTATCCGTTGCCATGCTGTATACATCCAAATCCAGGCCTACTTCTCCCTGCTTTCCAAGGGTCTCTAAATCCCTGCACTGAAGCAGGAACTGGCCGTCCGTCATAACGTCAAGCCGTTTGTTAGCCGCATGGATCATCTGGTTAAAGTACTGCCTCTGGACATAGGTCTGAAAGTCCAGGCTTACGGAGCCTGCCATTTTCCCGTTGGCCGTTTGAAACAGGGTATGGTACAGACGGTATTTCTCTTCCAGCTGCGCTCTCTCCTTCCACAGCCGCTCCAGATTTTGGACAGCCTGAAGAGTCCTGCTGCCAATGGCCGTGACCCTTGCTTCCCTGATCTGCAGCTGTTTCTGTTCCTCCTTAAGAGCTTCCGCCTGCCCTTTCCATTGTTCCGTTTCTATCCTTTCACGTCCCTTTGTCTGCTCCTTAAACTGGCCGTAAACGGTGCGGGCCTTTAACAGCTCCTTTTCATAATTCCCGGTTTCCTGCTCCCACTGCCTTACAATTTCCGGTGCCTGCTTTGCCCTATGGTAATCCTCTTCTTTTAAAAATCCAAGTTCCACCAAGACGGATTGAAACGCGGTATCTGCCTGCCCAAGTGCAAGCCTTCGCGTCTCTTTGTTTTCCTCTTCCGAGGCCAGACGGCCTTTCCCTTCCTTTTCTTTCACTAAGATATACTGGAATCGTTTATCCGCCTGCTCCTCTGCCCTTAAAAGTTCTTCTTTTCTTTTTTTGAAGCCCGCCAGTTTCCCCATGGCTTCCTCTTCCTTTGGGTATGGCAGAAGCTTCTTTACGTGATCCGCCTCTGCGGCAGCGGCAGCCCTGTCCAGCTGTTTCTGCTGCCAGTTCTTCATGGTCTCTTCTTTTTTAAGTTCCAGTTCCGCAAGTTTCCCCCGGTCCTCTTTCCTTTCTTCCAGAAGCTTCTTAAGAAGGCGTTCCGACTCCAAAGCTTTCTGCTCTTCCTTTTCCACTTCCCGCAAAAGCATGCCTGCACTCGCTCTCTCGTCATTCAGACGGACATGAAGCTGATCCTGAGGGAAAGAAGTCCCAAACCATTTTTCTTCCTCCCCCTCCAGCAGTTCCTTTAAGTGACGGCAGACCTCCAAGGCCCTGACAGCAGTTTGAACGGCCTGGGAACGCCGTTCCTCTGCCTGATTTCTGGCTTTCTTTGCCTGCTCTACCTCTTCCTGTGTGACAGCACCCTCTATCAGCTCTGCCTTCAGAGGATGATGGTTGGAACCACAGACAGGGCAGGGGGCTCCGTCTGCCAGTTCTTTAGCCATAATTCCAGCCTGCAATGCCAGAAACTCACGAAACCTGTCATTATAATGTGCTTCCGCCTGTTCGTAATCTTTCTGGGCGCATATAACCGCTTCCTGGTATTCCTCTCGTTTTAAGTCTGCTGCCTCCCCTGCCTTAACTGCTTTCTCAAGGTCTTCCATGGCCTGCTGCCGCTCCAGGAGCACAGTTTTTCTCTGTCTTATTTCCGGCAGGCTCCTTGCCCCTTCCTCCAGATTTTCCTGCCTTGCTTCGTTTGCAGTCAGGCGTTCCTTTAACAGGAACAGCTCGGCCTCAATTCTATGAAAGTGCTGTCCAGCCTCCTCTTCCTCTCTTTTCTTATCAAGGGAAGCCCTCTCTATGGTTTTCCAGCGGCCATAAAGTGGCATGGCCTCATTTAGCCGTTCGATGAAAACTGACAGCCTGGGGACTTCTTCCTGGGAGACCTCCCTGCTTTTCTTTGCCTCCTTTTCCGCAGATGCAAGGGTAAGGGTTATTTCCTCCAATTCCTTTTTAAGCTTTTCGGCTCTTTTTATGGCAGTTTCATAATCTCTCTTTTTATCTAAGAACTGGTGCTCAGGGCCTTTCGCCTTTTCTGCCCGGACTGCTTCCTTTAATTTCTCTTCTATCTGAAGCCATTGTTCCTTCTGGCCTTCTAAAATATCCAGCCTGGCCTTTGCCTGCATAAGGCCGTCAAAAAGACGGTTCACTTCCTGGGCCCTGCTTAACTGCCCTTCTACTTCTGAAAGAAGCTTTCCCCTATGATCCCGTTCTTCACTAAGCTCCTGTTCTTTTTCCTTTATCTCTGCCAGAATGGAGCCTAAAAGCTTCTGGATTTCCTCTGTCCTTGTTTCCTTAAAATCCAAAAGCTCCCGCCATGGTTCCAGATAAGTGCTTTCATCCAAAAGTACTACATTTTCCAGTTCATGAAAGCATAACCTGCGGTTGTTCTCCAGGCTGTCATAAAAAAGATTATTCTGCTCCTTTAATTTCAACTGGATACGGCTGTAAATCCCGGTGTTAAAGATCCTGGAAAATATCTCTTTCCGTTCTCTGGAAGATGCATGAAGAAGTCTTAAATAATCTCCCTGGGCAATCATGGCGATTTGCGAGAACTGGTTTAAGTCCACACCTACAATTCCCTGGATCTTCTGATTGATATCCCGAAGGTTGCCGGGGTACTCGGATCCATCAGGCAAGAGGAGTGAGGCCTTTGCCGGAACGGGAACTGCAGAATACTCTCCATTTTTATTTCTTCTTTTGCTGATCCTTGTATAGGAAGGGCTTCTTGTAATTTCATACCTCTCACCCCCTTCAGAAAATTTCAGGGAAACATAAGTTTCCTGGTCTTCTGCCGCATACTGGCTGCGCATCATGGAGGGCTCCCGCTTCTGTCCGCTGGTTTCCCCGAACATGGCAAATGAT
>DEYX01000188.1 GCA_002365025.1 Hungatella sp. UBA3147 | reverse complement strand
CCGACGTCATCACTTCCTTAGAACTGGAACGGCTGATGAACGCCGCCGGCCCCACAAAGGGAGAGCTGGTGAAGCCGTCAAGCCGCAGGCATCCAAACGATATGGTATTTATCCAGTGTGTCGGCTCCCGGGGGGAATCCTGCAGGGAAAAGAGCTACTGTTCCAAGATCTGCTGCATGTACACGGCCAAACACGCCATGATGATCCGTGACAAATATCCGGACATCAATGTTCATGTATTTTACATTGACGTACGCACACCGGGAAAAAATTTCGACGAATTTTACCGCAGGGCAGTGGAAGATTACGGCGTTGATTACCGGAAGGGAATGGTGGGAAAGGTCATGGAGCAAAAGGACGGTAAGCTGTTAGTACAGGCATCCGACTTGCTGACTGGAGAACAGCTTCTGTTACATACGGATATGGTAGTATTGGCAACGGCCATAGAGCCGGATAAATCGGCCAGGGCTCTGGCTACGATGCTCACAGCCAGTATGGACACCAATGACTTTTTTACGGAGGCCCATCCCAAACTGAGGCCCGTGGAAAGCCCCACTGCCGGAGTATTCTTATCAGGAACCTGCCAGGGTCCCAAGGACATTCCGGAGACAGTGGCCCAGGCAGGAGCAGCCGCAGCCAAGGTCATCGGTCTTTTAAGCAGAAAGAAGCTTCTTAATAACCCTCAAGTGGCAAAGGCAGAAGAACGTTTGTGCAGCGGGTGTTCGGGCTGTTCCAAAGTCTGTCCATACGGAGCGATTGACTACGAAGTGAGAGAGATCTGGGATCATGGGGTCAGGCAAACGCGGAGGATCGCTGTGGTAAACGAAGCGGTGTGCCAGGGCTGCGGAGCCTGTACGGTGACCTGCCCATCCGGAGCCATGGACTTAAAGGGATTTACTGCAAAACAGATTATGGCGGAGGTAGATGCGATATGCAGATAGAAGATAACAGCAACAAGGAGTTCCGGCCTCTCATCCTGGCATTTTGCTGCAACTGGTGCAGCTATGCAGGGGCCGATCTGGCGGGTTCCAGCCGCTCTTCCTATCCGGCAGAAGTAAAGATTATCCGGGTTCCCTGTTCCTGCAGGGTAAATCCCTTATTCCTGTTAAGGGCCTTTGAAAAGGGGGCAGATGGTGTGATCTTAGCCGGCTGCCATCCGGGTGACTGCCATTATTCCACAGGCAATTACTATACCAGAAGAAGGATGGCCCTTTTGTTTGACATGTTGGACTACCTGGGAATTGAAAGGGAAAGAACCAGGGTGGAGTGGATTTCCGCAGCAGAGGGTGCCAAGTTCTCTGCGACCATGAATGCCTTCACCCAGACGATAAAAGAACTGGGACCAAACAGAAAGCTGAGGGATTTACGATGCATGCCATAGAAAAGACCATAAAAGAAACGTGTAAAAAGCTCTGGGATAATGGAGAGGTAAACCGGATTCTGGCATGGGAAAAAGGACTCTTTGACTATGACGCGGCTCCAGCCCTGTTCCGGAGCCGGGAACGTATTTCCCGTCTTGTTTACAACGAGCACTGCGGTGTAAATCTAAGCAAATTCCTGATAAAAGAAATGGAAAAAGAAGGAAAGGTACTGGTCCTTTTAAAGCCCTGCGATACATATGGATTTAACCAGCTTTTATCGGAGAACCGGGTAAACAGGGAAAAAGTTTTCATTCTGGGCGTTCCCTGCGGCGGAATGAGGGATGAAAAGGGTCTTCTCTTTAAATGCCTTTCCTGCAAGGGCAATGATTTCAAAGCCTTCGACCAGATCATAGAATCGGATTTAACCGTTCCGGCTCCTGTTCCCTCCGGTGAAGAAGAGAAATTAAACCAGATGACTGCAGAAGAACGTTTTGCATACTGGCGTGGACAGCTTTCCAAATGCATCCGCTGCAATGCCTGCCGCAACGTATGCCCTGCCTGCAGCTGCATCAAATGCGTGTTTGACAACCGGGATTCCGGAATAGAGGCAAAGGCCAATTCCGATGCTTTTGAAGAAAATCTGTTTCATATCATAAGAGCCTTCCACGTGGCGGGAAGGTGCACGGACTGCGGGGAATGCAGCCGGGTCTGTCCCCAGAACATTCCCCTCTATTTGCTTAACAGGAAAATGATTGAGGAAATTAATGAACGGTACGGAACCTATCAGGCAGGGGAAAATCCTGAAGCTAAGTCTCCGTTAACGGAGTTTAAGGAGTCTGATCCGGAAGTTTCGGCCGTAAACGGGAAAGGCGGTGTGTCTGAATGTTAAAAATGCCATTGAAACATCTTGACGGGCTTTTACTGGAACTTTCAAAGGAGCACCAGGTATTTGCTCCCATGGAAAAGGCGGGAAGTGTCTCGTTCTTTCCATGGAAAGAGGGAGATACCGTATGCCTTGATACTCTTTTGACAGATCATGCACCCAAATCCTTTTTCTTTCCCCAGTCAGAAACTTTATACCGCGCCCGGAGAGAAGAGGGAAGTCTTTCCATCGTTCCCGAAGAGGCGGAGGAAATAAGCTCTGTTTATTTTGGTGTAAGAGCCTGCGACCGGAGAAGCTTTGAGATCCTGGACCGGGTATTCTTAAGCTCACCCTGCGATTCCTGCTATGAGACCAAAAGAAGGAATGGATATGTGGTGGCTCTGGCCTGTGAGAATCCGGAAGACACCTGCTTTTGCCAAACCTTTGGCATCGATCCTGCCTGGCCGGGAGGGGATGTGTCCGTCTGGATCGCAGACGGAGAAATTTACTGGAAAAGCCTGACCGAAAAGGGAGAAGCATTAACCGAATTAGTCGAAGGTTTGTTTGAGGAGGGGGACCGTAAAAAAGCAGAAGAGCAGAAAGCAATGATCCGGAAAAAGCTGGAAGCTCTGCCCCTTAAGAATTTGAGTCTGGGACGGTTTGAGCATCCGGATTCCGCCATGGATTTGTTTGAGTCGGAACAATGGGAAACCTTATCCGACACCTGCCTGGGATGCGGGATCTGCACGTTTGTATGCCCTACCTGCCAGTGCTATGATATATGCGACTACGACGCAGGCCATGAAATCAGGAAGTTCCGCTGCTGGGATTCCTGCATGTATCCGGGTTTTACGGAGATGTCCCATGGGAATAACAGAAACAGCCAAATGCAGCGGTTCCGCCAGAGATTCATGCATAAGCTGGTATATTTTCCGGAAAATAACGGCGGAGTATATTCCTGTGTGGGCTGTGGAAGGTGTCTGCGCAAATGCCCGTCTTCCTTAAATATTGTCAGAGTGATAAAAGCTCTTGGAGAGTCAGACGCCGAAGGAGGAAACGATGAGTAACAGAACCAATGGATTGATCCCGGGAATCGGCGTGATTACAGATGTAAGAAGAGATACACCGGATGTGAAAACCTTCCGCGTAAATGGGTCAGATGGCAGAAAACCCTTTGAGCATATGCCGGGACAATGTGCCATGCTTTCTATTCCGGGAGTTGGGGAAGCCATGTTTTCCATCACTTCCTCACCAACCAACCGGGATTACATGGAGTTTTCCATTAAAAAATGCGGCTGCCTCACTGACTGGCTCCACCAGATGGAAGAGGGGCAGGAAATTGCCCTGCGTGGACCATATGGCAATTACTTTCCCGTAGATACGGATCTAAAAGGGAAGAACCTGCTCTTTATCGCCGGAGGGATCGGAATCGCACCCTTGCGGTCTGTGATTCATTACGTCATTGATCACCGGGCGGATTACGGCTTGGTGGACATTGTTTACGGAGCCCGTTCGGCAGAGGATCTGGTGGATTTAGAAGAAATGAGGAACGACTGGTCAAACGTGGAGGGCTTCCGTGTGCATCTGACCATTGACCGGGCAGAAGTAGGTTGGGAAGGAAACGTGGCCTTTGTGCCTGATTATGTCAGGGAACTGAAGTTTTCAAACGACAGAGTCGTTTTGGTCTGCGGCCCGCCTGTTATGATAAAATTTGTGCTTCAGGCACTGGAAGAAATGGGATTTGCCAGTACTGAAATCTATACGACCATGGAACTTAAGATGAAATGCGGAGTGGGAAAATGCGGACGCTGCAACATAGGCTCTAAGTACGTCTGTAAGGATGGACCGGTGTTCCGTTATGATGAATTGGGCGTCCTGCCCTCTGAATATTAGGAGGTTGACCAATGAATGATATGATTACTGTTTATCTGTTCGGTAAAAAATATACGGTTCCGTCCAATTTAACCATAATGGGAGCTATGGAATACGCAGGATACCAGCTTGTGCGGGGATGCGGCTGCAGATGCGGTTTCTGCGGTGCCTGTGCAACGATTTACCGTATCAAGGGAGACAGGGAATTAAAGACCTGCCTGGCCTGCCAGACCCAGGTCCGGGAAAATATGTATGTAGCGACCCTTCCCTTTTTTCCTCTGGTAAAAGAGGTTTATGACATAAGCAAGGTTCCGGTCAGCGAACAGGTCATGATGGAGCTGTATCCGGAAATCTACAAGTGCATCGGGTGTGCAGCCTGTACCAAGAGCTGCCCCCAGGGTCTTAACACCATGCAGTACATTGCATATGCCCAGAGAGGGGAATTGGAAAAGTGTGCCGAAGAGTCCTTTGACTGTGTGATGTGCGGGATCTGTTCTTCCAGATGCCCGGCCGGGATTTCCCATCCCCAGGTGGGACTTTTAGCCAGAAGGATCACTGGAAAATATCTGGCTCCGGAGTCAAGGCACTTAACCAACCGGGTAAGAGAGGTAGAGGCTGGTGATTTTACGGAGCTGATCGAAGCGATCATGGCAAAACCCCTGGAAGAACTGAAAAACCTTTATAATACCAGGGAAATCGAAAAGTAGGAGGAATAGACATGTTTACAGCCAAGATGATGGATTCCGTAAAAAAGGTCGAGGCCACCAGAAAAGAGCGGATGGAGACTGAGCCCAGGAGAATGACGGCCGAGGAAAAGGAAAAGCTGCTGAAAGCCTATCACCCGGATTATAAAGAGGAAGAGTTTGTCACACTGAAGGCAGGCCCCAATAAGGGAGAAAAAGTGCCCAGGGAACTGGGAGTCCTTTTGCAGGCCAGGAGCCGGATCAAAGACAATGACGTGGATTTATCATCTCCGGATTACGATACGGACGTTCTGATCATCGGAGGAGGGGGAGCAGGCTGTACAGCTGCCATTGAGGCTTCCAAGGCAGGGGCAGAGGTATTGATCGTCACGAAGCTCCGTCTGGGGGATGCCAACACCATGATGGCGGAAGGCGGGATCCAGGCTGCAGACAAAGAGAACGATTCCCCACAGATCCACTACTTAGACGCCTTGGGAGGGGGACATTTCGCCAACCGGCCACAGCTTTTGAAAAAGCTGGTCTTGGAAGCTCCGGGAGCCCTTAAATGGTTAAATGAGCTTGGAGTGATGTTTGACAAGGACAAAGACGGGAACATGATCACCACACACGGCGGCGGTACCTCCAGAAAGCGAATGCACGCTGCGGCTGACTACACGGGGGCGGAAATCATGAGAGGGCTCCGGGATGAAGTATTAAACCTCCCGATTTCCTTAGCTGATTATACCTCTGCCATTGAACTCATTTTAGATGAGGAGGGA
>DEYX01000189.1 GCA_002365025.1 Hungatella sp. UBA3147 | reverse complement strand
GGAAATTATGCATTTATTAATGTTCCAAATGGCAGCTATAGAATCGTAGAGGCGTTTGGTACTGCGGGGGGAGTACCAACACCAGGTAATTTTACCCTGGTAGCCGGAGGACCAGTTCCTACAGCTGCAACCCCCCCCATTAGTTTCGTCGCGAATCCCCCCGCAGGGTCAACAAACTTGGATTGTTTAACACCTAACACAATATTAATAACAGTAACAGGAGCAGATATAACCAACCAAAATATATTAAATGGCCCAGTGATTTATACACCGATTACAACGATATTAGACCCATGTACAACTGTATCCAATACTAATCTTATTACAGATGCAGATAACGGAACGTTTGGATTCTTTCCGCCAGGAACACCAGCGAATACAGGACCTGCGGTCGCACCATATCCCAATGTTACACCAGATTTTACGTATGTAGTACCGGATCCAACTAAGTTTACACCAATTGATGGAGAATATACGGTACAAAATCTTATGACAGATGCTATGAGCAATGTTATAGGGGCTTGGTGGCGTATCGCTGACCATACGACAGGAAATGAAACCGGAAGAATGATGGTAGTAAATGGGTTTAACCCAGGAGCCGTATTTTTTAGGTCTACAGTACCGGTTACACCAAATACTAATTTTTTATTCAGCACATGGATTCTTAATCTTTTTAAAGTAACAGGCTTTCCGCCAGCACAGTTAGGTGTCAGAATCCTGGATCAAAACGGTAATGTACTGTTTCAGCAAGCCTTAGGAGTTGAGATTCCAGTTAATATAAACGCACCAGAGTGGAAACAAATAGGAACTGTCATTAATTCTATGAATAACTCTCAAATTACAGTAGAATTCTTCAGTGAAGGAGAAGCTGTTGTAGGGAACGATTATGCGATTGATGATGTGGCTTTACAGGAAATCTTAGTACCAATATTTACCCCAGTTAAATCAAGCAGCACGTTTACTGCAAATGTGGGCGATATCGTAACGTATACGGTTAAATTAACAAATACGTGTACCAGTCCTCTGACTAATGTATTTTTTAGGGATAATGTACCGAATGGTTTATTATTCATACCTGGAAGTATAACGGTTAATGGAGTTCCTGAGCTGGGAGTTGATCCTAATATAGGTTTTCCGCTGCCCGATATTCCAGGTGGAACTGTCACGGAAGTGACGTTTCAGGTAAGAGTTGAAGGCATTCCGAATCCGAATCCTGCTATAAATACAGCAACTATCGATTACTCATATACACCTGTTGAGGGTGGCATACCAGGTAACTTTTCAGAAGAATCCAACCCAGTTCCACTTATGGTTGAAGAATTACCAGGCGAAGCAGACATTGCTGTAGCAAAACAAAGTAATCAGGTAATTGCAGTACCAGGAGAGCCGTTTAGCTATACGATAATAGTTAATAATTTTGGCCCGAGTGCGGCAGAAAATGTTCTTCTAATGGATAGTATACCAAGTTCCATTCTTAGTCCAATGTACTCAATCGATGGAGGAGTAACATTTAATCCATGGCCAGGATTTCTCAGCTTAGGAACTTTACCGGCCGGAGCAGAAAGAATTATCATAATAAGAGGAACTGTAAGCCCTGACGCAACAGGCGTGATTTCCAATACAGCAGTCGTTAGCTCCACGACACCAGATCCAAATCCAGAGAATAATACTTCAACGTTAGAAACTCCAGTATCAGCTGTTGAGGCAGATGTTGCTGTAGAAAAACAAAGCAATCAGGCAGTTGCTATACCGGGAGAGCCATTTAGCTATACAATTATAGTTAATAACTTTGGTCCGGATGCGGCAGAGAATGTTCTTCTTATGGACAGTATACCAAGTTCTATTCTTAATCCAATGTACTCAATCGATGGAGGAGTAACCTTTAATCCATGGCCGGGATTTCTTAATTTAGGAACATTACCGGCAGGAGCAGAAAGAGTTATCATAATAAGAGGAACTGTAAGTCCCGAAGCAACAGGCGTGATTTCCAATACAGCAATCGTTAGTTCCACGACACCAGATCCAAATCCGGAGAATAACACTTCAACGCTAGAAACTCCAGTATCAGCTGTAGAAGCTGATATTGCTGTAGAAAAACAAAGCAATCAGGCGATTGCGATACCGGGAGAGCAACTTAGCTATACAATTGTAGTGAATAACTTTGGTCCGAATGCTGCTGAGGATGTTCTTTTGATGGATAGTATACCTAGTTCTATTCTTAATCCAGAGTACTCAATCGATGGAGGAGTAACATTTAATCCATGGCCAGGATTTCTTAATTTAGGAACATTAATGGCAGGAGCGGAAAGAATTATCATAATAAGAGGAACTGTAAGCCCAACAGCAGCAGGCATTATTATAAATACAGCAACAGTCAGCTCCCCTACACCAGCTCCAAATCCGGAGAACAACACTTCAACGACAGAGACGCCAATATTAGCTCCTGCAAGAGCAGATGTTTCAATTACAAAAACTGCAAGTCCCAATCCGGTTGCTCCAGGAGAAATGATAACCTTCACTCTTGTAGTGTCCAATGCAGGACCAAATACTGCAGAAAATGTGATTGTAAATGATAATATTTCACCAAGCATTACAGAACCGGTATTTTCAATCGATGGAGGGGCAACCTTCAATCCATGGCTGGGCTCCCTTAATATAGGGGCATTGCCGGCTGGAGAATCAAGAACCATTATCATTAGAGGTACAGTAGCAGAATCAGCTTCAGGCTGTATTAATAATACGGCAATTGCAATCTCAGCAACACCGGATCCTAATCTGTTTAACAACGTAGCATCAATATGTGTAGCGGTTGCAGCAGGTGAAGAAGCAGAAGCAGACGTTTCTGTGAAGAAATTTGCAAATAAGAAAGAGGCTTGCCGCGGAGAGATGGTGGAGTTTACTATCGTGGTTTCAAATGCAGGCCCGGCAGATGCTCATAATGTTGTTTTAACTGATAGCCTGGCAAACATTCTTAAAAAACCGATGTTTTCACTGGACGATGGTTTTGCTTTCCAGCCATGGCCGGGAAGTGTTAACTTAGGCACAATACCAGCAGGCGCCTCAAGAGTCGTTCTTATAAAAGGATGCATACGGCAGACATGTTCTTGTAAAATAATTAATACAGCGCAAGTCAGTTCAACAACATCAGATCCAGATCTTAACAATAATACCTCGACAGCTTGTATACTAATTTTAAAATGTTGTGACGATTGATCTTGCTGCTCTACCTGTTAAGATGCAGTGGATGAAATAAGTTCATACCGCCAGCCGTTCATTGGTTGGCGGTATTTTTATGCTCAACATTTGAGTCATATGAAACCTGTTCAGATTCACAGAGGGAGGTTAACAAATCATATAAATCCGGCAGAGACTTCTTTAAAGAAACCGGACGCTTCTTATTAGAGTCATAATAGCAATGTGTGCTTTCTCCGATTGTTCTTAATTTGCCGGTGGCTGCATCCGTCATTTGATACTGGACCGTCATTTTAGAAACAGACAGGGATGAAATAGAAGCCTGAATGTTAACAGTTTCACCAAACCGGACCATGGACTTGTATTCACAGGAAATACTTAATAGCGCAAAATCGATTCCAGTGCTGATGGCACGATCATAGCTGAAACCAATTTGATCCATAAAATCGACCCGTGCTTCTTCCATCCAATGAATGTAGTTGGCATGGTGTATAATCCCCATTTGGTCAGTTTCATAATAATGGGTTTTTCTGGAATATGGTTTGATAATCATAAGTATATCTCCTTCTTATTGGTATTTAACTAAATCTATTCATGGAATAATTTCAAAAACAGTACCTTGGTAACGATCCGCTACTTTCATAGATCCATAGACTCCTAAATATAGCCTGGTTTGATCCAGATTAGTTCCCAAGCTAACAAAATAAGCTGATTTAGAACCGAAATCATAATCAATATCAATCACACTAAAATCCTGAAGTTTACAATCTGCCCTAACTGTGGTATAGGCGAAAGCCCCTCTGACAGGTGGCGGAGCTTCTTCATTCCTGGCAAGATCAGTGAACACAACACTCCCTGTTAAATCTGGGATTTCATTTCCCATGTATGGCTGGACTCCGGTAAGCGCAGTTGCCCCAAACTTATCGGGGCGGGGATCTTGGTGAAAATAACTGATAAGAGGCGGTAAGCGTTTTACCGATGTTGTTATTGCTTCATCGTAATAAGCAATTATTTTTTCATTCAAAGCTGGATTTACAGTGCAGTTACTTACTACTGAGGTAGGCAGAGCGCCCTCCCAACCACGCCAGCCAAAGTTAATAAACCCCTCTTGCTCAGGCTCGGTATTCATCATAAAAGATTGGATAAGCTTAGTAACCGGTATGGGGTTATATTTAACGAAAGAAAAAATCGACTCTACCACATCCTGTCCCACATTCCCAACGTATTTTACATATTCACTGTTAAACCTTTGAAATGAAATTCCTGTTATATTGCGGACTCCTTTGGCAATAACCGTAAGCGTCTCCTGAAAGGAGAGAGGAAGTTCCTGAAAGCGTGTAATTACGGGTGGGTTATCATTCAATGTATTCACCCCCACATCAATTTCAATTATTTTACCGGCAATTTCCATATCATCCTGGCTTAAATTAAATGGATCGAAGCTTGCGCCGCCATCTCCGGTTGTTAAAACAAGCTTTCCAGTTTCTGGTGAAAAATTTAAGCTGCTGACACCATTATGATTTAGAAACGGACGTCTCATACTAAGCAATGTACGGCGTTTTTGAGGTTGAGCATTAGACTGATAGATCCACTCTTCAACGGTATCAATGTGATTATATTGCGTTTCTCTATTTGTCCACTTTAAGTTTAAGGTTGCTGGATCACATGGGTCTGGTTTAAAAGATGCTGGAAGGGCACCTGGACCTTGCGATCCGGCAACTGAGTAATGAAGGTAAAACAGGCCATTCTTATAAAAGCCGGGATGAAACGCCAATCCCAAAAGCCCACGTTCATCATATCCGCCGGAAGAACCCCCCAGTTCTAAAACTCTCGGGCGAATATCTAAAAAAGTTTCTATAGCTCCGTCTCCGATGTAAAAAATTTCTCCAATCTGGGTTGCAATAAATAATCGTTCTGCATTATCACCCGGAAGTATGGCTGTTTTTAAAACAGTGGGTAAATTTATATTACCTACTAATGGCTGTAAATGAACCTTAACCTTTACCAATGTCCAACCCCTATTCTAATCATTTTTTAATAAAATATGATTAGAACTATTATATTAGTACAAGATTTAGCATCTGGAAAATACCCGTTTCATTTCCGCTGAAAAACAATTAAATAAAGTTCGCTTTCTGTGAGTTTGGGCTGATAAAGCGTTGGGTTCATTACCATACGAATAAATAGGAAGGATTTTGTGCATCTCCTATATGGCTGGTTTGGCAACAAGAGATGTTGCGGCATTATTTAAATACACTCTTATTGTAAAACCAAAGTCAGTGTTTATTGGGGTATCGGTTCCGTAAAAACAACTTCGCAGATTAGATAAAGGAGAGAAAGCCGCTTAATAACAGCAGCGTTATGTAATAGTACAGGCTGGGGCCTGCTTTTTATCAAATATAGCATACTTAAAAGAAAGGTGATTGTGCATCTGCGCAATCACCTTTCTCTCTTCACCTTTATTATAACACATACAGCCTGCCACAACAAGACTGTTTTTCTGATACGGGTTGTGCTAGACTATTTTGAATAACGGTTTAGGAAATGAGTTTTCTGCCGATTCTATAAGAGAGGTGGTATTTGTTATGGAAGATAACCGGACGGAATTAGAATTTGAAAAGAGCAGGTTAGAACAAACCATTGCTTTAGCGAAAAAGCAGCTGGATCAAGCGAGAGAGCGCAATGTAGAGAATAAGTCGGCCATAATTTCTGCTAAGAAAGAGCTGCGTGAGAATACATCTCACTCCATAGCAAATCTATGGAGCAGCGAAGGTTTTGAAGCCCTTGCTGCCTTAAACCAGTATGCAAATCCGATCACAGATAAAATAGCCGATTTTGAAGCGGTAGAAAATAAAATCCTGTTGCTGGAGAAAATGATCCAATCCCCTTATTTTGCCCGGATTGATTTCAAATTCGATGATGAAGATGAATTCGAAAATATCTACATCGGACGTACCTCATTAAAGAAAGATGAGACAAATGAATTTTTTATTTATGACTGGAGATCACCCATAGCAAGCGTCTTTTACCGGTTTGTATTGGGGCAGGTATTTTATGATGCCCCTGGCGGAAGGATCACAGGAGAGGTTAATTTAAAGCGCCAGTATGAAATCAGCAAAGGAGAGCTGGAGTATTATTTCGATGCAGATGTGCAGATTGTGGACGAATTTTTAAGGAAGCTGCTGTCCCAGAATACTTCTCCTAAGATGAAAACGATTGTAGAAACCATTCAGAGGGAACAGGACATAGTTATCCGGGATATGGAAAATGACTTAATGATGGTACAGGGCGTGGCAGGTAGCGGTAAGACGTCCATTGCTCTTCACAGAGCAGCCTATTTGATGTACCAGGGCCTTTCCTCAAAGCTAAACGCTGATAATATTTTGATTATTTCACCAAACTCATTGTTTGAGCAGTATATTTCCAATGTATTGCCTGAGCTTGGAGAAGAACATGTTGTATCGGTGGTGTTTGAAGATATCATTGCTTCTGTACTGAAAAATGAGCAAGTACAGTCGAGAAATCAATTTTTGGAAAACCTGATCTCTAATACTCAATACAGGGATATTATAAAAAGCAGCATTGAATTTAAAACATCCCGCCAGTTTTTGAAGATATTGGATCGGTTTATTGATGACCTGCCGCACAAATGGATGAACTTTGAGGATATCTGCTATGGCGGTGAGTGTATTATAAGCGGAGAGATGATAAAAGAGAAAGTATTATCCGGAATTAACGAAACTCCTCTGGGTAAGAGATTAAAGCTGATAGGGGAATATATTTTGGAACTGATCAGTGAGTCTAAGAAATACCGCTTAAAACAATCAGAGAAAATCCTGATGAATGAAGAAATGTTAAAATTCATGGAACTTGATATAAAGGATGTTTATCGAAAGCTGTTCCATGACAAAGAATATTTTTACAGCCTGGCAAAAGGGATAGAACTTCCCGGCTGCATGGACCACATTTTAACTTTCACCCAGGAAAATTTAGATACCAATAAGCTATACTATGATGATGCAACGGTTCTCACTTATTTGAACTTAAAAATATACGGGATTAATAAATATAAGACCATTAAGCAAGTAGTAATTGATGAAGCACAGGATTACTATCCTCTCCATTTTGAAATTTTTCAACTGCTGTTTTCAAAAGCGAAATTTACAATCCTGGGGGATATCAACCAGACCCTGGAAAAGAGGGAGGACTTATCTCTGTACCAATTGATCGGAAAAACTTTCAATAAGAAAAAATCTTCTCTTGTCACTATGGACAAAAGCTTCCGGTGTACAAATGAGATTTTAAATTACGGATTAAAGTTCCTTGAACAAAGTACAGAGATAAAGAGTTTCAACCGAAAAGGAGATGAGCCCCAGTTATATGCGGCGAAGGATGAATCATCGTATCATGACTTGATTGTATCAGAAGTGAATTCCTGCCTGGAAATGGGGTACCAGTCAATCGGATTAATCTGTAAAACTGAAAAAAACGCCCGTTTCCTCTTTGAGTGCTTAAAGGACAAAGCTGATGTCCAGTTAATAAAAAGTGAAAGCACAACAGATTTACATGGCGTTTTCATTATACCGGTCTATATGTCCAAAGGGCTTGAGTTTGATGCTGTTTTAATATGTGATGCGGATGATGAGACTTACTGCAGCCAGGATGATAAGAAGCTATTATATATTGCCTGTACAAGGGCGCTGCATAGACTCAACCTATTCTGTAAGGGTAAAGCAAGTCCGTTATTGGACGAAAGGAAATCATAAAGAAGGAAAACAACCGCTAGAAAATTTTGTGAGGTAAAGTAAAATGAATCAAATAATTATGTTAGATATAAATTTTCAATATCAGAATGAAATCCGGACATTTCATCCGGTTTTATTATTAAGTGCCAATGATGTTGTTCTAGTGGACTGCGGATATCCCGGTTTCCTGCCTTTATTAGAGGATGAGATGAAA
Organism: Hungatella sp. UBA3147; assembly: GCA_002365025.1. Taxonomy (GTDB): domain Bacteria; phylum Bacillota; class Clostridia; order Lachnospirales; family Lachnospiraceae; genus Lacrimispora. The sequence goes on along the minus strand of DEYX01000189.1, from coordinate 6,128 downwards.
TCAAAGGGGATTAATCCAGGTTCCTTAACAAAGGTATTGATCACTCACCATGACGACGACCACATGGGAGCTTTATTTGAAATTAAGGAAAAATATCCTGAGATTATGGTCGTGGCAGGCCGCACGGAAAGCGGGTATATCTCCGGTGAGAAAAAATCACTGCGCTTGTTACAAGCGGAAGAAATGTTGAATGTAATGCCGGAAGAGCAAAAGCCTTTTGGAATTCAATTCTGTGAATCCTTAAGAAGAGTCAAGCCTGTTTCCGTTGATATAGAGGTTAAAGACGGGGAACATTTTGACTGGGCCGGAGGCTGTGAGATCATAGAGACTCCGGGGCATATGCCAGGACATATTTCCTTATATCTAAAGGAAAGCAGTTCCGTAATTACGGGAGATGCCGCAGTTGTTGAGGGCAATCAACTGGTCATCGCAAATCCGCAGTATACCCTGGATATCGAGGCGGCCAAAGCTTCCCTTCATAAACTGATATCTATGGAGGCAGACCATTATTATTGCTATCATGGAGGGATATTTGAAAATTTGAAGGAACAAGCATGAATACCAGCCGGAGGTGATGGAGTGGAGCAATTCCAAGTACATCAGTAAAGAGCAGTTGTATGTAATCTGCCGGATAGCGGCGCCATATATATGGTTAATAAATAGAATTCAGGGATCAAGGGGCTTAGTTTATTGGAGATATTTATAACCAGTAAGCACAGCCCCTTTTTGTATAACAAGTGGTGATAAAAGATGTGTTACTGATATAACATAAATATGCATTTTAATGCTTAACATGTTACTATTTGTTGAAATATGTCAGTTTTTATGGTAAATTATAGGGAATTAAGATATTATGACGGAATACTTTAAGTGAAAATAAGCTGGAAAAAAAGGGGCATTTGGAAAGGAAAATGGATGCAAAAAAAGGTCAGTCAACAGTACTGTTTTTCGGAAAGTCTAAGCTTAAATATACTACATAATTGATTATGTGGAAAAAGATAATCTGCTGTATTCTTTATTCATGGCAGATTATTTTTATATACTCCAATGGTAAATTGTATTTCAATAATTCAAATGTACACAACTAATTAAAGACAATCAATGAAATAACTGGTTATGGAGAAACAAACCAGTACCGAGGTGGCAGTAATGAGAAATAAGTATTCCAGATATATAGCCGTACAGACGGTCATTATGCTTATCATTTTCATGACGATTGTTTTCGTTCTTTTGCGTTCCCAGAAGTCAGAAGACAATTATGTTCTTTCAAGCATTGGACAGTCTGTATCCTATTCTGTTCAGCAGCATATTGCCATAACAGAGGGCGTATTAACCTCCCTTGCTTATAATTATGACATTGATGATGAAATCGATAAGCATAAATTTAATATTTTGTCATCCAAATATATGGAGAAAAACCCGGACATCCTATATATCCAGCATAAAGATAAGGATACGATCACAGATATGGTATATCCGGATGCCTATGATTATACCATGGGCGCCTCCTTGCTTGGACGACCGGAGGTGGAGGAATCCCTTGAAAAATCGATTAAAAACAGGATTATAACGGTCAATGATCCCTTTATCCTGAAGGGGACACAGAATTTGCTGGGGCTGGTCATACGGTATCCTCTTTATAAGAACGATCAGTTTAACGGATTTTTTGTTGTGGTTTTTAACTTTAATACCTATATGGACAGAGTGATCAGAGAGGCAGTACCCAATTCCTACCACATCAGTATCTATAATAATAAAGGTGGGCTCATCTGGGGGGACTCCCCCTGGATGGACAGAAATTCCTACATAGTCCAGATACCGGTCATGGATACTTACTGGACAATGAAACTGTCAAAGGAAGGAAACAGTATCAATACCAACGGAGCGGTCATAGGGTTTATCTCGGTGTTGGTGCTGTTCCTTATGGGAGTGCTCAGCTATGTGCAGATGGGTCTCTTTAAAAAGGATGAAAACATCCAGCATCTTGCCAATCTTCACAAGGAACTGGAACGGCTGAAGGAAAGCTACACCCTGGCTCTTGACAGTGCGAATGATGCGCTTTGGGAATGGAATCTCATAACCGATGAGATCATTACTTCCGATAAATGGATCGATATTACCGGAAATGCCCCGAAAGGACACGGACTCCGGGGGATATTACAGGAAGAAACCATTCATCAGGAAGATTATCAGGCAGTGATGGCTGAATTTGACGCTTGCTTAAAGGGAGAGGCCCGGGAATTTCACCGGGAATACCGTATTAAAAATAAGGATGGCAGCTATACCTGGGTCTTAAATAAGGGAAAGGTTTATTTTGACGGTGAAGGCCTTCCTGGCAAGCTTGCAGGTGCAGTGTCCAATATTGAAGAACGGAAGCATAGAGAATCGAAGATGGAATACATGGCATTTTATGATATGCTGACAGGATTGCCTAATAAGGTGCAGTTTATGGGTACCCTTGAGGACACATTAAGATGCATTGGAGAGGGGATATGCAGATATTCCATCCTTATGATTGATCTGGATAATTTCAAGATCCATAATGATTTACTTGGACTTGATTTCTGCGACCAGCTGCTTAAGCAGGTAGGTAACCGGCTGACTCAGATCCTGGGGCAGGAAAATATGGTGGCAAGGTTCGGCGGGGATGAGTTTTTAATTCTTATCAGGAATCATCAGGACGTCAAAGAGGTGGAAATGATCTGCCAGAACATTCTTAGCATCTTTGACTCTCCCTTTGTGCTGATGGAGAAGTCCGTTTATTTATCTGTCAGCATAGGTGTTGTCCATGGTCTTGAATCCGGCCAGACAGCAAATAATGTGCTTCGCAACGCTGATACGGCTCTTAACAAGGCCAAGGAAAGTGGAAAAAACCAGTACTGCATCTACGATGCACAGATGCATGATGAAATAATCAGAAAATCCGATGTGGAGACATGTATCAGGGAAGCCTTAGCAAAAGATAATCTTCTCATATATTATCAGCTGCAGCAGGATTTATCAAAAGATGAAATAAGAGGAGTGGAGGCTCTGGCAAGGCTTTATTCGGAAGAACTGGGTATGATCCTGCCTTTTGAGTTCATAGGGGTCGCCGAATATACAGGACTAATTATTCCTCTTGGCAGCTGGATATTAAAAAATGCCTGTAAACAGGGAAAAGCATGGATTGACAGCGGCTGTAAAATCGGAAGACTGTCCGTAAATATCTCTGTACATCAGCTTCGCCATGAGAATTTCTATGATCTGGTTGAGGAGATTCTGAAAGAGACACAGTTTCCGGTAAACCAGCTGGAGCTGGAAATCACGGAAAGTGTCCTCCTGGAGCTTTCTCAGGACAATATCGAAATCCTTAAAAAATTGCGGTCCCTTGGGGTCAGCATTGCGCTGGATGACTTTGGTACAGGGTATTCCTCCCTTAATTATTTAACGGTTCTCCCTATTGATATATTGAAAATTGACAAGTCATTTTTAAGAAGAGCCCTTGAAAGCGAGACAGAGCATCGGGTGATAAAAAGCATCACTGAACTGGCCCATGTCCTGAACTTAAAGGTGGTTTGTGAAGGCGTGGAATCAGCGGAACAAAGAGAGATTCTCAAGGAGATGGGATGCGATTATATCCAGGGGTATTATTTTGCAAAGCCTGGTGATGCGAAAAGTATTGAAAATTGGTTTCAAAAAGGACCCACTTAGGAACCGGAAAGTGGAAAACAGAACAAAGATTACTAATGAAACGGCCGGTGCACTGGTAAGGATCGTGGAGGGAATGCCAACTGGCAGAGGGCATCGCCTAAAATCAACCTGGGAGTGATGCAGGTATTCCAGGTGGTTCAGTCAGACTCTCCGACCTCTGAAGAAAGTGCGGCTGCCAGCGAGGAGCTGTCAAGGCAGGAGGAATTTTTGAAAGAACAGGTGAGCAGATACAAACTGAAAACGAAAGCCTGATTAAAACAGGTTTCTAGGGGCCGTAAGGCCCCTTTTCCTTTTTTATGACGAGTCAGCAACGGCAGAGATTCCGGTCATACAGGGGAGGCAGAATGTGGATGGGAGCAGCTATAGTAAATTGTCGGATTTGCAGAAAAATGTAAAATATGACAGAACATGATAGGAAAAAATGGATTCATCCTATAAAATATTAAAATGAGAAAAGTTTATAGATTGGTGTCTAAAGATAAAGAACGATTAAGTACTAAGGCGGAACATTTTAACGTATTAAAAAATATCAGCAGTATCCGGCAGCTGTACATAGATGAAGCAGGTTGAAATTTTTTTAATTGTTTTTATTATTATATACATGAAACCTGGAGGTGGGATATGGGATTTGAAAGTTTTGAGTTTCATACAGATAAAGAAAACTTAAATGACATGTACATCAGGGCAGTACAGGAAGAGTATTCAAAGATCGATGAAAGCTGGCTTAAGCTTCATTATAAGACCTCCGTTGTCCTGGTTATTTTTTCTTTACTGGTTGAGATTGCAATGGGATTGATTCTGGTCAATTCGGATATGCTGTCAACAACGGTATACAGATATTTCATGAAATTTTTAGTCATTCCCAGTGGTGTAAACTTCATTTGTATTGCTATCGAAACACTGATCTTGAAATCAAAACGTTTTTCCCTGAAACATAAAATTTATTCGGTTTCGCTTATCTTTGTGGGGATGGGTTTTGTGCTTTTTACAGTGCACAACACATTCACAGCAACTTACTACATTTTTGCAATCGCCATCATGCTGACTGCAATCTATGCGGACTATCGCGTAACCTGGGCTGTGGCTCTGATGAGCATTGTTTCCATCATGATTTCCGAGCTTTTCTTGAAATGGGATACAGATAAGATCAGTATTTTTGAAAATACTCACCGATTGGGGGATTTTTTGATATCACTTTTCGTATTGATTGCTTTTTCCATTGCCTGTATGGCTGTGATCCGGTTTGAACGCAGAAAAAACAGCGCTGCCATACAAAAGGAGATAGAACGGCAGCTTTTACAGCAAAGCGTCGATATGGATGAAATGACCGGAATATACAACCGGAAGGCATTCCGGGATAGAATGAAATATGTGGAAGATACGGCATCGGACCAGAGCTATATTCTTGCTATAGTAGATGTTGACAAATTTAAAAATATAAATGATACATGGGGACATCACGTGGGAGACCGCTGCCTGATAGAATTTGCTAAAATCTTAAGAGAATTTCATGAGGATATGACTGCCTTTCGTTATGGCGGAGATGAGTTCTGTTTATTGTTCCATGAAAAAAGCATGGAAGAAGCGGAATCCATATGCGGGGAGATCAAGGCCAGGGTGAATCGTCTGATTATTGAGGATTATCCCAAGCTGATGCTGACGGCCAGCTTTGGACTCGCGGCAATATCTGACCAGGTTGATACGGTAAGGCTTTTTATTCATGCCGACCACGCCCTGTATGAAGCAAAAAGGGTTCGCAATGCGATCCGTGTCTGTTCGCTTTCTGCAGCTGGAGCAGAGGCTATATTTATGTACAACAGAAAGAGCCAGGAGGTTTCAGAAATGCAGGAATACGAAGCTCTCCTGGATAAAATAAAAGTTTTTGAAAATACATATGATGTCATGCGGATTGTAGATCCTTTGAAAAAGAGGGTGATTGAAGTCAGAGGTAATGAATGTTTAATGTCAGATACCATATGTCATGATTACTGGGAAAGAGGTCATATATGTGATAACTGTATTTCCATGAGAGCCTTTAATGAGGATGATACTTTCTTTAAAGTGGAATATAAAAATAACAATGTTTTTATGATCACAGCGGTTCCTGTTAAAGTAAAAGGTATTTCCTTGGTGGTGGAACTGCTGAAAAACATTTCAAACAGCATGTTTATCGAGGAAAAGGATGTTGACGGAGATGTTAAGATTTTAACAATGACTGACTTTATCAGTCAGGCTGAAGTAAAGGCTTCCCTGACGCAGCAGTACAGCAGCAAAGGGAGTGATTAGGCTGGTGGACGAAAACACGAGAGGGCACAGCTATGACGTAACATGCTCCACTTATGACAGACAGCTTTTCCAAATAAAGCGGTCTGCCATAAGGGAAGCATATATTATTTATTCAGAGATGTGACTATGTTGGAGAAAATCGTCAAGCATTA
>DEYX01000072.1 GCA_002365025.1 Hungatella sp. UBA3147 | reverse complement strand
ATTTATAAAAGGTATCCCTATTATTGCCAAGGTTGGTATAATAAACTTTGTTTTTGGGATGAAATGGGCTCCCAGCCAAGGTGCCTATGGCATTTTCCCGATGATAGTGGGATCTGTATCAGTCACTTTAGGAGCAGCAATCCTGGGAGTTCCCATTGCCATTTGCTGCAGCATTTTTCTGGCTGAGTTTGCTCCTGCAAAACTTAGAAACATATTCAGACCTGCCATCCAGTTGCTGGCTGCCATACCTTCTGTGGTATATGGGTTCTGGGGAGTATTGTTCGTTGTACCAATGATACGTAACTACCTGGGAGGGCCGGGCTTAAGCATATTGGCCGGTTCCATCATTTTGGGCATTATGATCCTGCCAACGATCATCAGCATCACCGAAGTATCTCTCCTTGCGCTGCCGCGCCATTATAAGGATGGGGCACTTGCATTAGGATTGACACAATGGCAAACGATACGTTCTTTGCTGTTACCTGCAGCCAAATCGGGTATTGTTGCCGCTGTAATTTTAGGCTTAGGCAGGGCAATTGGTGAGACTATGGCGGTAATTATGGTTCTGGGTAATGCTGTTGCACTTCCTGAATCAGTTCTTGACCCTGTCAGGACACTGACCACGAATATCGGTATTGAGATGGGATATGCATCAGGCGAACACCAACAGGCGCTTTTCGCCACAGGTATTGTATTATTTGTCATTATCATGATTTTAAATGCTTCTGCCCAATACATCACACGAAAGAGGTGAGGTCACTATGAGAATTAACGCGAAAGCTTCCGAAAAGATAGCAAAATTTTTGATTTGGACAGCTGCTCTACTTGTTATTGCAATTCTTTTTTCTATAATTATCCATATACTAGTCAAAGGCATACCTATGATCAGCTGGCAGTTTTTAACAGATATTCCGCGGGATATGGGCCGTTCAGGAGGTATTTCTTCTTCCATTGTCGGTACTCTGATTGTGACTGCAGTAGCCGTAATTGTCGCGACACCATTTGGAATTGGAACAGCTATATACCTTACGGAGTACACACGTGAGAGCAGAGTCACCCGCATTATCCGTTTCAGTGCAGAGTCTCTGGCAGGGATACCATCCATTGTTTATGGACTTTTTGGTTTTATCTTCTTTGTTATTTACTTAAAAATGGGATGGTCAATTTTGTCAGGCGGATTAACCATGGCTATCATGATTCTGCCTACTATCATACGTACATCAGAAGAGGCGATTCGTACTGTGCCGCAGCTATACCGGGAGGTGGGCTTCTCTTTGGGACTCACAAAGTGGCAGGCAATAACCAGGACGGTGCTCCCATCAGCACTTCCTGGAATAGTTAATGGAGTAATTTTGAGCATAGGGAGATGTGTAGCTGAGACAGCAGCTGTTATTTTAACGGCCGGCTCTGCATTGCGCATGCCTACATCAATCTTCTCCCCAACTCGAACGATGGCAGTACATTTTTATATACTGGCGAGGGAGGGAATATCCATGGATAACGCTTATGGAACAGCAGCGCTCTTGATTATTCTTATACTTCTGCTTAATGTTGGTTTCAATATGCTGGTCAATAGATTCATAGCTAAAGGCCGTTAAGAGGTGAAAAATGACACAGAAATCAAAAATAGAAATAAAAGGATTAAACTTCTATTATCAACAAAAGCAGGTTATTAAAGAACTTAACCTGGAGATACCTAAAAATCGGATTATGGCTGTTTTTGGTCCAGCCAATAGTGGTATAACAACATTGCTTCGCACATTAAACCGTCTGAGTGACTTGACTGTGGGAGCCCGTCAGGAGGGTGAGATACTTTTAGATGGCAAAAACATCTTTGACCCGGATGTTAATGTGACAGAACTGCGCCGCAGGGTAGGGATGGTCTTTGATGTACCAACACCTCTGCCTATGTCCATCTTTGACAATGTCGCATTGGGCCCCCGTATGGGTGGAATGAAAACCAAGGCGGATATGGCAGAGGAAGTGGAAAAAGCTCTGCGTATGTCTGCCCTCTGGGATGATGTCAAAGATAGGCTGGATACTCCTGCAGCCAGGTTATCCGGTGGTCAGCAGCAGCGCTTGTGTATTGCCAGGGTTTTGGCTCTTGAGCCGGAAGTTATTTTGCTGGACAGACCCTGTTCAGCACTTGACCCAATATCAACGGCCAAAATTGAGGAATCCTTAATACAGCTTAAAGAGCAATACACCATTATCATAGCACCACATACCGTTCAGCAGGCTGGGCGTATCGCTGACCGGGTTGCATTCATGTTGATGGGAGATCTAATCGAACAAGGTTATACCCAAGAGGTCTTTTCATTCCCCAAGGATAATCGAACGAATGATTACCTTACCGGTAGATTTGGTTAAAATTCCGTATATTCTATAATTTTTTGTAAAAGGAGATGAGCATATTGGTTAGAGAACGTTTTACACAGAAGATACTTGAAGTTAAACAAAAGGTATTAAAAATGGGAGCTCTGGTTGAGAATATTATTGACACGTCAGTGACTGCTATGAAGACACAAGATCTTGATCTTGCAAGGAATGTTTTGAAGAAAGATGACGCAATAGATCAGTTAGAACTTGAAATTGAAAAGGATTGCATGATGCTTCTTGCCCTTCAGCAGCCTCTCGCCAAGGATTTAAGGACAATTGCATCGGTTCTGAAAATTATAACAGATCTAGAGAGAATGGGAGATAATGCAGTAAACATTGCAGAGGTAATACTTGAGATTGGCGAAGACCCCATATTGAATTCCCTAAAAGATATTCCAAGGATGGCAGATATTGCTCAGAAAATGTTAAAAATGAGTCTTGATGCCTTTGTAAATGAGGATATTGCCCTTGCGCAAAAGGCAGCGGAGAGGGACGAAGAGGTTGACAGGCTCTATGAAACCGTTATAAATGATTTCCTTAACATCATCACCGAAAAAAGGGAACTTGCAAAACAAGGTACTAAACTTCTATTCTTAGGACGGTATCTTGAGAGGATCGCCGACCATTCTACTAATATATGTGAAAGAACGATATACATGATTACCGGTGAGTTAAAGGAGATAAATTAGAGGCATGCCTCTAATTTATCTCTTTTTTTAAATAAGAGTCCGGAGTATTATTATGCGTGCAGCCTATGGTTGTGGGCTGAGTTAAAGCAGCATTACAAGGTACTTCTATATGAAATAGTCAGATGGAGTGGTAAAGGAAATTCTCCAAACTCAGTTTATAACGAAAAAAATTTCTAACACTCTTGACTTTGAGAGGAATTCACGCTATCCTGAACATGTTCAGTAATCGTGTAGAAATTGTTCAACATGATATAGAAGGGAGGATTATGATGAGTTCTGACGAACAGGATTTGCGGCAGAAATTAATCGAAACAACGAAGTCCCTGATGGACGAAGCCGTTGATATTGGGAAGATTACTGTTCGGCAAATTGCAGAAAAAGCTGGAGTTGCTACAGGTTTGGTAAATTATCATTTTAAGAGCAAAGACAACTTGATTAGCATCGCAATAGGCGACGTTATGGTGCGGGTCATTTCTGAAATTACAGGAAGCGATGATTATTCCCCAATGGAGCCGGATCTTAGGTTGAAGATTATGTTGAAAAAGCTTTGTGATGTAGTTGGAAGCGATAAAAAATTGATTCGGTTTATGATGCTTCGGGAGATGACCGAAGGGAGTATGCAAGCACCGTTATACATTCTCCCTTTACTCAAAGAGATATTCGGGGGACAGAAAGACGATATGCATTTACGGATTATCGCTCTGCAACTTATACAACCGATACAGGCTTCCGCCATCAACACGGCCTCGTTTCATATGTACAGCGGTATTGACCTTACCAATTCTGATCAGCGTAACTATTACATTGACGTATTGGTAGACAACTTGACGGCAACCGGTAATGTCTGTATAGAAGGAATGAAAGAAGCCTGACGGGAAATATACTGTTTTATTCGGCGCAACTGTTTTATGAGTCTATGGGATATGTCAAGGTTGGAGAGCGGAAAGATAAAAAAAGCGGCATGACCGGCTTTTGGTATGAAAAGGTCATGCTGAATGGGGGGAAAAAAATGAATCTTAATTTGGAACAGTATTTGAACAATGGAATGGAACGGCTTATCAAAGATGCACTGAGAGTCACGCTGAAGAACCCGAGGCAAAGCGCGTTTTTCTTACAGTATGCCGCTGCCGCCCAACAAGCCGCCCGGCACAGACATGAGTCTGGGCAAGCCGGAGAGCATATCCCCCCATTTCTGATAGCCAGTATCACGGATAATTGCAATCTGCATTGCTCTGGTTGTTATGCGCAGGCTAATCACACCTGTATTGTATCCCGGGAACTGCCGGTCACCATGTGGGAACGTATTTTTGATGAAGCGGAGACGTTGGGTGTTTCGATCATTATACTGGCGGGCGGCGAACCGTTCCTTCGGCAAGATGTGTTAAAAGCGGCGGCTAAGCGAAAGAATTTGCTGTTTCCGGTATTCACGAACGGAACCTTGTTAGATGATACTGCTTTAGAATTAGTGTCTTCCCATCGGAACCTTGTTCCTGTTGTCAGCATTGAGGGAGATGAAAGAGCGACTGATTTAAGGCGCGGTCAAGGCGTATATAAACAGACTGCGGAAACCATGTGCCGTCTGAGACGTCTCGGACTGCTTTACGGAGCTTCCATCACGGTGACATCTGATAATCTGGAGGCGGTAACCGACGGTGCTTATATTGACAACCTTAAAGAAATGGGATGTAAAGTGGTCTTCTATGTGGAATATGTCCCGGTGGAGCGGCCTAACCTTGCCCTTGATGATGAGGACCGTAGTAAACTGGCAGCGCGCATCAATGAAGCGCGATCCCGCCAAAAAGGTATGATTATCATTTCCTTTCCCGGCGATGAGGCGGAATCAGGAGGCTGTTTAGCAGCCGGCCGCGGCTTCTTCCCATCAGTGCGTCTGGTAATGCGGAACCATGCCCCTTTTCGCCATATTCGGACGTTAACCTTTGGAATACATCGTTAGGCGAAGCATTGAAATCGCCGCTATTTACCAGCCTGCGGGAGGAAGGCCTCCTTACTGCTGCACACACAGGCGGATGCGTCTTATTTGATCAAAAAGAAACAGTGTCTCAGTTTGTGAAAAAATCTGGTAAGTTGGAGGGGGGACCGGGATTGGCATTTATGCAAGACAAATAAGGTGATAGATGTTCATCCATGGGTGCGTATTAAATAGATATTATGTTATACTAAACTTAACAAGCAGGTGCAGGGCAATTACTGCCTGATTAATCCTAAAAGCAAAAAAAGGAGAAGAAACCATGATTACACCTTACCTCACATTCAACGGTAACTGCAAAGACGCGTTGAATTTTTACCGCACCGTCTTTCAGTGTGACGAGCCGAAAATCCTGCCTTATGGTGACTATATGCCGGAGGGGTCAAAGACACGGCCTGAGCTGCTGCGCACTTGGGTTATGCACGCAGAGATGGTCATCTGCGGTACGAACTTCTGGTTTGCTGATGAA
>DEYX01000311.1:601-6889 GCA_002365025.1 Hungatella sp. UBA3147 | reverse complement strand
TAAGCCTGCTCAATCGCAAAGGGTACCAAACCAATCAGCATGACCAGCATATACCGTCTTCCATGCATCAGCGCTGTCGCAAGCTCCGCATCATTCCCTTCTCCATGGAGATACATGGCGATCATATCCTCTCCAAAGAAGAAAAACACGGCCACCGCAACCGCAGAAAGAAGCGCGCAGCAGATGATTTTAAACCGGAACGTATGACGCACTCCGTCATGCCTTCCGCAGCCAAAGAACTGGGCGCCGAAAATACCTGCTCCTGATATGATTCCAAAAATACTGATATTAAAGACAAAGATCAGCTGGTTCACAATTGCCACGCCGGACATCTGCTCTGTTCCTACCATACCCACCATAATATTATCCAGCAGGCTGACAAAGTTGGTGATCCCGTTTTGAACCATAATGGGAATGGCGATTGTCAACACCATTCTGTAAAACGCCTTATTTCCGATAAATTTTTTCATAAGTTCTTCCAGTAAAAGCGCGCTTTTCTGTTATACCTCCGTAACGTGGATTTTCTGCCTTACGCAGAGTATCATAACTTTAATATGGAACAAGGCCTATGTCAACTAAATCCGCTTCTTTTACCCGGTTTTTTCGCTGAAAGGAAAGAGGAAAATCAATAGGCAAAAGCCGCTGTCCGGCGGCTTCTATCCCGTCAGGCAGCGGCTGGTGCCTACCCATATCTTTCTCTTCCAGATCTTACTTCTCCTTTGCCTTGGCAAACAGGCTTTGAAGAAGAATAAAAAATGCCAGCAGTGCCGCAATGGTGATCTTCGTCCACCAGGATGAAAGTGTCCCCTGGAAGGTGATGAATGTCTCTATTGTTCCCTTTATTAAAACCCCAAACAGGCTTCCAAATACATTTCCCACACCTCCGGACAGCAGTGTCCCACCGATAACCGCCGATGCGATGGCTTCCATCTCAAAACCCTTGGCCTGCTCCACAAAGCCCGCACAGGTATTTAAACAGAACAGAAATCCGCCTAATGCACATAAGAAGCCGTTAATAACATATACAAGAAGCTTCGTACGCTTAACATTTAACCCCATCATCAGTGCGGACTGCTCATTTCCACCCACCGCGTAAATCGTCCGCCCGAACTTCGTATATTTTAATACCACAAAGACCAGCACCAGTACCGCCAGGGCGATGATAACGCTTGGATAAAGAAAGGGATAGTTTACCACGCCCTTTTTATTTACAGTTCCGCCTAGAAAAGTCAAATTGATTTTACTCTTCGCCCATTTTAAAAACAGCTCATTTTTTACACTGATCATTTCCTGACTTATGATGGCCGTCATGCCTCTGGCAAAGAACATTCCCGCCAGGGTCACGATAAAGGGCTGTATTTTTAAGTATGCAATAAAAAATCCCTGGACCAGGCCAAAGAAGATGCCTATGACCAGAACAGTCAAAAGGGCCGGAACAGCCCCGATTCCCTTTACTTCCATCATCCAGGCCAGCATCATGCAGGTAAGGGCCACCACAGATCCAACGGAAATATCAATCCCCCCTGTGATCATGACCATGGTCATGCCAGCTGCTATCACGATCAGGCCGGCATTGGAAATAAAAAGGTTTAAAAATACCTGGGGCTTTGCAAAGCCTTTGCCATTAAAGATTATGATTCCGGCTATGTACATTATCACGAAAAGGGCAATGGTGATCATAAGCAGGAATACCTTTCCATCTCTCTTTCCTTTGTTCTTCATTTATGCCACCTTCTTTCCCGCTTCATGGCCTGATTGGAATCTTTTCGCCATTTTTTTAAGCTCCGTTGACTGAAGAGCAACGATGATCACCACGACGATTGCCTTATAAACCGGAATCTGGTCCGGAGAGACCCCCATAGCATATAAGGTGGTGCTCAAGGCCTGAATGGTGTAAGCACCGATGACACTGCCAAGGAGGGAAAATTTACCGCCACCCAGGCTGTTTCCCCCTAATGCTACCGCAAGGATCGCATCTAACTCCAAATTAAGCCCGATGTTGTTAGCGTCCGCCGAATAGATTCTCGAAGATGCCACCAGGCCGGATACACCGGCGCAAAGACCGCAGAATACATAGGACAGAAAAATGATCCCGGAAGACTTGATCCCCATGAGCCTGGAAGCCCTGGAGTTAATTCCTACCGTCTGGATATAAAGCCCCAATGTGGTTTTTTTAAGCAAAACATAGGTAAGGATCACCACCAGCAGCGCCACGAATACGGGAGTGGGAACAGGAATCCCGGGAATGCTGGCTCCCAGCATTTTATAGGACTCCACCCGGATGTAGGTAATCTGCCCTCTGGTGATCAGCTGCGCCATACCCCGCCCTGCCGTAAACAGGATCAAGGTCGCCACCATGGGCTGGATCTTCATCTTCGCCACCAGAAACCCATTAAAGCAGCCGCATAACATGCCTGCAAAAACCGCTGCCAGAACACCTAATAGATAGGGATTCTGAAACTCATTTACGGTCTGCAGCCCGCCTGCCAGTATATAGCAGCAGACGGCTCCGGCCACAGACATGACCGCTCCTACGGAAATATCCGTACCCCCGGAAGCCGCCACAACCATGGTCATTCCCACAGACAGGATCACCAGATCACTGGCCCGGTTGATCACATCGATAATATATCCGTATAAAACACCGTTTTTTAATGTCACCTGAAAAAAAGTAGGGGTTTTAATAAGGTTTGACAACAGCACCAGAACAAGGCAGAACAGAGGCAGGAACAAGCGGGTTCCTGTCAGTTTTTTCACAAACATGATCAGCTTATTCATCTCCCCCACCTCCTGCAATCGCCTTCATAATGTTATTCTGGTCAAGCTCTCCTTCTTCCAGTTCCCCCACCTTCTGCCCATCCCGAAGTACGGCCATACGGCTGCAGGTACGCAGCATTTCTTCCACTTCTGAGGAAATAAACATTACGGACTTGCCCTCCTCAGAAAGCTTTACCACCAATTTCTGAATCTCTGTCTTGGTTCCGACATCGATCCCTCTGGTGGGTTCATCCAATATGAGAAAATCCGGATCCGTTAGGAGCCATCTTCCTAAGATTACTTTCTGCTGGTTTCCTCCGCTTAAGCTTTTAATAGGAGTCTCCCTGTTAGCCGTCTTTATCTGTAAAAGCTCTATATATTTATCAGCAAGCTCCTCCTGCTCTTTTCTTCCGAAGGGCTGGAACATTCCCTTCTTTGCCTGAAGCGCAAGGATCAAATTGTCCCGAACCGACAGATCCGCCACGATCCCTTCCTCTTTCCGGTTTTCCGGAAGGTAGGCCATACCAGCTTTCATGGCATCAAGGGGCGCTGCCACCGAAACCGGCCGGCCTTTTACCTTCAGTACCCCGCTGTCCGGCTTATCCGCTCCGTATAGGCTCCTTGCCAGCTCCGAGCGGCCGGATCCTAAAAGCCCGGTAAGACCGATTACCTCCCCTTTACGGATCTTTAGGTCGTAAGGCTTTATGGTTCCCTGCTTTCCGATTCCCTGTGCATCGATCACCAATTCTCCGGACCGTTCCTCCGCCTCTCCGCCTTTTTTAATGGCAGCCAGATCGTCAAAATCTTTTCCCATCATCTTTGCTACCAGCTGTACCCTGGGCAGCTTTTCCGTTTCATACTCTCCTACCAGAGCCCCGTTTCTAAGAACCGTGATTTTATCGCAAACCTCATATACCTGTTCCAGGAAATGAGTGACAAAGATGATTCCCACACCTTCCGATTTGAGGCGGTTCATCAGATGAAACAGCTTCTCCACCTCATTGTCATCCAGGGAAGATGTGGGTTCGTCAAGAATCAAAACCGTTGCAGACATATCCACGGCTCTTGCAATGGCAAACATCTGCTGCAAAGCGATGGAGTAATTCTCCAGGGCCCTTGTCACGTCAATATGGATATCCAGACTCTCCATCAGATCTTTCGCCTTCTTATTCATGGTTTTCCAGTCGATGATGCCTGCCCGCTTCGGCTCCCTGCCGATGAATAAATTTTCTGCCACAGATAAATTGGGGCAGAGATTAACCTCCTGGTAGACCGTGCTGATCCCATGAGCCTGGGCCTCCTGGGGAGAATGGTTGATCATATTCCCCTTAAACCCGGCAATGGTAATTTCTCCTGATTCAAACTCTTCCACACCTGTCAGAACTTTAATAAGGGTGGACTTTCCGGCTCCGTTCTCCCCCATCAGCGCATGGATCTCTCCTCTTCTTAATGTAAAGTCTACATGATCAAGGGCCTGCACGCCTGGAAATGCTTTTGATATACTTCGCATGGCTAATACGATTTCATTGGGCATTAAATCCCTTCCTTTCTTTCCCCGTCCTGCTTAAACCGGCAAATTCAGGGATCAAAAAAGGTGCGGAGCGGAGGACTTTAAACCTCCGTCCTCCATTCCCCTGCACCTGTTTATCCAGATTCACCACTGTTTACGGCTCTAAAGCCCCGTGGATCAATAGGCTCTCTTTGGTTTTTCCTGAGCCGCCGTATCAGCCGGATATACTCCTTCCTGTACATAGGCGATCTTATCCACGCTTTCACCCTTTTCCAGCTTCTGTATGATTTCAGCCACGCGAGGGCCATGAAGCGGGTTACATTCTACGGATACATTCATATCACCGGCAATCATGGAATCAAAGGCAGCCGCAACCGCGTCAAAGGAAATGATGATGATATCGCCCTTTGGCCCGCAGGTCTTTCCTGCTGCCTTGATGGCGTCAATGGCTCCAAAGGCCATGTTGTCATTTTCTGCGATCACAACATCAATATCACTATAGGTCTTAAGGAAGGATTCCATTACCTCCTGTCCCTTTGCCTGAGTAAATTCTCCTGTCTGCCGCTCTAACATCTTCCACTTAGGATGATCTTTCATCTTTTCTTCCACACCGTCGGTACGTCCGATCTGGGCAGAAGAACCGATGGTTCCCTGCAGGGTCACAATGTTGATGTCATCGTCCGTACGGTTATTACTCTTTAAGTACTCATCCAGCCATGCTACTGCATCATAGCCTTCCTGAAGGAAATTGGAGCCAACCCATGCAGTATAGAGAGAATCGTCAGAAACATCGATCATACGGTCAACAATGATGACCGGAATACCCGCATCCTTTGCTTCCTGCAAAACTGTATCCCAGCCTGTTTCCGTAACCGGCGCAATCACAATATAGTCCACATCCTGCTGGATAAAGTTGCGGACCGCCTTTAACTGGTTTTCCTGCTTCTGCTGCGCATCATCAAATATCAGCTTGTACCCGTTTGCTTCCGTAAACGTGGATTTCATGGATTCGGTATTGGCTGTTCTCCAGTCAGATTCCGCTCCTACCTGGGAAAAACCTACCACAAGCAGATCCTTTTTTTCCTCTGTCTTAGCTGCCTCTGTCTTGGCTGCCTCTGTTTTTGTTTCCCCGCCAGCCGGAGCCCCGGTGGTTGCCGCAGTCTGGGAACCGCTGCATCCGGATAAAACCATAGCTGCAGTCATTACAGCCGCCGTCATCATGCCCAGTAATCTTTTCTTCATATCCGTTCCCTCCAAAATGATAGATCGTGTTACCTTTTCTTAGTGACTACCAGTATCATAACGGTTACAGGCTCTCTTCTCAATGCAATATCTTTTGTAAACAGTTGAGATTCTTACGCCTTTTCCTGTCATTTAAAAACTAAGTTGGATTTTTTCGGAAAAAGGTTGATTTTTTATCTGTTCCCCTTTATAGAAGCCGGGATCCTGACTGTAACAGAGGTTCCAACCCCATACTCGCTTTCGATGGAAAGCCCATAGGTTTCGCCGAAATTAAGCCGGATCCTCTCCGCCACATTGGCAATTCCAAATCCTTCCCGCAACCCTAAGTCCTCTCCGCCGTTTCGCACCAGTCTCTGCATTTTTTCTAGCTCTTCCGGCTTCATCCCAATGCCGTTATCCTCCACTTTTAACAGAATGTCCTCTTCCTCCTGCCAGCCACTGATCTTTAGAAAACCCTTTTTCCTGCAATTCTTAATTCCATGGTAAAGGGCGTTTTCCACAATAGGCTGCAGAGTCAGTTTCAACGTAGAGAATTCCATGATCTGCTCCTTAAAATCGATCTCATAATCCAATATATCCTCATAGCGGAAATGCTGGATCTGAAGATAGCTCTTAACATGTTCAGCCTCTCCCCTGATGGTGATAAAATCCCTTCCATTGTTAAGCCCCATCCGCAGAAAGGAAGAAAGGGCCGTGATCATATCCACCACCTCCTGATGACGTTTCCCCTCTGCCAGCCAGACAATTGTATCCAGGGTATTATATAGAAAATGAGGATT
>DEYX01000311.1:0-374 GCA_002365025.1 Hungatella sp. UBA3147 | reverse complement strand
TATTATATAGAAAATGAGGATTGATCTGAGCCTGTAAAAGCTTTAATTCGGTTTTTCTCTTTAGCTCCTGTTCTTCCTTGATGTGATCAATCAGCTCCCCGATTCGGATCACCATGTGATCATACTGGTCGCTTAGCATCTGAATCTCCCGTATATTACTTTTGGGCGCATGGACCTTTAGGCTGCCGTTTGCAAGCACCATGGTATATTGACACAGTTCCTCAATGGGCTTTGTAATCTTCTTTCCAAAGGAAGAAAAGGAAACGATTAAAAACACGATGATATAAGCGGAAACCACGATGCATGAGGCAATGACCCTCTTTGTCTGGGAATCCAGCTTTAAGCGCGTAGATTCTAAGGTCTTTGTTTCATTG
>DEYX01000310.1 GCA_002365025.1 Hungatella sp. UBA3147 | reverse complement strand
TCCCATGACCCCAACCGGTCCGGATATGGATATGGTGGAAGAGCTGGTGGCAAACGATGACTCCATTAAAGGGATCTGGTGTGTTCCGAAGTATTCCAATCCTCAGGGAATTTCCTATTCCGATGATACGGTACGCCGCTTTGCCCGGTTAAAACCGGCTGCAAAAGACTTCCGTATCTACTGGGACAATGCGTATACCATTCATCATTTATACGACAGGGACCAGGATCATCTCATTGAAATCCTTGCAGAGTGCAAGAGAGCCGGTAATCCGGATATGGTTTATAAATTCGCCTCCACTTCAAAAGTCAGCTTCCCAGGTTCCGGTATCGCAACCATCGCGGCCAGCCAGAACAACCTGGTTGACATAATGAAGCAGTTGAAGATTCAGACCATCGGCCATGATAAGGTAAACCAGCTGCGCCATGTGCGCTTCTTTGGAGATATTCACGGCATGGTAGAGCATATGAGAAAGCATGCAGATATCATGAGACCGAAATTCGAAGCAGTGAACCAGATCCTGGAAAGAGAGCTTGGCGGACTTGGAATCGGAGAATGGACCAGTCCCAAAGGCGGCTATTTCATTTCCTTTGATTCTCTTGACGGATGTGCAAAAGCCATTGTCGCAAGGTGCAAGAAATCCGGTCTTGTCATGACCGGAGCAGGAGCCACTTACCCATATGGAAAGGATCCAAGGGATAATAATATCCGCATTGCGCCTTCTTATCCTCCTCTATCTGATCTGATCCTTGCGATGGAATTATTCGCTCTTTGTGTGAAGATCGTAAGCATTGACAAGATTTTAAAAGAATCATAAAACAAAAAGCACCGGAAAATGACAGCAGTTTCATCATTTTCCGGCGCTTTCTTTTATTTTTCCGGATCAGGCTCCTCTTTTTTTGGTAATGCCCATCAGGTCCATTTGCAGGGTAAATATATCCCTTGCCAGGCGGTCCAGGTTTGGCGTGTTTGCATATTCTAACGGGGTTAAACCGCCCAGCGCTTTTATTGGCCGTTCTCCCAGCCCATCAGAAATAATCAGTATTCCCTGTCTTTTCCTCATATGATCACTCATCCTTTTTCCGATTTATTCATTGACCGGCTTTAAAGCAGGTCTAAGTTGCGGTACATGAATCCGGCTGACAGCAGGATAATGATGATCCATAGGAAAACAGAGGACCGCTTTTCTTGTCAAACACGTTAATGGCAAGCTTTGATTCTTTTCCCGGGGAAACCTTACCGAAATCAAATCCTCCGAACGTATATCCGTCCTCGCTGGTGATGGTGAAATGCTTTTTGCCGGGATAGGTATCGCCTAAATCCGCAGCTTCTCCTGCGTAAAATCCTTCCCCCCGTAAAACCACCTGAAAGGAAACCTCCTTTTCTTTTTCAGCAAACACCGCCAGATAATAAGACTGGTCGCCGTCTGTTTCTTCTGTGACTTCATCTGCTGTCAGAGTACCGGAGATCGCTTTCATGGATTCTATGGCAGCATCCTTCCAAATAGGAAAGATAAATTATATATGACGCTCCATAGAGGGATAAAATCCCCCCATGGAGCGCCTTCTATTCGAACAGCACCAGGTTGATAAATGCCTGGAATGCTTCTGTCTGAAATTTGTCTTTATGAAACACCACATGATTCATACAGCTGATATCTAAGTTTTTCACTTCTATTTCAGTGACTTCCCCTCTTTTGATAGACTCATCGGCTAAAATCCTGGGAACAATGCCGATTCCGATATTTTCCTTCACCGCCTGCAGGATCACATCCGAGTTGGTGCTTACCCATTGCGGCTCGGCCGATAAATTGTTTAATGCCAGGGCACAATCAAAGGTATCCCGGATGGTACAGCCCTGTTCTCTCAAAAGCAGGGGCTCTTCAATAAGCCGGTCCAGAGCCACCGGCTGTGCAAGGCGATCTGCAAAAGGATGGCCGGGAGCACAGATAACTGCCATAGGATAGGAAGAAAAAGGGATTTTCTCCAACTGTTCATCTGCTATGACACCCTCGATCAGGCCGATATCCAATTCGTTTTTTAAAAGCTTATTTGTGACTTCAATAGAATTGTTAACGGTGACCTTTAGCTGGGTATCTGGGTTTGTCAGGGTAAAGCGGGATACCACTTTGGGGAGTAAGTAGCTGGCAAGGGTTACACAGGAGCCGATCCGTAAAGGCGCCTGCAGATGCAGGGAGCCGGAGTAGTTTTCCAGATCCTGATACAATTCCAGGAGAGGAATGACCTTAGACAAATAAAATTTTCCGTTTTCATTGATGACCACTCTTCGGGACACACGGTTAAACAGAGGAGAGCCGACGGATTCTTCCAGTTCGTTGATGGCGTGGGAGATGGCAGGCTGGGTCATGGACAGCGCTTTGGCTGCTCCGGTGATGCTGCCTTCTTCACACACCGTTTTAAAGATAGTAAGATGTCTTAAGTTCATATCAGGGATCCTTCCATTACCAAGATGTTATATAACAATCTTCATTATATCATTTTGATAATGGTATGAACAGAGATTTAGAAAAAAATGTCAAAAATATTTAAAGCCTCACCATCATCAGATGGGCGGCCGCATAACTTCCATCCCGGTATTTAAAGCAGTACTCCCTGGTGCCGTAAATCACAAAACCGTACTTTTTATAAAGAGCCAGACCCCGTTCATTTTCACTTACCACCTCCAGCTCCAACTGCTCATAGCCCATCTCCCGAGCTCCCCTTATGATGGCTCCAAGGAGATGGGAACCGATCCCAAGCCCCCAGTATGGCTTGCATATGGAGATGCCAAAGGTGGCCCGGTGGGCATAGCGATCAAATAATGCAATGGGGTTGATTCCGGCATTTGCAATAATCTTCCCGTTAACTACGGCGCAGATCATCAAATCCTTCTGGCTTTTAAGGAGGGAAGAAAGAAAATCCTGTTCATGGTGGAGAGAGATGTTGATCTCATCTGCATACCGGGACATATACCTGGTTTCCTCTGAAGTCTGGCTCATGAGTCTTAAGATAGCGGCTGCGTCACCAGGGCCGGGACTTTTTAAGAGGCATGGGGTCCCGTTTTTTAACAGGACTTCTTTAGGTTTGTATTCCATAATTGAATTACCTCCTGAAAGGAAAAAGAAAGCCGCAAAATCAGCTGCTTTCTTTTTCTGTCTTAGTTTATTTGGAACCAGGTATCTTTACAGCCGTTTTGCAATGGCCTTTATAAATTCCTCACTGTTTAAAGATGTTGGATTAGGAATGGTAGTAATAAGTGCCAGATCTTTTGTCATTTCACCGGCTTCGATGGTATCGATGGTCGCCTGCTCCAGTTTATCTGCAAATGCAGCCAGTTCTGCGTTTCCATCCAGCTCTCCCCGTTTTCTCAGTGCACCGGTCCATGCAAAGATGGTGGCAACGGAGTTTGTGGAGGTTTCCTCCCCCTTTAAGTGCTTGTAGTAATGGCGCTGTACGGTTCCGTGGGCGGCCTCGTATTCATAATCCCCATCCGGAGATACCAGGACAGAGGTCATCATGGCCAGAGATCCGAAAGCAGATGATATCATATCGCTCATTACATCACCATCATAATTTTTGCAGGCCCAGATATAGCCCCCTTCTGATTTCATGACGCGGGCGACTGCATCATCGATCAGGGTGTAGAAATAGGTGATGCCTGCCTCTTTAAATTTGTCCTCGTAATCAGCCTCAAAGATGTCCTGGAAAATATCCTTGAAGGTGTGGTCGTATTTCTTTGAAATGGTATCCTTGGTGGCAAACCATACATCCTGACAGGTGTCGAGAGCGTAATTAAAACAGCTTCTTGCAAAGCTTTCAATGGAATCGTTTAAGTTGTGCATTCCCTGTACGATTCCAGGACCGTTAAAGGAATGGACCAGCTCCCGTGTTTCGCTTCCATCCTCTGCGGTATAGACAAGTTCTACTTTACCGGTTCCGGGGATCTTCATTTCAGATCCTTTATAAACATCACCGTAAGCATGCCTTGCTATGGTTATAGGTTTTTTCCAGTTCATCACACATGGTTCGATTCCCCTTACAACAATGGGAGCGCGGAACACGGTTCCGTCTAAGATTGCCCGGATGGTGCCGTTGGGACTTTTCCACATCTCTTTTAGATTATATTCCTTTACACGGTCAGCGTTGGGAGTGATGGTGGCACACTTGACGGCGACCTTATATTTTTTGGTGGCATTGGCGGAGTCAATGGTCACCTGGTCGTTAGTCTTGTCACGGAATTCCAGGCCCAGGTCGTAGTATTCTGTATTTAAATCAATGTATGGCAGCAGAAGGTGGTCTTTAATCATCTGCCAGAGAATCCTGGTCATTTCATCGCCATCCATTTCGACGATAGGGGTTGTCATCTTAATCTTATCCATGTGTTTGTCCTCCTTAGAAATGTTCGTGTTATGCTATAGTATACGATGAATTATAAAATCGCACAAGCGTTTCTATGTAAACTTATCCAGCCATTTTTCAATATTATACACAGTTTTCGGCTCAATGAAATGTTCCACCTTTTCCACCTGCTCTAACTCATCAGAATTTTGATTGATGTAGCAGAAAAAACGGTGGAGGACTTCATGGCGGAATAATAAATATTCTCCCAGCTCTAAGCCGTCCTCTGTCAGGGATACGGTGCCGTATTTCTCAAAGCATACCAGCCCCTGTTTCCTTAAGTTTCCCACCATCTTTGATGCGGAAGAAGGCTTTACATGCAGGCATTCCGCCAGCTCCTTGATGCGGACGGGCTGGCCTTCACGATGGATCCTGCATATCATTTCCAGATAATCTTCCATGGAGGAGGTGATTTGCGTATGCTCCAAAAGGGAGTAACCCTTCAGGGTATAGAAATTATCGGTTTGGGCCATGGTTCGATCCTTTCTTTTAACCTTTGAATATTACTTATACTTATTCTCATACGGAGAGATCTATGAGTGAGGAGGATAAAAGGAGGGATGATTCGTTTAAGGCTATCCTAATAGCATTTTGAGCTGGGAGTTCAGCCCAGGGCTTCGGCATCTATTGAGTCATGTGGGCAGGGGATTTCATATTGCGAACTTTAAGGTGCTTTTTGATAAATTATCAGATGTGATTTTATAAAAAAAAGTTTACATCAGAACCAAATCCGTGTATAATGAAATCTTACAAGTGTAAGATTAAAGGAGAACCATTTTGCGCAATCATAAATTATTGAAAAAAGAGAATATTTCCGGACTTCAATTTCTGGACCGGATTCCAAGGCTGGTAATCCTGGGTGTTTTTTTCGGAATTCTGTTTCTGGCGCTTATTTTACGGTTATACCGTCTACAGATCCTGGAGGGGGCAGCAAATCAGGAGGAGTTTATGAGTTCCATAATGAAGACTCAGAGACTTGCCGGAAGCCGGGGAAACATCTATGACAGGAAT
The DNA here is from genome assembly GCA_002365025.1 of Hungatella sp. UBA3147. Classification (GTDB taxonomy): domain Bacteria; phylum Bacillota; class Clostridia; order Lachnospirales; family Lachnospiraceae; genus Lacrimispora. The sequence continues at coordinate 8,441 of DEYX01000310.1, read as the reverse complement.
GGGAATTTACTGGCTTCCAACCGGCTTTCCTATGATATAACCCTGGAGGATTCCCAGAATTACAGATCCAACAAAGAACGTCAGCGGTCCTTGAATGGAATTGCCTATCAGCTGATCCGCTTAGTTCAGGATGAGAACAAGCTGAATACAGTTTTGCCTATATCTGTGGACGAACAGGGAAACTATGGATTTACAGAAGAAGGGTGGAAGCTCAGCCGTTTCAAAGCCGATTTTTATGGAAAGAGCACGGTAGATGAGTTGACGGAAGAACAAAAGTCTGTAACAGCAGAAGAACTCATGAAAAAATTATGCGGCAAGGAAAAGTTCCTGATTGAGGATACTTACACAGAGGAAGAACAGGATCAATACGGATTGCCTCAAAACCTTACTGCTAAAGATATTTTGCAGATAGCAAACATCCGCTACGGCCTATCCTTAAATTCATACCGAAAGTACCTTCCATATCTGGTCGCATCAGATGTGTCTGAGGAATCGATGGTGGCGGTGTTGGAAATGAAACGCAGCCTGCCGGGGGCGGATATCCAGGAAGGCAGCATCCGTGTTTACGACGGAGGAGAAAGCCTTTCTTCCATATTAGGGTATACCGGGCCGATTTCCGCTGAAGAACTGGAAGCAGGGAATCGGGAAAGTACCGTGTACACGAACCAGTCCACGATAGGAAAAGGCGGAATTGAGAAATCTATGGAAGACCGGCTTCGTGGCCAGGATGGCATGGAACAGTTTTATACGGACGTTGTAGGAAACCGGAAATCGGACCCGGATATTACCAGGGTACCCCAGACCGGAAACGATATTTACTTAACCATTGACAAGGATTTACAGAACGCAGTTTATCAGATGCTTGAACAGCAGATTGCCGGAATCCTCCTTGCCAACATGTCAGAGAGCAAAAGGGCGGACATGCCAAAAGCGGCCGATGCCTCCCAGATCCGGATTTCATCGGATGAAGTGTATTTTGCATTAATAAAGAATCATGTCATTGATACCGGACGGCTGCAGGAAGCGGATGCAACGGATCTTGAGAAGGCTGTCTATGAAAGGTTTACGAATAAGAAAGAGCAGGTTTTTAGGGAGTTTTCTGATTCCTTTGATGTTTCAGACTCCGGATATGACTCTTTAAGCATTGAGGTGAAAGGTTATTATGATTATCTTCTGGATGTAGTAAAGAAGAAAAAAATACTTTCGGATAAAAGCGGGGATTGGGACCGGAAGGAAAAAAGCTTCCGCCAGTATCTTTCCGATTGTATTGCAAATGGCTGGATTGATTTAGGCCAGGTGGAATCATCTGAAAAGTATATGACACTTGAAAACAGCAGACGCCTGACGGAAGAAATGATCCTGGACAATTTAAAGAAAGATTCCGGTTTTGATTTACTGATATTTCAGGCAATGTTAACAGAAGGTACTTTAACTGGTGAGGATGTGGAAAAACTTCTTTATGAACAGGGAATTCTATCAAAGGAGGATCCGGATTATGTCCTTCTTACCAATGGACAGCTGAATGCCTGGCAGTTTATACGTAAGAAAATAAAAAATCTGGAGATCACCCCGGCCCAGCTGGCGTTAAACCCCTGTTCCGGATCGGCTGTAGTGGTTAGCCCCAAGGACGGACAGGTGCTCGCCTGCGTAAGCTATCCGGGCTATGATAACAACCGGCTGGCAAATCAGATGGACACGGAATACTATCAGAGGCTTGCAGCAGATTTATCCCTGCCCCTGTTTAACCGGGCTACCAGCCAGCTGACGGCTCCTGGTTCCACCTTTAAACCGATAACGGTAATTGCAGGACTGAATGAAGGGGTCATCAGTACGGATACAAGTATCGTATGCACCGGCGTATTTGATAAGATAGAGCATCCTCTGCGCTGCTGGAAACGGTCAGGACACGGTCCGATTCTCTCCAGTGCCGATGCCCTTAAAAATTCCTGTAATGTATATCTTTCCGAAATCACATACCGGTTGGGAACGGCCGAGGACGGGTTGTTTTCGGAAGCGAAAGGACTCAATAAGCTTCAGGAATATGCCGGTTTGTTTGACCTGGATAAAAAGACAGGCATTGAAATCGGGGAAGCGGAACCTCATGTTACGGATCGGTTTGCCATACCTTCATCCATCGGACAGGGAACCCATAACTATACGACGACGCAGATTGCGCGTTATACTTCAACACTTGCTAACCATGGAAATAGCTATGACCTTTCCCTGATTTATAAAGTGACAGATTCAGATGGCAATACGATCCAGTCCTTTACGCCTGTGCTTCAGTCCGATGTTTCAATTCCGGACTACATATGGAATGACGTGGCAAAGGGTATGAATGAACTGGTAAAAACCAATGCAACCTTAAAAGATTTAAAAGTGAATGCAGCCGGAAAGACCGGAACGGCAGAGGAATCCAAAAGCCGGCCAAACCACGGACTTTTCATAGGATATGCCCCGTTTGAGGACCCGCAGATAGCCGTAACTGTGCGGGTCGCCAACGGCTACAGTTCCGGCAACGTGGTCGGGGTAGGAAAAGAGATTTTCAATTATTACTTTCATCTGGAAGATCCCGCTGATATCCTTACCGGGACTGCTTCCGGCGTTTCCAATAATCTGCGGACGGATTAACAGGAGGTATGCGATGAGACATAGAAAAAGGAGATTTTTATTCAGCACTGTTTGCACACTTGGTATTTTGCTGACTGGTTTGGCAGGGGCGGCTCTGTTCTTTTGGATTCAGGAGAAAATCGAAGCGACAAGGAAAAAGCCTGATGAGTTGTTTCTGGAATATGTGGAATGCCTTTCTAAGGCAGACTATACGGATATGTATGGGATGTTAGATGATCAGAGTCATCTAAATATCAGTGAAGATGATTTTATTACCAGGCATAAAAATATCTACGAGGGGATTGAGGCTTCCGGAATAACCGCCCAGATCGGACAGGTAGTGGAAAAAGACGGGGTAGCGGCGGTCAGCTACAATATGAGCCTTGACAGTATAGCAGGAGAAATAAACTTCAGCAATCAGGTAAAGTTCCGGAAGGAAAAGAAAAAAGGCTATCAGATGGTGTGGGACGACAGTGTGATCTTTCCGGAGCTGGGGCGTTCCGATAAGGTGAGAGTATCAACAGACAAGGCAAAGAGAGGAAGTGTTTTTGACAGGAACGGACTGCTTCTGGCAGGAAAAGGCAGCGCTTCCTCCGTAGGCCTGGTTCCCGGAAAAATGAGTGAGGATTCTGCCGGAGATCTGGAGACTCTTGGGAACCTCCTTGGAATGTCTGCGGATGCAATCGGGAAGAAACTGTCAGCCAAGTGGGTGAAAGAAGATTCTTTTGTACCTTTAAAAACTATTAAAAAGGTAGATGAGCTTAATTTAAATTCCATGGAGCCCCGGGAGGACAATGTTAAAAATAAGGAATTCCAGGATGAACTTCTGGCAGTTCCGGGAGTCCTGATCACAGACACGGAAGTACGCTATTACCCATTGGGAGAGAGTGGAGCCCATCTGGTGGGATATGTTCAGAATGTGACGGCAGAGGATCTTGAAAAACATCCGGGTGAGGATTATCTATCGGACAGCGTGATCGGAAGAAACGGGATGGAGGCCTTGTTTGAGAAGGAACTGAAAGGGACCAATGGACGGACAATTACTATTGTGGATTCCGGCGGGACCGTTAAGAAAACCCTGGCTGCAAAGCCGAGGGTAGATGGAAAGGATATCACCCTGACCATTGACAGCACCCTTCAGGATGAGATTTATCAAGCATTCAAAGAGGATAAGAGCTGTACGGTTGTTATGAATCCTTATACCGGTGAAGTGCTGGCCCTTGTCAGCACGCCATCCTACAATGACAATGATTTTATCCTTGGAATGTCCGAAGAAAAATGGGCTTCTTTAAATGATGATGAAAGAAAGCCCATGTTCAACCGGTTCCGCCAGAGATTTGCCCCGGGATCTTCCTTTAAGCCTATAACCGGTGCCATTGGGCTTACCACCGGAGCGATTGATCCTAACGAGGATTTTGGTAGAGAAGGGTTAAGCTGGAGAAAGGATGAAAGCTGGGGGAATTATTATGTCACTACTCTTCATGATTACAGCCCAGCGATACTGGAGAATGCATTTATTTATTCGGATAATATCTATTTTGCAAAGGCAGCATTAAAAATCGGCTATGATGGTTTTATGTCCGGTCTGGATAAGCTGGGATTTAATCAGGAGATTCCTTTTGATATTTCTGTAACAAAGTCTCAATACTCCAATACGGAACGGATCGAAGCTGAGGTTCAGCTGGCTGACAGTGGATACGGACAGGGTCAGATGTTAGTGAATCCCATACACTTGGCGTCGCTTTATACCATGTTTGCCAATCGTGGAAACGTCATAAAACCGTATCTTCAGTACAAAGCGGAGCCAAAGCCGGAAGTTTGGCTGCCGGGTGCATGTTCCCCTGAGATTGCAGACAGGATCCAGACAGCTCTCAGTAAGGTGATCAGTTCCGAGCACGGGACCGGGCATGCGGCTTACCGAAATGATATAGCGCTTGCGGGAAAGACGGGAACGGCTGAGATCAAAGCATCAAAAGACGACAGAACCGGTACGGAGCTTGGCTGGTTTGCTGTCTATACTACAGATCCAAATTTTGAGACTCCCATTCTTCTTGTCAGTATGACAGAGGATGTGAAGGATCGGGGAGGGAGTGGTTATGTTGTGAGAAAGGATAAAGCTATATTAAATTCTTATATTCCAGGGGGGCAGTAAATAGAGGGCTGCTGATATGGTTTGAATTTAATATGCTATTTCTTCTCTTTAATTAAATAACGTTTTCAAGAAATTATGCGTAAACATTCACGAAAAATCCCTTACTCTTGCTTATAGCAGTCGAACAGTCTTTAAGGGTCTTTCAAAAGAATATGTCGAAACATTTTTAATAATGTAAGAAAATGTTTTCAAGCAGCATTTTCATTTTCAATGTTTTTAAACTGGATTTGCTACCACAATTTATTGTCCTTTTGGGCTATATAGTAGCTTTCGTTAAGTAATCCACATAAACACTTTTTGGAATATTGAGCTGTTCAAGCTCTGCTTTTAAAGTACCCATATTCATCAATATCTATTAGTTTTCTCGGGGAGTATCTCAAACTAGAACTGCCTGATTCAATTAGAATCAGGCAGTTTATTTATTTTTAAGATATCTGATGGTATTTAGTAGACATAAATTTAATACTCCGTTTGTGAGTGAGATGTACGTGTTGTTACTTACGTTTTTCTATGAGCGCAGTGAAAATTATATAAAAGAAGTAAGAAAACCTATAAAAATCAATGGATATAGGCAATAATAGGCTGCTACAATTCTAATTCCCGGTACGGCAGCCCTTTTAAGGTAATTGAACATAAATTTCTTCATCATTTAAAATTTCCAATGTAATTTTTCCTGCCGTGCTTCCACTCGCCTGAGTCCCGCCCTGAATGTTTGTCGCAAACACATAGGTTTCATCTCCGGTCTCCACAAAGCCGATGAACCATCCATTTACATTCTCCCCATCCACGGTCCCGGTCCCGGTTTTCCCGTACAGGGAAGCACCATTGGAAGAAGAGAGGAGTAAGGACTCTTTTACAGCCTTTATATTCTCCTGTCTGAATGGAAGCTCATCCTGATAGAAATGGGCTAAAAGCTTCACTTGCTCCACCGGAGAAATCTTTAAGGAGGATTGAAGCCAGTAACGCCCTATTCCACCGGATAAGTCCCTGTTGCCATAGCCGATGGCATCTAAATATTGTTTTAACCTAGACAGCCCGGTCTTTTCATCCAGGGAAGCGAAATACCAATTAACCGAACGCTTCATGGCAGTGTCAAGAGTCTGGTCCTGGTTCCAGGCTTCAAAAGGATAACTGATCCCATTCCAGGAAAGCAGGGAAGCTTCCGGCGTTATGGTTCCAATTTCCAGGGCTGCTAAGGCACTGTATATCTTATAAGTAGAATTCGGTGATACCCTCTTTGTTCCTGCTTCACGGTTATAAATGCAGAATTGTCCCGAATCTAAGCAATACAGAACAAAGCAGCCATCGTATCCTTTGAAATAAGAGGATAAATCCAGCGTGGTTACATTTTCAGTCGTAAAGTCGTATTCTGTACCGGTGTAAGCATCTGCAGACAATACCGGAATACAGCCCAGCACCAGTGCTGCAATCACAGTAAAAAGAATTCTGCTTTTCACCACACGCCACCTGGATTCTTTACGGTAACCGGCAATGTTCAGAATGCGCTTTTTAATCTCTTTCTTTGAACCACTGATACTGGCGGCGGAATAGGAAAATAGGGATATCTTTTCCGCAAAATTTATCAGCGTGCTTCCATAATCCAGATAGCTGTCCGAATCCAGGAGGGACAGGACTGATGAATCGCAGGCGATCTCCCGGTCGCTTCTCATTTCTTTAAAAGCAAACCAGACAAAGGGATTGAACCAGTAGATGATCTGTGCCAGAGCCATAAGCCTGTTTACCAGAAGATCTTTATGCTTGCAGTGTAATATCTCATGAAGAAGAATATACCGGATTTCCTTTTTGGAAAACTCAGAAAGTATATTAATAGGAACAATGATGCAAGGATTCCATAATCCGGCCGCAATGGGGGAAGAAATGTATGCGCTGCTATAGATCGGTATTTCTTTTCTAACACCAGATTCTTCCATACATGATGTAAATAGCTCCCGTATCTCCATATTCTGAAGTGGTAGAGAGGACTTTTTCAGCTGCCTGATTTTCCCGCAGGAATAGATATGAAAACCGGTCATTAAAACCATGCCGGCAATCCAGATACCAGTTAAAACAGTAGGAAGTCCCGGATGCGCTGCGCGGCTTACAGAAATAGAAAAATCCTGGAGAAAATCTTCGGTAGCTGCCGCAGTCTTATAGGCAGCCCCTAAAGTGCCTGCATGCTCAGTCGAAAAGGAGCCCCCCAAAACCCGCAGCAGCTTAAACGCATATCCGGGAAAAAGAAAAGAGCAGGGCAGAAATGGGACAGCCAGCACAAACAGAAACAGAAACCAAAGATTGTACCGGATTCTTGCAGTCAGCTGTCGGTTTAATAATTTCCTGACCAGCAGGATTGCGGCATGCAAAATGACCAGAACCACGCTGTTAAGACAAAGGCGTGTCATAAAAGAATCGGGCATAATCAGCGTTCCTCCTCTTGTCCGCCCAGAAGAAGCTTTCTCAGTTCTGCCAGGTCTTCGCTTGATACATAATCACTGTTTAAATAGTTGGTTACCATGCTTGATATCTTTCCGTTGTAGAAGCGGTTTAAAAAATGATCATTTTCTTTCGTTAAATATTCTTTTTTTTCTACGAGCGGGGTATAGACGAAAACACGGCCTTCCTTCCGATAGGTGGCAGCACCCTTTTGGACCAGTCTTTTTAAGAGTGTGTGAATGGTCTTTGGGTTCCAGCTGGTGGTCTCTACCAGTTTGTCCGTCACTTCGTTGGTACTGATGGGGGCATCATTCCATAGCACCTTCATTACCTCATATTCTGCTTCGGATATTTGCGGCAGTTGATTCATATGCGGTCTCCTGTTCTTACAATTGTAATAATACTATTATAAGAGCACGATGCAGGCATGTCAATGAGTTCTATGACTCCGTCAGTTTGCGATCAGCGTAACATTAAATAATATAAACAGATTTTAAACATGGGACCGTCGGATATTGCATTTACTTAGCAGCCATTTTTCCGTAAAATGAAACCATAAACAAACAAGGGAGGTTTAAAGATGAAATTAAGGAGATTAAGCGGCATACTTTTGGCAGGGGTGATGGCGGCTGGAACGCTGGCTGGGTGTTCAGGGTCCAAGACAGATGCCACAACAGCGGCAGCAGGCGGACAGACAGCTGCACAGACAGAAGCGGAAAAGACTCAGTCAGCGAGTGGGGAAAAAACCGTCATTAAGGTCTGGTCCAAAGACCGTCACGACGCTACATATGTTCAGAAAAAGGTAGACGAATACAATGCAAGTAACACGGATAACATTCAGGTAGATTATCAGCTTTACACGGATAATTATGTACAGGCCATTGATATGGCGGTACAAAGCGGAGAACTCCCTGATATTTTGGTTCAGCAGGACCAGATGTTTGATAAATATGTAAACGAGGGGCAGTGGGCAGATTTTTATGATTATATGGATTCTGATATGAAAGAATATTTTAAATCTGTTGTTTATCCCGGTTACAACGAACTGGATGGAAAACTGTATTTCATCCCAACCACCGGAACAACCTGCCGTCTTTTCTATAACAAAGAAATCTTTGACCGCGTAGGGATTTCAGAACCGCCAAAAACTCTGGAAGAAGTGGTGGAGTATGCTAAAAAAATCAATACGGAATTATCCAAAGAAGGAATTTATGGATTTGCAGAAAACATGAAAAGTGCCAGCTCCGGC
>DEYX01000259.1 GCA_002365025.1 Hungatella sp. UBA3147 | reverse complement strand
CTATAACAAAGAAATCTTTGACCGCGTAGGGATTTCAGAACCGCCAAAAACTCTGGAAGAAGTGGTGGAGTATGCTAAAAAAATCAATACGGAATTATCCAAAGAAGGAATTTATGGATTTGCAGAAAACATGAAAAGTGCCAGCTCCGGCTTGCAGCGTTCCATGTGCGTCGGCCTGGACCGAGAGACCGGACTGGTACGTGGATACGACTTCGTAAAGGGAGAGTACGACTTTTCACAGTGGGCGGATACTTTAAAGCTTTGGAAGGAACTGTTGTCTGACGAATGTGCGTTTCCTGGCTGTGAATCACTGGATATCGATCCCTTAAGAACCCAATTTGCAGCCGGCAAGATTGGTATGTATATGTCTTACAGCCATGCAGAGCCAGGGGTTTACCAGAATCAGTTCCCCATGGATTCCTCTAAATGGGACTGCGTTCCCATTCCAACCGTTGGCGGAAAAACCACTGGTAAGCAGTATTTTACCGGTACAGGAAGTTATGTTTTAAATGCAAAAAGTCCTAACGTGGATAAAGCATTTAAGGTTTATAAGGATATCTTTGTAAATGAGGATTATTTAATCGGATACTACGAAGGCGGATTTGGCGTAAGCATTCTTCCAAGTGTTATTGAAAAGGCAAAGCCAGGTCAAGATTTCCAGGATAAAAAATGGCTGCTCATCAGTGATATTGATGCCCTCCTTCCTAAGCCTCCTCACACAGCCTTCGCATCTGGTATGGTGGTGGAAGGTGAAGATATGTTTAAAACCTGCGAATCCATTTATTATGGAGACGCGGATATAGATTCTACCTTAAAGGATCTGACAGACCGTTACAATAAAGCGTATCAGGAAGCAGTGAAAAATGGAAGCGGTCATGAAGTAAAGATTGAAAACTATGACCCGATGAATCCAACTTTACAGTAATATTGAAAGAGGGGCGCAAAATCAGCGAGGCCCCTCTTTCTTTGAAAAGAAAGGAGTATGCAGATGAAAGACTGGAATAGCAAAAGTGCCTTGCGGGGAAGTAAAATTGTGAAAAAAAACCTGCAGGCCTATTCATTTATGCTTCCCAACTTGATTTTGTTCACCGTCTGTTCCTTATATCCGGTGGTGTGGACTTTGAAATATGTATTTTTTCAGTATGGGGGATATGGAACAGGAGTACCGAGATTTGTCGGCCTTGCAAATTTTGCCCGTGTGTTCCGGGATAAAGTTTATTGGGAAAGTGTGATCCATACTTTTACATACGGTTTCGGGAAGGTGGTTTTTATCATTCCTCTGGCCTTTTTTCTGGCATTTCTCTTAAATCAGCAAAAACGGGGGAATGGTGCGGCCCAGAGCATTGTATTTTTGCCAACTATTATGAGCTCTGCGGTCATGGGGCTGGTGTTTTATCTGCTATTCAATGCCTACAATGGTGAGGTCAACAAGTATTTAATGACGGCAGGTATGATACAAAAACCAATAAACTGGCTGGGGAAAGAACATGCCATGAAAACCCTGATCCTGACAGCGGTCTGGGGCGGTGTGGGGAATTACATGGTATATTTTATAGCCGGAATCCAGCAGGTATCCGGGGAAGCGATCGAAAGCGCCAGGATCGACGGGGCCGGCAAGATCCAGACCATCTGGTACATCATCATTCCAATGCTGGGACCCATATTAAAAATTATTCTTATGCTGGCGATCACCTCAGCGTTTCACGACATTACCAATGTGATGGTATTAACTGAGGGCGGCCCCACCAATGCTACCATGGTCATGTCCCTGTACGGATACCGTTACTTCTTCCCCATTTCAGCAGCTGAAGCCACGGTTCCCCAATATGGCTACGGTGCTGCGGTCAGCGTCATATCCGCAGTGATTGCTGGTATGGTAACCGTAGGTTATCTGCGAATATCTAAAAAACTGGATGAAATTTATTAAGGAGGCGGCAGCATGAAAAACTGGAATGGAAAACATATATCAAAAGCCGCCTGGCTTTCTCTGGTCGGAAAATGGGTATTTCTGGGTATTATGATTTTATTTACACTTTATCCGGTCATTTATACAGTGCTGGGATCTTTGAAAACCAATGCTGAGCTGACCCAGGGCGGCGGCTTTTTTCCGGAGAAATGGCATTTTGAGAATTATTACCAGGCTTTTGTCCAGGCAGACTTTACAAAATATACGTTCAACAGCATCGTGGTCAGCGTTTCCGTTACACTTCTCGCTGTGGTTACCTGCTCGCTGGCCGGTTTTATTTTGGCCAGAAGAGAGTTTGCCGGGAAAAAGGTGCTCTTAGCCCTTTACTTATCCATGATGTTCGTATCCTTAGGGTCAGTTACCCTGTATCCAATCTACGAATTACTTCGGGCATTAAAGTTAAATAAGTCCATAATTGCCCTTATTGTGGCTCTTACGGGTGGGCAGGCCACCAATGTTTTTCTGGTCATGGGTTTTACAAAGGGGATTCCAAAAGAGCTTGATGAAGCTGCCATCATTGACGGCTGCAGCATT
>DEYX01000369.1 GCA_002365025.1 Hungatella sp. UBA3147 | reverse complement strand
GAGCTGGCATGGAGGGATTGGTGGGGATATGATCAGATCGCCTGGTTTGCCAATCAGTCAGAAGAGAGCCGAAATCACTTTCTGGAGTATACTTACAAATGGACAGAGATTAATAATCCCAATGCTTACTTTGAACTGCCATTTCGCCGGATGCTGGGAGATGGGGCGGTCACTGGAAGAAGAGCTGACAACGGGGAACCGGACCGTCAGAATTTTTATCAGATAAACCGGAAGAGTTCCGATTGCCCTATGGGGTTCAGTCAGGAGGAGACAGCGAAGCGGTTATGGGCCGCTGATCATGAATTAAGAAAAAAAGCGGCCAATCCTGAGATGCTCATCCGTTATGGAGCCGGGGAAGTCTTTGATGAAAGAACTGGAAGGAAGCTGCCGGAGAAAATAGTGGTATATGGAAGTTTTCAGCCTCATGTGGGGGCAGTAAAAAATGATTCTAACAGCGAAGTAACCCGGTTGTATTACATAGGTGACAACACCTATACATTGTCTGTGGTGATACCGTTTGCAGGAACCTATGATTATTCGGTAGCGACTTACGGAACGTTGTCAGCCACCTACCAGGAAGACAGATATCCCAGAAGCGGCTCAGACAATAAGGCACATTTTACTACGGAGAAAGATAATATGGCAGTGCGTTTTCAATATCGGTTTATTACAAATGAAGTTACAGTAGAAACGTTTGATTGATTTATGGGATTTTCAAGTGTTAATGAGTTAGAGTTGTTTTATTGAAATATTTAATTGAATAATTGAATTTTGCCGTTAGGGCGATGTTTTATCCTTGACGGCTATATTTTATAGAAGAGATGAAAAATTTGAAGATTAAGAAAGTCGATGACAATCCATTATTTATAAAAGCAAATATAAAAAATACAAGTAACTGCTTCAAAAGGTAACGTCATATATAGATTCATAAATATATTTCAATGGTAGAGAAGTGGAAGTGGTAATTCGTACTGTATGTTTATTATATAATAGATTTAAAACAAGGATTGACAATACTAAACGTATAGTTTATTATGTAGTAACATCTTATAACTTACTATAAAAAGGAGACTTAATTATGAGACAACTTTTTCAACCTCTTACTATTCATAAACTGACCTTGCAAAATCGCATCTCCGTCCCACCCATGGTGGTTTATCACTTGGCGGATGATACCGGCACTGTAACCGACCGACAGATTGAGCATTATAGGGAGATGGCTGAGGGCGGGGCAGGCCTTATTATTCAGGAAGGAACCTGCGTTGAACGAACCGGCCGGCTCACAGACACCCAGCTCGGCATTTGGGAAGACAGGCACATTGAGGGGCTTAAAAGAATTACCGATGCCGTTCATCAGTTTCACACTCCTATTTTTGTGCAGCTCCATCACGCAGGGGTCTTTGGTTTCATGGAGGATACTGTTTGTTCAAGCGATATCACCTGCACCGTCAAGGGTGAGGAAAAACAGTCCCGTGCGTTGACCATTGAAGAATTGCACCGTATCCAATACTCTTTTGTTACTGCGGCAGAGCGTGCAGTAAAAGCCGGATACGACGGGGTGGAAATTCATGCATGCCACAACTACTTAATTTCTCAATTTTACAATAATCTCGTCAACAGGAGAACCGATGTCTACGGCAAGCTGCCCTCCCTGTTTGCGCTGGAGGTCATTGGCGAAATTCGTCGTCGGGTACCGGAATCATTTGTGATTGGGGTACGTCTGGGGGCATTTGAGCCCACTCTTGCAGACAGCATTGCTCATGCGGTAGAACTTGAAGAAATCGGTGTTGATTTTTTGGATATTTCCTATGGATTCGAGCAGAGATCCTATCCTGAAAAGCCCGAAAAATATCCCTTTAGTGACCGCATTTACGCAGCACAGGAAATCAGAAAAAGAGTTTCCATTCCTGTTTTCGCCGTCGGAGGCATCGCATCCCCGGAACAGGCTGAGGAAATTCTGCAAAAAACTGGTGTAGACATGGTCGACATAGGGAGAGGAACTCTGGTAAATCCGAACTGGACCAACGATGCAAAGTCAGGACGGGATGTAGGTACCTGCCTATACTGCAAAACCTGCATGTGAAGGGTTAATTCCGGTAAATGCCCCGGAAGAAAACTCTTTCTGCATAAAACTTGAAACGCTAGTAAAATTCGCATAGTTTTTATAATCACTTTTTCCCAAGATATATGTCTGGCTTGGTAAATCACTCTAATAGATAGAAGAGGGGATAGGGTAAGAAAAACGACAAAACTACTTTAGGTTATGTGCGACACAGAAATTAAGATCAACAGCTAGAATGCCAGCGCCGCCTTCATCTTGGAATCGGAACGCTGGCCAAGAAATTTCAATAAAATATAGAAGATTTTGAAAGTTTATCTAAAGAGCCTATGTATTTTAGATTTTTATATCGGGATAAAGTTTGGAATGAAATTTATAAATTTCCAATTTGGATAGTATTTGAAGACAAAAAATAAGTTATCATTGATTGTTTCAGTTTTTAAGACCATGGGGCTATTGTTAAAGTAGATATATCTATGGTAACGAATAGTCCTGTTCTTTATGTGCCAAAGTAGTAATGGACAAAACAGTAAATAGGGGAATTAACAACAAAGAGCAAGATTGGATTTGACACAGATATGCAGAAATGGTAAGATAAATAGAGTGATTTCCAACTATTCGCGAAAGTCTAGTTTAACGAACAGTTGCATCAGAGAATGGCAATTCGTAATGATTACGGGTTGTCGTTCTCTTTTTTTATTAAGGGGGTTTTATGAAAGTAAAAATAAAAGGTTCTATCTTATCGCTGTTGCTTTCTCTTTGTCTGGCGTTGTCGGTTCCTTTTTCATCTCTGGCTGATTTGGCTACCGATAGTCAGGCTACATATGATATTGATTATGAATCTATTCAGCCACTTTCTATTGGTATTGCTCCTATGAGTACAATTACATCAGTTACTAATACTGTTAATCGTTCTGCGGTTTTTGGTGTTTTGCGATATTATGATATGTCAAATGTACTTAAGAATGTGGTTGTTCCTGTTGATTCTTCTGGTCACGTTATTATCTCTCGTCCGTCTGATTATTATAAGCCGTTTTATTGGGGTGTTTTAATAGGGAAAACCTCACTTCCATCTTCTGGCAATTATCGATTGCAGGTCGATTTTGCTTCGGATACTGGCCTTCAGTATTCTTCTACTTCTGCGGGTATTTATTCATATAGGGATTCTAATAATGTTCAGCAGGAATTTTATACTACTTCTGTTCCTTTTACTTCATTTTCTGGTGATGCATATTTAAATACTGTTATTGATATTGGAAGTGTTAACAATTTGTATATTACTTTCCCTGTCTCTACTGGTTATCCTCCTTGGGGTGGATATTGGAATATTTCTTTTGCCCGTACTTCTGACCAGTCTGTTATTAATACTCCTGGGACTGGAACTGTTGGTCAGGATACGCAAAATGCCATTTCAGATAATACGGAAAAAATGGCTGAGGAACAGGAAAAGACGAATGGTTTTTTGGTTGAAATTATTCAAACTATATCGAATCAGCT
>DEYX01000131.1 GCA_002365025.1 Hungatella sp. UBA3147 | reverse complement strand
CCGATCTGGTCTCATCGGGACTGATCTTAAACATTCTGGAACAGTCATTCTGAAGCTCAGCCAGATTGTAAAGCAAGGGGGGATTCTTTGTTTCCTTTTTCTTTTCTATGGAAGCAACGGTTCCTTCCATGGGATCCATGAGAGACAGGGTGTTTATCAGCTCTTCTGCATATTTTCGTTCCTTAAAGCCGTTTTCCTTATAAAGGAACGGGGATTCGAAATACTTGGATCCAGGAGCGCTTCTCCACTCCCCGTCAAAATCCATACCCGATAATTCAGGGTTCGCTGCATCCTCTCTGGAAAAGGTTCCGATTACACGGTAAAACGGAGTTTTAACAAAGTCCCGGACCTCCCGCTCTCTCCGCACCACCATCCCCATGACACAGGTCATGACCCGGCCGACGGATATTACCGTATTCTTACCGCTTTTTAAGTAATTGGAAATATGCTGCCCATATCTTAGTGTAAGCAATCGGGAAAAATTAATTCCCATGAGATAATCTTCTTTTGCCCTTAAATAGGCTGAGGCTGAAAGATTATCGTACTCGGATTCATCTTTTGCTTCCCGGATGCCTCTTAAAATCTCATCCTCAGTCTGGGAATCAATCCACACACGTTTCTGCTTCTTCTCCCCCACTCCTGCCATTTGCGCCACCAGGCGGTATATGTACTCTCCTTCCCGCCCGGAGTCCGTGCATACATAAATGGTATCCACATCAGGACGGTTGAGCAGGCTGCTTACAATCTTAAATTGTTTTTCAGCGCTTGGAATCACCTCGTACTTAAATTCCTTTGGAAGAAAAGGAAGGGTGGATAGGCTCCACCGTTTGAATTTGGGATCATAGCTTTCCGGATAGCTCATCGTTACCAGATGCCCTACGCACCAGGTTATGACCACCTGATCCGATTCTATATATCCATCCCTGCGCCTTCCATTCGCCTTTAAAGCATTGGCAAACTCCTGGGCCACACTTGGTTTTTCTGCAATGTATAACGATTTCGACATATATCTCCCTACCGCCTTATGATAGTAACCTGTTCATTATAACACTAAAAGTCATGAATGGCAAATCTTTCTGATAACTATGCCTTTGCGGAACCTTTCCTTTTATATTCAGATAAGAGGACGGAGGTGAACATCAGCACACATCCTGCAGCCAGTTTTATCGTCACCTGCTCCCCCAAAAACAGAACGGAAAACATCAGACCAAATACAGCTTCAAAGGATAAAATAATGGAGGAAGTATTGGGAGTCAGATGCTTTTGTCCCACATTTTGGAGAAGAAAACAGATCATCGTGCAAAAGATTCCCAGATACAGCAGACCGGTCATCATAGAAATATTAATCACTGTTACATCTAAGGAACCTTCCAAAAGCGGAGCAATTGCCCAGCTTAAGATTGCGGCCATAACCATCTGGATCACAGTCAGGATAATGGGATCATGGTCTTCGGTATAACGATCAATAAAAACAATATGAAACGCGAAGAAAAAGCCGCATACCAAAGTCATCAAATCTCCAATATTCACGGAAAAGTCTCCCTCCAGGGACAACAGCGCAAGTCCCAGCACTGCAATACCTGCTGCTGCCACATTGTTTCTGGAAGGCTTTTTTCTGTTATAAAACCAATGAAGAAATGGCACCAGGATCACGTACAATGTGGTGATAAAAGCATTTTTACTGGCAGTGGTATATTTAAGGCCATAGGTCTGAAAAAGATAACTGACAAACAAAAATACGCCTAAAAGTCCGCCGCACATCATATCCGTTTTACTGATTTTTTTCACCCGCTTCCAGAATACGGCTACCAGTGCTACAGACGCAATGGTAAAACGTAAAGCCAGCAAGTAAGCAGGAGTAACCACTTCCACCGAATTCTTCATCACAACAAAGCCGCTGCCCCATATGATGGTTGTTATAATCAGACCTAAGGCAGATAATGCCTTAATCCCTTTTCCGTCTTGTTTATTCATATGTACACCTAGATGTCCTTTCACAAAAGAGCAGGGGCGCAGTATTCTGCGTCCCTGGTTTATTTTACCTGCTCATTTCTATTTTATATTTGAAAATTTGTAAATGGTTGTTGTCTTATATTCTTCGCCGGCTTTTAAGACTGGAGACTGGAATTCCGGTTTGTTTACGGAATCAGGATAATACTGGGTTTCAAAGCAATAGCAGCAACGCTTTTCATATACCGCTCCGCCTTTGCCCGTCATTCCATTTTTCAAGAAGTTTGCAGTGTAGAACTGTATTCCAGGAAGGTCTGTATATACCTCCATCCGGATGCCTGTCTTATCTGATTCCGATGCGGCACATAGGGAAACCTCACCTTGGGGGTGGTTTAAGACCCAGTTATGGTCATAACCTCCGCCGAATTTCAGCGCCTCATAGTTCTCATTGATATCCTGCTCAATGGGTTTCATCACAGTGAAGTCCATGGGAGTTCCATTAACAGGGGTGAACTCCCCTGTGGGAATCGAACCTTCATCCGCCCTTGTATATGTATCTGCATCAATCCAGACACGCTGCTTTATGGCATCTGCACCGTTATGTCCATCCAGGTTAAAATAACTGTGATTGGTAAAGTTTGCTACGGTATCTGCATCGCAGATCATATGGTAGGAAATCTCAAGGCTGTTATCCGGTGTAAGCGTATAGGTTATTGTAATGTTAGCATTCCCTGGGAATCCCTGATCTCCATCCGGTGAAAACAGAGAAAAGCTGACACTGGTTCCAAGATCATTTTCCTCCGCCTCACTGTCCCAAAGACGGCTCTGGTAAAGATCCGGGCCGCTATGAAGATTGTTAGGCCCATTATTAGGTTCCAGTTTGTACTCTTTTCCATTAATGCTGAATTTCGCACCTGCAATACGGTTGGCATTCCTTCCGATGGGAGCTCCAAAATGAGGCGGATTTAAAAGATATTCCTCCGCGCTGTCAAATCCCAGGACCACATCAACCACAGCCCCATTCCTGTCAGGTACATTCATATTGACCCAAACTGCACCCAGATTTGTGAAAGAAGCGGAAACTCCGTTTCTATTTACCAGTGTATACAAATACACTTCCCTTCCACCTTGCACGTTTCCCCAAAGCTCTTTCTTGTATGCCATTTTCCTTCCTCCATATACCTTTTTACTTAAAGCTCCCGCCCCGCAGGCCGAGAGCCCTATAATCCAATCATTCTTTGGCTTTGATATATCCCTTTGCGGTTAAAAGCTCTGCTGAGAGAACCGCACCGCCGGCCGCTCCGCGGACCGTATTGTGGGACAGACCCACAAATTTATAATCGTAAACCGAATCTTCTCTTAAACGTCCTACTGAAATTCCCATTCCTTTTTCAAAATCCACATCATGGGTAACCTGTGGACGGTTATCCTCTTCCAGATACTGTATGAACTGCTTGGGAGCGCTTGGAAGCTCAAGTTCCTGCGGAAGGCCCTTAAAATTCACCATGCGGTCAATTAATTCCTCTTTTGTTGGCTTTTTGCGGAATTTTACAAATACAGCCGCCGTATGTCCGTTTAATACGGGTACACGGATGCACTGACAGGTAATGACCGGCTCACTGGCTTTTACGATCTCTCCGTTTTCAATCTTTCCCCAGAGGCGAAGAGGCTCCTGCTCGCTCTTTTCTTCTTCTCCTCCGATATAAGGAATGATGTTTTCTACCATCTCCGGCCAGTCCTTAAAGGTCTTTCCGGCTCCGGAGATTGCCTGATAGGTCGTAGCCACCACTTCATAGGGTTCAAATTCCTTCCAGGCTGTCAAAACAGGAGCATAGCTTTGAATGGAGCAGTTGGGTTTTACCACAATGAATCCACGGTCTGTACCCAGACGCTTTTTCTGATCCTCAATGACTTCAAAATGCTCAGGATTAATCTCAGGCACCACCATTGGAACATCCGGCGTCCACCGATGGGCACTGTTATTTGATACAACCGGTGTTCCGGTCTTTGCATATGCTTCCTCAATGGCCTTTATTTCTTCCTTGGTCATATCCACAGCGCTGAAAACAAAATCAACACTGGAAGCAACCGCTTCCACTTCATTTACGTTCATGACAGTTAGATTCTTTACGGCCTCAGGCATTGGAGTGGTCATTTTCCAACGGCCG
>DEYX01000203.1 GCA_002365025.1 Hungatella sp. UBA3147 | reverse complement strand
TTTAAAGGAAAATTATTTAAAGCATAAACCATCAATTACAACATACCGTGCACGGGCCATTACCAAGATCGCAAAAGAGAATCCTGGTATGCCAAAAATCATGCTTCGTGCAAAATGTTTCCGTTACTGCTGCGAAACAGCTCCCCTTGTTATTCAGGACAACGAGCTCATCGTAGGTGCTCCCTGCGGCGCTCCCCGTGCAGGTGCATTCTCTCCGGATATCGCATGGAGATGGATGGTAGATGAAATCGATACCATCGGAACACGTCCTCAGGATCCATTCTATATTTCCGAAGAAGACAAGAAAATCATGAAAGAAGAGCTGTTCCCATACTGGTCCGGCAAATCGGTTGATGAGTATTGTGAAGATCAGTACCGTGAAGCAGGCGTTTGGGAATTATCCGGAGAATCCTTTGTATCTGACTGCTCCTACCATGCCATCAACGGCGGCGGAGACTCAAACCCCGGCTATGATGTAATTCTTATGAAGAAGGGCATGCTGGATATTCAGCAGGAAGCCAAGGATCATTTAAAAGAACTGGATTATGAGAATCCTGATGACATTGAGAAGATTTATTTCTACAAATCCATTATCGATACCACAGAAGGCGTTATGATCTACGCAAAGAGACTTTCTGATTATGCAGCAGAGCTTGCAGCTAAGGAAACCAATCCAAAGCGTAAGGAAGAGCTGTTAAAGATCTCTGAAGTAAATGCTTACGTTCCTGCTCACAAGCCAAGAACCTTCTGGGAGGCAATCCAGGCAGTATGGACCATTGAATCCCTGCTCGTAGTGGAAGAGAACCAGACCGGTATGTCCATCGGACGTGTGGATCAGTATATGTATCCATTCTACAAAGATGATATCGAATCCGGACGTATGAATGATTACCAGGCATTTGAGCTTGCCGGCTGTATGCTGATCAAGATGTCTGAGATGATGTGGATCACCAGCGAAGGCGGTTCCAAATTCTTTGCAGGCTACCAGCCATTCGTAAACATGTGCGTAGGCGGTGTGACCCGCAGCGGACACGATGCCACCAATAATTTAACTTACTTACTTATGGATGCAGTTCGTCATGTAAAGATTTACCAGCCATCACTTGCATGCCGTATCCACAACAAGTCCCCGAAAAAGTACATGAAAAAGATCGTAGATGTGGTTCGTTCCGGTATGGGATTCCCAGCCTGTCATTTTGACGATGCCCACATCAAGATGATGCTTGCAAAAGGCGTATCCATTGAAGATGCACGTGATTACTGTCTGATGGGCTGTGTAGAGCCTCAGAAGTCAGGACGTCTCTATCAGTGGACATCCACTGCTTATACCCAGTGGCCGATCTGTATCGAGCTTGTTTTAAACCACGGAGCTCCTTTATGGTATGGCAAGCAGGTTTGCCCGGATATGGGTGACTTAAGCAACTTCAAAACTTACGAAGAGTTTGAAGAAGCTGTAAAAGAAGAAATCAAATACATTACAAAGTGGACCGATGTTGCTACCGTAATTTCCCAGCGCGTTCACAGGGACTTAGCTCCAAAGCCGCTCATGTCCATCATGTACGAAGGCTGTATGGAAAAAGCAAAGGATGTATCCGCAGGCGGTGCGATGTACAACTTCGGACCTGGTGTGGTATGGTCTGGACTTGCTACCTATGCAGATTCTATGGCAGCGATCAAGAAGCTTGTATTCGAAGAGAAAAAATATACATTAGAGCAGATTAACGAAGCGTTAAAGGCTGACTTTGCTGGATATGACCAGATCCGCACCGATTGCCTTAATGCTCCAAAATACGGAAATGATGATGATTATGCAGATTTAATTGCAGCTGACTTAGTTGACTTTACAGAGCATGAACACAGAAAATATAAGACCTTATACTCTGTATTAAGCCATGGTACCTTATCCATTTCCAATAACACCCCATTCGGACAGATGACAGGCGCGTCTGCCAACGGCCGTAATGCATGGCTGCCTCTTTCCGACGGAATCAGCCCAACCCAGGGGGCAGACTTCAAGGGCCCGACTGCAATCATCAAGTCCGTATCCAAGATGTCCAATGACAGCATGAACATCGGTATGGTTCATAACTTTAAGATCATGGCCGGCCTTTTGGATACTCAGGAAGGGGAAGAAAGCCTTATCACCCTTCTCCGTACGGCCTGCATGTTAGGAAACGGCGAGATGCAGTTCAACTATCTGGATAACAACACCTTAGTTGAGGCTCAGAAGCATCCGGAGCTGTACCGTGACTTAATCGTCCGTGTAGCCGGCTATAGCGCATTCTTCGTAGAGTTATGCAAGGATGTACAGGATGAAATCATAAGCAGAACCATGCTGACACATTTCTAAAAGAAAGTTGAGATCAATCACAATGGACCATGGAACGACAGGAGAGATTGAGCGTAAAGCGTTTATCTTTAACGTGCAGAAGTACAACATGTATGACGGGCCGGGAATCAGAACCCTGGTATTCTTTAAAGGCTGTCCGCTCCGGTGTAAGTGGTGCTCCAATCCAGAAGGAATGGTGCGGAAATTCCAGGTGATGTATAAGCAAAATTCCTGTGTAAACTGCGGGGCGTGCGTTTCTGTGTGCCCCGTAGGAATCCATGTGATATCCAAAGAGACGGGAAAACATGAAATCCAGCGGGAAAAGGATTGCATCGGATGCATGAAATGCAAGAATGTCTGCCCCAATGCAGCGCTGACCATTGCCGGAGAAGTTAAAACCATTTCAGAACTGCTTAAAATCGTGGAAGAGGATTCTGCCTTTTATGATATTTCAGGGGGCGGCGTAACTCTTGGCGGCGGTGAAGTGACTGCCCAGCCGGAAGCAGCATTAAATCTGTTAATGGCTTGCAAGCAGGAAGGGATCAATACGGCTATTGAGACCTGCGGTTATACAAATACGGAAACGATTTTAAAAATTGCAGAGTATGTGGACTTATTCCTGTTTGATATCAAACATATGGATCCTGTCCGCCACAATGAACTGGTGGGTGTGAACAACGAACAGATCCTTACCAATTTAAAGGAACTGCTTCACCACCGTTTTAATGTGAAAGTCCGCATGCCTATGTTAAAGGGCATCAATGACAGCCGGGAAGAGATTGATGAGGTCATTAAATTCTTAATGCCCTTCCGTGACTACAAAAATTTTAAAGGAATTGATTTACTTCCGTATCATAAGCTGGGTGTTAACAAATACAATCAGCTTGATATGAAATACCCCATTGAAGGTGATCCAAGCTTAAGCCCGGAGGATTTAGACCGGATAGAAGGCTGGATGAAGGAATATCATTTTCCAGTTACAGTGGTGAAGCACTAAGAAAGGGGAAAAGGCCATGATTGAGATGCAGCGTGTCATAGAGGAATCTGTTCCCGGAAAACAGGTGACCATCGCCCATGTGATCGCATCTCCCATTCCGGAGGTGTATGAATGCCTCGGCATCGATGAAATGGGAGCCATCGGAATTCTCACCCTGTCCCCTTTTGAAACCTCTATCATTGCGGCGGATATTGCAGCAAAGGCAGCAGATGTGCAGGTGGGCTTCTTAGACCGCTTCACAGGCTCTGTGATCATTGCCGGCGATGTGGACAGTGTGGAAACCGCTTTGACTGCGGTATGCGATACCTTAAAACGCGGGCTGGGTTATATGGTGCCTGCGGTAACCAAAACATGAGAAAGAAAAGAATCATGATCATCGGCCCCGGCGGCAGCGGAAAGACTTCCCTGGCTCATGCCATAAACGGTTTTACCGGTCCGGCCAGAAGAACCCAGAACATGGTGTATGGAGAAAAAACCTTGGATGTGCCGGGGGTTTACTTAGAAAGTCCCTGGATGCATAAGCATATCATTGCGGCGGCACAGGATGCCTCCCATGTACTGATGCTGGTAGACCAGTCCTCATGCCGGGAAAGTTATCCGCCTGGGTTTGCAAAAGCGTTCCGGGTTCCCGTCATCGGTGTCATTACGGGAAGCGGAGAAAAACCGGAACATGACGGCTGGTGTATCCGTCAGTTAAAAAAGGCAGGGGTTCGGGAACCCTATTATCATATTAATCTGCCTGAACGGACAGGCCTTCATGAATTAATGGAGGCATTAAAATAAAAGGAAAGGAGGGAAATGTAACGTGGAGCAATTTGTAATGAACACAAAAGTATATATGGGATCTTCCTGTCTGGATAAGTTAAAGGATCTTCCTGTAACAAAGGCTTATATTATCTGTGACCCCTTTATGGCCCAGTCCGGAAAGGTGAACTGGATTACAGAGCTTCTGCAGGAGAAGGGGAGCCGCTATGAAGTGTTTTCCGAGGTAGTGCCCGATCCGACCATTGAAGTCGTTTCAAAAGCCATAGGCGGAATGAAGTGCTTTGGTCCGGATGCAGTAATCGCCCTTGGCGGCGGCTCTGCCATTGATACGGCAAAGGCGGCAAGCCACATCTACAGTCAGATGGGAAATGAGAGACTGTACTTAATCGCGGTTCCAACAACCAGCGGTACCGGTAGTGAAGTAACTAATTTTTCTGTTATATCCGACCCACAGGCCCAGGCGAAATATCCGCTGCGTTCCGATAGTATGGTGCCGGATGCAGCATTTCTTGATCCCCGCTTTACGGTGTCGGTTCCGCCTCACATTACGGCAGATACGGGAATGGATGTGTTAACCCATGCCCTGGAAGCCTATGTTTCAACCAATGCAGGTGATTTTACCGATGCCTGCGCGGAAAAAGCGGTGAGACTGGTGTGGAACTACCTGACACGTACCGTAGAAGAAGGAAGCGACATGGAAGCCAGAACTCACATGCACAATGCTTCCTGTCTGGCTGGAGTTGCGTTTAACGGAGCTTCCTTAGGGCTTTGCCACAGCATGGCTCATGCTCTGGGAGCGCGCTTTCACATTCCGCACGGAAGAAGCAATGCGATCCTGCTTCCCCATGTCATCAGCTACAACGCCGGTCTGGAAGACGCCGGTGAACAGAAAGCCTGCGGCAGGTATGTGGCAATTGCCAATATGCTTGGAATCGCAGCAGGAACAGATAAGGCCACGGTACACGGCCTGGTGCGTCACATCAAAAATCTGATGAATAAGATCAAAATACCGCAGCAGATTACAGACTTAAAGATTGATAAAGACGAATTTGAGCAGGCCGTACGGGAAATGGCGGAAAAAGCCCTGGCTGATAACTGCACATTGACCAACCCAAGGGTGCCTACGGTAGAAGAGATTGAAACCATCTATCGGAAACTGTGTAAGGGGGGCTATTAATGAAATTCATCACAGAAGACGATTTGAGGATTTTATTCAGAAGAGAACCCTTTACTACTTATGATCTCCCTGCTGGAACCAGACTGACACCCGGAGCGCGCCAATTCCTGGTGGATAAGAAGATCCCCATAAGTGACGATCCCATGGTGGTAAAACGAAAAAATGAGAAACCTGCTGAGAAAAAAGAAGAAGCACCGGAAAAAGAGATCTGCCGGGATCGTTTCTTGTTAAAAAAGAAAACGCTTCAGGCTCAGTTTCTGGAAACAGGTCTTGAACTGTTAAATCGGGATGTATTGTTAGCAGAGCAGATATTTGCCCTGGAACGTAAACTTTCTGATCTGGGGAAAGAAGGCCGGGAAGTAGAATTTGGATTTGAACCCTGCACCGGATTTCATAAGGAAAACTTTAACAAGCCTTCCGACGATTGCTTTGAGATCACAGGTTTTCATGCACAGTCAGAAAAGGGAAAGGAAATCGTTCTTCTGCACCGTCTGCGCTGCAGCGTAAGAGAGCTGGCAGAGGAAACAGAGAATGCAGGTCTTAACCCGTTCATCAACCGCTTATCACAGATGATATGTCTGGAATATGGAGGAAAAACATGTCAAAGGAAGTAATAACATTTGATGGCTGCAATGAGCTGGTGAGCCAGTTTGAAGCAGTTGTTAAGCAGCCCGTTAAGGGAAGCTCCTCTGTTTACTATACCGGAGTCGATTTAGGAACGGCGTGTGTGGTACTGGCTGTTTTAGATGAGAACTACAAACCTGTGGCAGGCGCTTACCGGTATGCGGATGTGGTCCGGGATGGAATGGTCGTGGATTACATCGGTGCGATCCGGATTGTTCGGGAGCTTAAGGAAGAACTGGAGGAAAAGCTGGGCACAGAACTTATTTATTCGGCTGCAGCCATTCCTCCGGGCACTGATTCCCTGGATGGCGGAGCGATTAAAAACGTGGTTCAGGGAGCTGGATTTGAAATAACGGCCCTTCTCGATGAGCCTACGGCGGCAAATGCAGTTTTAAAAATTAAGAATGGTGCAGTCGTGGATATCGGAGGCGGCACCACCGGAATCTCCATTTTAAAAGATGGAAAGGTGGTGTATGTAGCGGATGAACCAACAGGAGGAACTCATTTTTCCCTGGTGGTCTCCGGTGCTTATCAAATGTCCTTTCAGGAGGCAGAGGTTTATAAGAGGAAAGAAGAACACCATAAAGAACTGCTGCCGGTTTTAAAACCGGTTGTGGAGAAGGTGGCTTCCATCATAAAACGCCATATTGAAGGACACGATGTTCAGGAAATCTACTTGGTAGGCGGAACCTGCTGCCTGACTGGAATCGAAGCAATCATTGAAAAACAGACGGGAATCAGGACGAGAAAGCCTGAGAACCCAATGTTTGTAACTCCTCTTGGAATCGCATTTTCCTGTACGCAGGAAGAGCTGGCATAAAGGATGTGGACAATATGGAATACCGTATAATTAAATCACCGTCACAGGGAACCATGGATATCTTAAACCGCAGGAAGGGCTCCGGCACTTCCTCACCCATAGGACCAGTGGATGCAGTGGGGCTGGTACAGGGCAGAATCATCGAAATGGTTTGTGCCGCAGATGTGGCAGAAAAAGCAGTAGGTGTTACGGTAGAAGACATCAGAGGAAGCTGCCCGCAGAACATGATTATGCTTGCGATATTTGGAGATACGGCATCGGTAGAGGCAGCTATGGATGAAATTAAGCAAAGAGAGAAGAGAGGGGTGGAAGAATGGTAGCGGCCAGATTGATTGATAACATATGGGCCACCAGAAAAGCGGAGTCCTTAAATGGCTATAAATTTATGCTTGCCGAGATCATTGGAGGCACACGGGAAGGCGAGAGGCTGATCGTAGCTGATATCATCAGCGCTGGAATCGGTGACCGTGTAATCATTTCCACCGGCTCTTCTGCCAGGCGGATGCTGGGAAGCGATGAGATTCCAGTCGATGCCGTAGTAATTGGGATCATTGATGAAGATTGCCAATTTATATAGAAGGGAAGTGATCATATGAAGCAGTTGATTTGTGCAAAAGATGTAGAAAAGTTAAATGCTGAGGGAAAAAAAGTATTTTACGTGGAAACCGGTAGTATCATCACTCCGTCTGCAAAAGATGCAGCAGATTCATTCGGCATTAAATTCTGCGATAAGGCAGAGGAGCAGACACAGGCTCCGGCTGCTTTTGCAGCCATGGATATGGACAGCGAGAAAATTTATATGGTACTGAAGACTTTAATGGAAAAGGGTTTATTAAATGATATTTTAAAACCCTACGAGTCTGAAAGCCATGGAAACGGTCTCAAAGTGGTTCGTGGAAGTTCTGTGAAAATGGATGTATTTGATACAGGTGATCCATCTGTCAAAGCTTACTACCAGGAGCTGGTAAGCAAAGAGGAATCCCATATCAGTGCAGGTTTCCTTGTGATCGACCATTCCAGTTTTGAATGGGAATTGACCTATGAAGAGATCGACTATGTAATCGAAGGAACCTTAACCGTTACCATTGACGGAAAGACCTATACGGCAAAAGCCGGTGATGTGCTCTTTGTACCGTCAGGCTCCAAGGTAACCTGGGGTTCCCCAGATAAAGCAAGAGTATTTTACGCAACGTATCCGGCAAACTGGGCTGATTTGGTTTAAGGAGGTAAACAATGCAGGCACTTGGCTTTATAGAAACAAAAGGCGTGCTGGTGGCTATTGAGGCGGCAGATGCCATGTTAAAGGCGGCAGATGTGTCTCTTCTGGAAAAGACCAAAGTCGGCGGAGGTCTCGTCGCTGTTACGGTGACCGGCGATGTGGCGGCAGTGAAGGCAGCGGTGGACGCCGGAGCAGCAGCGGTAGAACGCATAAACGATGCTGCTTTAGTAACACGCCATGTTATCGCCAGGCCTCATGATGAGCTGACGGCTGTAATCGGCGGAGGTACTCCTGACGAACCGGAAAAAGAACCAGTTCCGGAAACCGCAGAAGAACCAGCAGCTGAGGTACTTTTAGAGATACCGGCAGAAGAACCAGTCGAAGAATCTTCCAATGAACCGGAAACGGTGGATACCATAAATCGGGAAACCGTGGACTTATGGATGAAGCAGGACGGTCTGGAAGAGACCATGAAGATACTTGAAGATATGAAGGTAACAGAGCTTAGGACACTTGCCAGAGAATATCCGGAATTCAGTATAGCTGGACGAGAGATTTCAAAAGCAAATAAACCCCTGCTGCTGGAAGAATTCGGGAAGTATTATGGACAGAATGATTAATATTTTTAGAAAGGGAGAACGGGAACATGGAGAATTTTGATTTTGATTTACGTTCCATCCAGGAAGCAAGGGATTTAGCCAGATGCGGTGAAGCAGCCGCAAAAAAAATTGCCGGATTCACGGCAGAACAAATTGACACCATTCTTAAGAGTATGTCAAAGGCAGGAGAGGAACACGCTCTTTGCCTGGCAGAGATGGCTGTAGAAGAGACAGGCTTTGGAAAGGTGATGGACAAGGCATATAAGAACCATGCTGCTTCCACTCTTTTATATGAAGAAATAAAAGATATGAAGACAAGAGGAATCCTCGCAGAGGATACCGTGAATAAGACCATTGATGTGGCAGAACCGGTAGGACTTGTAATGGGTATCGTTCCATCTACAAATCCAACCTCAACCGTATTTTTTAAATCCATGATCGCCATTAAATCCGGAAACGCAATCGTATTTTCTCCCCATCCATCTGCTGCAAAATGCACTCTGAAGGCTGCGGAGGTTATGAGGGACGCTGCAATTGCAGCAGGAGCACCTGAGGGAATTATCGGCTGTGTATCCATGCCTTCCATGGGGTCTACCAATGAACTGATGAAGTGTAAGGAAGTCTCCGTTATCATTGCAACCGGCGGCCCGGGTATGGTAAAAGCTGCATACAGCGCAGGAAAGCCAGCCATCGGCGTAGGTGCAGGAAACTCACCGGCTTACATAGAAAAGACGGCAGATGTGAAGCAGGCAGTAAAGACAATCCTTGCCAGCAAGACGTTTGACTATGGTACCATCTGTGCTTCCGAGCAGTCCATTATCTGTGAGGAGAGCAATCACGCAGAAGTTGTAGCAGAGTTAAAAAGCCAGGGCGGTTACTTTATGACAAAGGAAGAAACCGACAAAGTCTGTGCCCTGTTATTTAAAAACGGCCATAACATGAATGCCAAATTTGTCGGCCGTTCTCCTCAGGTGATTGCCCAGGCAGCCGGAATCCAGATTCCGGAAGGGGCCAAGGTCCTCATCGGAAAACAGGAAGGTGTCGGAGAGGGATATCCATTATCCTACGAAAAGCTGACAACCGTACTTGGTTTCTACACAGTAAAGAACTGGGAAGAGGCCTGCGGCTTAAGCATCCGCCTTTTACAGAACGGAATCGGACATACTATGAGCATTCATACCCAGGACAGGGATATGGTTCTTAAGTTCGCTGCAAAGCCTGCTTCCAGAATCCTTGTAAATACAGGCGGAAGCCAGGGTGGAACCGGAATCAGTACAGGCCTTCCGATTTCCTTTACATTAGGATGCGGAACCTGCGGAGGAAGCTCTGTTTCCGAAAACGTGAGCCCGAAACATCTCCTTAATGTGAAAAAGGTTGCTTTTGGTATGAAAGATTGCTCTACTATCGCAGCTGATGATCCAACCTTTACCTGGAAAGACAAAACCCAGGACGCTTCCTTTAGCCCTGCTGATTTCGTAGCTTCTTTTGATAAAAAAGAAGGTGTGACCTCTTCTGCCTGCCAGGGAGGAAACGATGACAATGAGAAGCTGGCAGCTCTTGTAAAAGAGATCGTACTGGCCATGAAAGGCCAGTAAAAACAGCAAGGAAGGAGAACAGGAATGGATAAGTATGAAGCGGTAATCAAACTCTTAATGGAAGCCGTGAAAACGGAATCCGGAACAGATGAGTTTCGAATACCAGTTGGCGTTTCCAACCGCCATGTACATTTGTCCCAGGAAGACTTGGATGCTCTTTTCGGTAAGGGATACGAACTGACCAAGATGAAGGAGTTATCCCAGCCGGGTCAGTATGCATGCAAGGAAACGGTTACCGTATGCGGCCCAAAGGGAGCCATTGAGAAGGTCCGTATATTAGGTCCGGTCAGAAAACAGACTCAGGTCGAAGTTCTGGCAGCAGACTGTTTTAAGCTTGGAAAGAAATCTGAGCCTAAAATGTCCGGCGAATTAACCGGAACGCCAGGGATCACCCTGGTGGGACCAAAGGGTTCCGTTCAAACAAAAGAGGGCTTAATCATCGCCCAGAGACACATTCATATGACTCCTCAGGATGCCTTGAAATTCGGCGTTCATGACGGTCAGACAGTTAGCATTCAGACAGAGGGGGTCCGCGGCGGTATTTTTCATCATACGGCAATCCGCGTAACCGAAACATCAAGCCTGGAATGCCATCTTGATACGGAAGAAGCAAATGCCATGGGACTTGGCAGTTCTTCTGGCGTAACCATTGTAAAATAAGTGAACCATTAAAAATTTATTATAAATCAGGAGGATTTAAAAATGAAATATGATGCATTAGGAATGATTGAAACAAAAGGTTTAATTGGATCCGTTGAAGCAGCAGATGCTATGGTAAAGGCAGCAAACGTTACCCTGATCGGTAAAGAATTTGTAGGCGGCGGCCTTGTTACTGTTATGGTAAGAGGCGATGTAGGTGCTGTTAAGGCAGCTACCGATGCAGGTGCAGCAGCAGCTCAGCGTGTTGGCGAGCTTGTATCTGTACATGTAATCCCACGTCCACATGCAGAAGTTGAAACAATTCTTCCAGGTACAAAAGAAGTATAATTAGTAATTTGATAAGGTCTGTTTTTTACGGGTTCTTCCTGCAAAAAACAGACCTTTTTTCAACATTTTTTTCAAAAATGTACAAAAATAGAAAGTTTATTGGTGTGTCAAGTTAAATTTCCGTAAATAATAGACAAAATATGTTTTTTTAGGTATAATACCAGTTATATGTGCAGGATGCAGAAAGCAGGTGTAATTATGCGACATAAAAAGAGCGTAATGAGAAGTTTCATGATGGTGACCCAACTGGGGATCAGTGTCATGGTACCTGTTTTTGTCTGTATTCTTGCCGGTTACTATATTGACCGGTACGCTGGGACAAAACTGATATTATTATTTATGGTTCTGGGGTTTCTGGCTGGGGGATCCAATGCTTATAAGCTGGCAAAGGCTACACTGGCCATGAATGAAAGGGAGGAGTGGGTTGAGGATCAGAAGGAGCGCGTGGAGCGGCAAGTGGAGGCTGGACCCAAGGTGCATAAACCGAAGCAGCCAAGCCGCGTGAAAGGACATGATGATGAGAAACTTTCGTAGACAGGAGGATTTGTAATGGGGAAGGAAACAAAGAATCTGATGCTTGAGGTTTCTGCCGGAATTGTTATTTTCACGTCAGTGGCTATGCTAGGGGCATTATTTATGTATCCAAGTCGTGCTGTTTTTGCAGGACTGATTTTGGGAATGGTGTTAGCTTTGGCCATGTTTTTATCCATGGCTATGGTACTTGAACGTTCTATGAAGACGGAAGATCCAAAGGCTGTTCAGAAGCAGAGTATAATTAGTTCAGTCCTTCGCTATCTGCTGCTTATTGTCATACTGGTGGCAGTTATTGTCCGGTTTTCGAACTGGTTCAATCCGGTCGCAGTAGTAATCGGAGTCCTCGGACTCAAGGTTGGAGCATTTTCTCAGCCTATTATCCACAAGATCGTGGCCAACCGGACAAAGGGAGAGTAATCTCCTTTGCGGTCAAGTGGGATCTCTTAAGAAAGGAGGCTTAAGCGTATGGTCGTTGCGAGTGCCAATAATGTAGACTTTATGATCAAAGGCGTTACAAAGTTTCAGGCGTTTGGTCAGGAACTTTGGGTTACAACCACGGAAATAGGCCTTAGCATCGTGACAATCGTAATCCTGATTATCGCAGTGATTGCCAACCGAAAAATGAAACGGGCAACAGAAGTACCCGGCACCTTCCAGAATATTGTGGAGTTTGTCGTAGAGGCGCTTGATAACATGGTAAACGGTACTATGGGTCATAACGCAAAAAAATTTGTTAATTATATTGGAACAATATTTATTTTCATATTGTTCTGCAATATTGGCGGCTTATTTGGTCTTAGGACGCCAACCGGAGATTTCGGTGTGACATTTATGCTTGGTTTGTTTACCTTCGGCATCGTGCAATACCAGGGTATTAAGAATCACGGGATCGGTCATTTTACAAGTTTATTTCAGCCGTTTCCGGTTTTGTTCCCGATTAACGTAATCGGTGAGATTACAAACCCATTATCCCAGGCGCTTCGTTTGTTCGGCAATATGATGTCAGGCGTAGTTATTATGGGATTGTGGTATGGGATGATGCCTATTTTTGTAAAGATCGGTATCCCATCGTTTTTACATGTATATTGTGATGTATTCTCAGGCTGTATCCAGACGTATGTGTTCTGTATGCTGACTATGGTATATGTCAATGATAAGATGGATTAAATTTCAATAATATTAAATTCAGGAGGAATTTTTCTATGAACGGATTTTCAGGACAGGATTTTATCTTAGGCTGCTCAGCAATCGGTGCAGGTCTTGCGATGATCGCAGGTATTGGACCTGGTATTGGACAGGGTATCGCGGCTGGTCATGCAGCTGCTGCAGTTGGACGTAATCCGGGCGCAAAGTCAGATATAACATCAACCATGCTTTTAGGTCAGGCCGTTGCCGAGACAACAGGTCTTTATGGTTTCGCTGTTGCTGCTATCCTCATGTTCTTAAAGCCATTCAGCTAAAGCGCAGAGTGGCGGGAGGCATAAGCCTGCCCTCAGAATGAGGAAAGAATAAAGAGCGAAAGGAGGCGAAACCTTGGATCGATTATTGGGATTTGACCCACAGCTGCTTTTCGATTCATTTGTAACAGGCATCAACGTATTCATCCTGTTTTTTGCGTTATCCTATATGCTGTTCAATCCGGTACGGGAAGTGCTGGAAAAGAGAAGGCAGAGGATTGCGGGAGAATTAAAGAACGCTGCCGACGATAAGGAAGCAGCGCGGGCAATGAAGGAAGAATATGAAGCCAGACTTCTTGAAGTTAAGAAAGAGGCAGAAGGAATCTTAGAGGATGCCAGAAAAAGAGCGAAACAGCGTGAGGCAGAGATTATTACAGAAGCCAGGGAAGAAGCGGACCGCATTGTTACGCGGGGCAGCCGCGAGGTGGAACTGGAGAGAAAGAAAGCACTTGATGATATGAAGGAACAGATCATATCCATCGCTTCTGTTATGGCCGGCAAGGTCGTAGCTGCTTCCATTGACACTACGGTGCAGGATGCCCTGATTGACGAGACTTTGAAAGATATGGGTGAAAGCACATGGCAAAGCTAGTATCAAAGGTATACGGCGATGCATTGTTTGAGGAAGCTCTTAATAAGCAGGAAGTGGACGCTTTGTTTGAGGAAGTGAAGAGCCTGCAGGTGATCTGGCACGGGAATCAGTCATTGGCGGAGCTTCTTAATAATCCGAAGATTGTTAAGGAAGATAAAATCGGCATTATTAAGAATATTTTCGGCGGACGCGTATCGGATGACCTGATGGGTTTTCTGGCAGTCATTGTCGACAAAGGCAGGCAGAAGGAGATTCCGGCAATCTGGGAATACTTCATAAACGCTGTCAAGGAATATAAGAAGATCGGTGTGGCCCATGTGGCCAGTGCTGTTGAATTAAATGAGGGTCAGAAGGCCCGGCTGGTAGAAAAGCTGTTAAATACAACTCAGTACGTAGATTTTGAGATGAATTATCAGGTTGACCCGTCAATCATTGGCGGTATGGTAATCAGGATCGGAGACCGGGTGGTGGATTCCAGCATTAAGACGCAGATTTACGAACTGCGCCGCAGCCTGTTAAAGCTGCAATTGACCTGATTTCCACGTTACTGCTCATGTTTTTTTACATGAAGGTAATCCTGAGTTTAGGAAATCAGTTGTCCGGAGAGCCGTTAGGTGAAACGGACACATTATAAACTTAGAAAGAAGGTGCAAACCTTAATGAATTTAAGACCAGAAGAGATCAGTTCTGTCATCAAGGAACAGATACAAAGATATTCTACGAAACTGGATGTCTCTGATGTCGGTACAGTCATTCAGGTAGCGGACGGTATTGCCCGTATCCATGGCCTTGAGAATGCCATGCAGGGAGAGCTTCTTGAGTTCCCGGGAGAAATCTACGGCATGGTGCTTAACCTGGAAGAGGATAACGTTGGTGCGGTTTTACTTGGTACCGGTGCTATCAGCGAGGGTGATACAGTTAAGACTACCGGACGAGTGGTGGAAGTACCTGTTGGTGATGCATTGACTGGACGTGTTGTTAATGCTTTAGGACAGCCCATCGATGGAAAAGGACCGATCCTGACAGACAAGTTCCGCAAGATTGAGCGTGTGGCTCATGGAGTTATTGACAGAAAATCAGTAGATACTCCTCTTCAGACCGGTATTAAGGCGATTGATGCCATGATTCCTATTGGAAGAGGACAGCGTGAGCTGATCATTGGTGACCGCCAGACCGGAAAGACGGCGATTGCCCTTGATACGATTATTAACCAGAAGGGCCAGGGAGTTCACTGTATCTATGTTGCCATTGGCCAGAAGGCATCTACGGTTGCCAACATTGTTAAGACACTGGAAGAGTACGGTGCCATGGATTATACCACCATCGTCGTGTCAACGGCATCTGATTTAGCGCCTCTTCAGTATATTGCTCCATATTCCGGATGCGCCATAGGAGAGGAATGGATGGAAAACGGGGATGATGTATTAGTTGTTTACGATGATTTAAGTAAACATGCAGCCGCTTACCGTACCTTATCCCTGCTGCTTAAGAGACCGCCGGGCCGTGAAGCTTACCCGGGTGATGTTTTCTATCTGCATTCCAGACTGCTGGAGAGAGCCTCAAGGCTTTCAGAAGAGCTGGGAGGAGGTTCTTTAACAGCCCTTCCGATCATTGAAACACAGGCAGGTGACGTATCCGCGTATATTCCGACGAATGTTATTTCCATTACAGACGGGCAGATTTACCTGGAGACAGAGATGTTTAACGCAGGTTTCCGTCCAGCCATCAACGCAGGCCTTTCCGTATCCCGTGTAGGCGGCTCTGCCCAGATCAAGGCTATGAAGAAGATTGCAGCTCCTATCCGTGTGGAACTGGCACAGTACCGCGAGCTTGCAAGCTTCGCTCAGTTTGGTTCCGAGCTTGATAAGGAGACAGCAGAACAGCTTGCCCAGGGCGAGAGGATCAAAGAGGTATTAAAGCAGGGCCAGTATCAGCCGATTCCGGTTGAATACCAGATCATCATTATCTTTGCAGCGACCAAGAAGCTGCTTTTGGATATCCCTACCGGGAAAATCCTTGATTTTGAAAAGGCTTTGACCAGTTTTATTGACACCAAATATTCTGAAATTCCCGCAAGCATCCGCGAGACAAAGCAGATCACGCCTGAGACAGAGGAATTGCTGGTAAAGGCAATTAACGAATGCAAAGCAGGTGTTTTTTAAAGGCAGGTGAACAATCATGGCATCCATTAGGGATATCAAACGAAGAAGAGACAGTATTTCCAGTACCGAACAGATTACGAAAGCCATGAAGCTCATATCTACCGTTAAGCTGCAGAAGTCCAAAGCTAAGGCAGAGGAATCCAAACCCTATTACGAAATGATGTATGATACCATAGGCTCCATGCTGCGCAAATCCGGCAGCATAGACCATAAGTATTTAAAGGCAGGAGATTCCAAGAGAAAGGCAATCATTGTCATCACTTCAAACCGTGGACTGGCAGGAGGCTATAACAGTAACATTGCCAAGATGGTTCATGGAGATGAGAGGCTTACCCCGGAACTTACGGATGTTTATGCCATTGGGAGGAAAGGGAAGGAAGCACTGGCAAGAAAGGGATATACGATCGCCGAGGATTATTCTGAGGTGATCAATGAACCGATCTACCGCGATGCGGCCGATATTACCATGGAGCTTCTGGATGCATTTGGACAGAACCGGATAGGTGAAATTTATCTGGCTTATACATCTTTTAAGAATACTATGACCCAAATACCGACTCTTAAAAAGCTTCTCCCGGTTGAAATGGAAAAGGGAAGCGAAAAAACGGATCTGACTTTAATGAACTATGAGCCGGATGAGGATCAGGTATTGGATTCCATTATTCCTAAATATATGAGCAGCATGATCTATGGCGCTTTGCTGGAAGCCGTTGCAAGTGAAAACGGAGCCAGAATGGCGGCCATGGACTCTGCAACCAATAATGCGGAAGAGATGATAGAAGAACTTGGACTGGCATATAACCGGGCAAGACAGGGGTCCATTACCCAGGAGCTTACCGAGATCATAGCCGGAGCCAATGCAATTTCATAAGGCGAATTGAACTTCATTTTAGCAGGAACGAGAGAAATATATAAGAAGGAGAAACAAGATGGCAGGACAAAATATTGGTAAGATCACTCAGATCATCGGTGCCGTACTGGATATCAAGTTCAGCCAGGGCAAGCTGCCCGATATCAATGAAGCCATTGATATCACTGCGAAGGATGGCAGCAGACTGGTTGTAGAAGTATCTCAGCATCTTGGCGATGATACGGTAAGATGTATCGCCATGGGATCCACCGATGGACTGGTACGTGGTATGGACGCGGCGGCTACCGGCGCTCCGATTACCGTACCGGTTGGAGAGGAGACATTGGGACGTATATTTAACGTTCTGGGTGATCCGATCGATAATAAACCGGCACCGGAAGTAAAAGAGCATTTTCCGATTCACAGACCGGCTCCCACCTTTGAGGAGCAGTCCACGGAAACGGAGGTTCTTGAAACCGGTATCAAGGTCGTTGACCTTCTCTGCCCTTACCAAAGGGGGGGGAAGATCGGTCTTTTCGGTGGTGCCGGAGTAGGTAAAACCGTATTAATTCAGGAGCTGATCCGTAACATAGCCACAGAGCACGGCGGATATTCCGTATTCACCGGCGTTGGCGAGCGTACCCGTGAAGGAAATGACCTTTATCACGAGATGCAGGAATCAGGCGTTATTAATAAAACAACCATGGTGTTCGGACAGATGAATGAGCCGCCGGGCGCACGTATGAGGGTGGGCCTTACCGGCCTTACCATGGCTGAGTATTTCCGTGACCAGGGCGGAAAAGATGTACTGTTATTCATTGACAACATTTTCCGTTTCACCCAGGCAGGTTCCGAGGTTTCCGCTCTGCTTGGACGTATGCCTTCCGCAGTAGGCTATCAGCCGACACTGCAGACCGAGATGGGCGCTCTTCAGGAGAGGATCACTTCCACGAAGAATGGTTCCATTACATCGGTTCAGGCAGTTTACGTTCCCGCCGATGACTTAACGGACCCGGCTCCGGCCAACACATTCGCTCATCTGGATGCAACCACGGTTCTTGACCGTTCCATCGTGGAGCTGGGTATTTATCCGGCGGTTGACCCCCTTGGTTCCACATCCAGAATTCTTGATCCCCGTATCGTAGGTGAGGAACACTACCGTGTTGCCCGCGGGGTTCAGGAAGTGCTTCAGAAGTATAAAGAGCTTCAGGATATCATTGCCATGCTGGGTATGGATGAGCTTTCTGAAGAAGATAAGATCACGGTGGCCCGTGCAAGAAAGATCCAGAGATTCTTGTCTCAGCCTTTCTTCGTTGCAGGACAGTTCACCGGACTGGAAGGCCGTTATGTGCCGCTTTCTGATACCATTCAGGGCTTTAAGGAGATTTTGGAAGGTAAGCATGATGACATTCCGGAGAGCTATTTCTTAAATGCAGGCAGCATTGAGGACGTTCTTGCCCGTGTGAAAAAATAGGGGGTGGGAATATGGCTGATTTATTCAAACTGCAGATCATTACTCCAGAACGGAAGTTTTACGAGGGAGAGGCTTCCATGGTGGAGCTTACTACTACGGAAGGGGATATCGGCGTATACCGGAATCATATCCCCATGACTGCCATTGCTGCCCCGGGAATCTTAAAGATTCACGAGGAGGGCGGAGTGAAGAATGCGGCCCTGATGTCTGGTTTTATTGAGATTTTACCGGAGAAGATCGTCATTATGGCGGAAGTTGCGGAATGGCCGGAAGAAATCGATACAAGCCGCGCTGAGGAGGCTAAGATCCGTGCAGAGCGCCGCTTAAAAGAACAGAGCGGAAAAATTGATAATGCAAGAGCGGAAGCTGCTCTGAGAAGAGCTCTTATAAGGCTTTCACTTACAAAGTAACGAAAAGGGATTTGAACCTTTTAAAACAGGTTCAAATCCTTTTTTATTGACCTGCCGGGAAGTGTTATGGTACAGTTAAAACCTCAGGAATTTGGAATAATCCGGCATTTATGGATTAAACCTTTTTTTTGTGGTATACTATTAGGCAGATTATACAAACAGGGGGATAAATTATGAAGAAAACATCATTAGTGATTATGGCGGCGGGGAATGGAAGCCCGGTT
>DEYX01000133.1 GCA_002365025.1 Hungatella sp. UBA3147 | reverse complement strand
TATCAAATTGCAGAAAAAGTGGGATCCGTCTTTCAGAATCCACGGACACAATTTTATAATGTGGATACCACCAGCGAGATTGTATTCGGCTGCGAGAATATGGCGCTTCCGGTTGAGGAGATTATGGAGAGGCTGGAACGGACGTCTGACAGTCTGCAGCTTCATGGATTGTTAGGCAGAAGTTTATTTGCATTATCCGGGGGAGAAAAGCAGAAGATAGCATGTGCTTCTGCCGATGCCATCCATCCGGATATTGTTGTATTGGATGAACCGTCCTCTAACCTGGATATTTCATCCATTCGGGATTTGACCAGCGTTATTCATTATTGGAAGAATCAGAAGAAAACCATAATTGTATCGGAACACCGCCTTTATTATATGCTGCCGTATGTTGACCGGATTATTTATTTAAAACAGGGGCGGATTCAAAAAGAATTTACAAGAGAGGAGTTTTTGTGCCTGCGTTCCTCAGATTTAATGGAACTGGGATTACGTTCCTTGAATCCGTTTGCGCTGCCTGTTGAATCTGAAATGAAAACAAAGTCTTCGCGATTGATTTTTAAAGACTTTTTTTATTCTTATGAGAAACACGGGCAGGTGAATCTTGCTATCCCGGAACTTCAATTGCCCCAAGGAGAGGTGATAGGAATTATCGGTAATAATGGGGCGGGAAAGACAACCTTTGCCAGGTGTCTTTGCGGGCTTGATAAGGCGGCAAAGGGTATTATAGATTATAAAGGAGAGCGCTATTCTGCAAAACGGCGGCATCATATCTCTTATATGGTTATGCAGGATGTGAATCACCAGCTTTTTACGGAAGATGTGTTGAGCGAACTTCTGTTAAGTATGGAGGGGCGGGATGAGGCGGCCGATGAATCTTTTGCAAAAGAGATTCTTAAAGGACTTGATCTGTCAGCAAAATCGGAAACGCACCCAATGTCCTTATCAGGAGGAGAAAAACAGCGGGTTGCTATCGGAAGTGCGGTTACCTGTGGAAAGGAAATTCTTATCTTTGATGAGCCGACCAGTGGTTTGGATTATCGCCATATGTTGGAAGCTGCAAACAATTTGAAGCATTTACAGCAACAGGGGAAAAGTCTGTTTTTAATTACTCATGATCCTGAGCTGATTTATAAATGTTGTACTTACCTTCTGTTTTTAGAACATGGCAGGGTATTATGGCACCGTCCCCTGGACAAAAAGGCAGAGCAGTTATTACATGACTTTTTTGAAGAAGAGCGTAAAGAACTTAAAGCGGCTAATGCATAGATTTCTTTTAGTGCGAGTCTGTTTTTGTGATCTGCAGTTTAAGCTGATATCGGAAAAGCTGCAAAAACCGGTATCAGCAGAAAGTTAAGAGGAGCAGGAAATTTTTATATACATGAGTTAGCCAAGACTAACCAAGACGAGGTGAATGATGAATAATTGCGTAGTTGATCAAACATTAAATCAAAGCATTCAGAGTTATTTACAACAAAGCGCCGCATTAATTTTCCCGGATGATTTCCCAGTCATTCTGGTTAGGTTTTTGCGGCGATTTTTATTTATAGAATATTTTCTTTCGGATGGAGAAAATCGGGGGATCAATCGAAGGTAGCCAAAAGACTTCGAGATGGGCATAAAGGAGCTTCTGATGAATGCACTTGAGATATTGCACCCGGAATGGCCCGTAGATTATCGGATTGAAAAAGTTAAAATATATTTAGACCGGCTACCTGAAATCAAGAGAATTTCCATAACAGACTTACAAGCGGCTTATGACGGTGATCCTGCTGCTGAATGCTATGAAGAGATTGTTTGGACTTATCCGGGATTTTTTGCCATTAATGTATATCGGACGGCTCATGAACTTCATAGTTTAGGTGTTCGGCTGCTGCCCAGAATGATGAGTGAATATGCCCATTCGAAGACGGGGATTGATATTCATCCAGGAGCTCAAATTGGAAGATCCTTTTTTATTGACCATGGTACAGGGGTGGTGATTGGTGAAACAACAGAAATAGGAGACCATGTTAAGCTGTATCAAGGGGTGACTTTGGGAGCCTTATCGACCAGGGGCGGGCAGAAGCTAAAAAAGAAAAAAAGACATCCGACTATTTCGGATGGAGTGACGGTATATGCAGGTGCCAGTATATTAGGCGGAAATACGATGATTGGTGAGGACGCTGTAATCGGATGCAATGCCTTTATTACTGAATCGGTTGATAAAGGATCGAAAATTTGTAATGAAATTCGGGGGGATTAAAATGAAGGATAAGAACCATTGGTTTCCTTTTGTATCAGAAGAAACAAATGTAAATGATAAAGCAATCATTTTTTGCTTTCATCATGCGGGCGGAACCGCAGCGACCTATAGACCTTGGACCGTGAAAAGAGAAGAAGCCATGATTGCTTGCGTTGAATTACCGGGAAAAGGTACGAGAAGAAATGAACGGTTTATTTTTGAATTCAGCGATATGTTACCGGAACTTGCACAAAACATTGTTAAGTTTGCAAGGGAGAAAAAAATTATCTTATTTGGTCATAGCATGGGAGCGGCCATGGCATTTTATGTTACCGATTATTTATATAAAATATTTGGAAAAAAATGTGAGAAGTTAATCGTTTCCGGCAGACAGGCTCCTTATCAGGAAAATCCTTTTGAATTTAAAACATATATGGGCGATGATGCTTTGGTAAATGAACTGGTCCGTTATAATGCAACCCCAAAAGCAGTACTTGAAAATCAAGAGTTATTGGACTTCATTCTTCCGGGCTTGCGGCAGGATTACATTTTAAATGAAACATTGCATTATCATGGGGAAATATTAAATGTCCCGATTGCTGCCCATGCGGGAACCGGAGATTATGAGGCCAATGCAGAAATTATGGGCCTGTGGAGTGAGGTGACAACAAGGCCTTTTTGTCTGGAAGAATTTTGCGGTTCCCATTTTTTTGTTACAGATATGGGGGAAGCATATAAGAAGAAAGTTGTAAAAGAGGCGGTTAAGGATATATGGGAGGATTATGAATGAAGGCAAGCGTTGTAGTTTCAAAAGAACTTATACCGAATAAAGAGGTGGAACAAAAGGAAGTTTGGAAAGCGGTAGCTGCTCAAATCTATCATCAATGGTTTGCAAAAGAGGAAGCTTTCCGCTATGGCAGTTTACGTGCTTTTATCCGGGATGTATCAAGGAAATATCCGAATAAGGATACGGTTGTCATGAATGATTTTGCTTGCAGCATGATAGAAATGGAAGATGGTGTTAATTTTGAAATCGATTGTGACAGGCTCGAAGGCAAGATGTTAACAGGAATCAGGGAATTTGCAGAAGAAATTTTGAAAGAGTGGAAACGTGTTGATTGGAACACCCCATTGGTGCCTTATTTACCAAAGAGTCAAGTTCTGGCAAGAAAAGAAAGAAACCAGGGGATAAGGCCTGTCCCGGTCAAATGTCTCCATGAAGGTTTTTTTACATATGCTGCAAAGAATCAGGAAAAAACAGCGCTCATTTGGTATGAAGGTGTTCAGAGGTTTGAGATGAGTTATGGCGAATTAAAAGAAAAATCATTAATAGTAGCTGGCCACTTAAAAAATATAGGAGCAGTTAATGGTTCATTAGTAGGAATATCTCTGCCGAAAGGGATTCTTCAGGTAATTGGGGTGTATGGTATTTTAGCGGCAGGAGCGGCATATGTGCCGATCGGGATATATCAACCGGAAGAAAGAAGAAAAAAGATTCTGGAAGCGGGGGCTGTCAAATGGGTTATTGCAAGTCGGGAGGATCAGGCGAACGATACGGAAATCACCGGAACAACGGTATTTTTAATTGAAGAGATGCTGTTGGGAAAAGCTGCTTTAACCGAGCCCTGCCTTCCGGACCCCGGCCAGTTGGCTTATGTTATTTTTACATCTGGTACAACCGGAATTCCCAAAGGGGTAATGATATCACATAAAGCGGCATATAACACTATTTTTGATATACAAGACAAATTCCATATATCAGCTAATAGCAGGGGGATTGCCATTTCGGAATTGGAATTTGATTTATCAGTATTTGACATTCTGGGGCTTTTGTCCGCAGGCGGTTCCCTGGTACTTTTATCAGAAGAAACGAAAAAGGAACCTGTATTTTGGCGCAAGGTGATTGTTGAGGAACATATAAATCTGTGGAACTCAGTTCCGGCGTTGTTTGATATGTTGGTAACCATTTGCGAGGCAGATCAGCAACATCTTCCGCTTACACTGATTTTATTATCCGGTGACTGGATCAGGATGGATTTATTTGAGCGGATTAAGGCTTTGGCAGCCAATAGCCGTTTTGTTTCTCTGGGAGGAGCAACAGAAGCTTCTATTTGGTCAAATTATTATATTGTGGATCATATAGGGGAAGAATGGAAATCCATACCCTACGGATTGCCATTGAGTAATCA
Organism: Hungatella sp. UBA3147; assembly: GCA_002365025.1. Lineage (GTDB taxonomy): Bacteria > Bacillota > Clostridia > Lachnospirales > Lachnospiraceae > Lacrimispora. Next base: position 2,470 of record DEYX01000133.1, on the reverse strand, counting down.
GTACTTAAGAGTTGTTGGAGCAGATGGATATGACTGCCCAGATTATGTAAGCGGTGAATTGTGGATTGGTGGTAATGGTGTTGCCCAGGGGTATTTAAATGATCCGGAATTGACTGTTGAAAAGTTTGTGGAAGAAGGCGGAGAAAGGTGGTATCGGACTGGAGACCTGGCTCGCTATAACTCTCAAGCAATTGTAGAATTCCTGGGAAGATTGGATCATCAGGTGAAAATCAACGGATATCGGATTGAATTAGGGGAAGTAGAAAATGTGATTAGGAAATCAGCAGATGTTGCGGAAGCTGTAGTTGGAATATATGAAAGCCACTGCAAAAAAGAGCTGGGAGCAGTTATCGTTCCTCACATGGAAACGCCAGGAAAAGTGCATATAATGAGCGTTGCTGCTGATGATGGTTATAGCGATTCCGGCTTAAAACAAAGAAAAAGCGTAGTTCGGTCATATCTTCAACAGTTACTAAGTAAGCAGGGCGGCTGGATACCAGCCTTTTTAGGGGTTGCCGAATTCTGGAAGAAATGGCTTCAAGTAAACGGCGCAGAAGAAATTGATCTGGGGGCCGAAGATAAAAGCGCCGGACAGCAGCTGGAGCGGATGCTGAGCGGCCAGGAGCCCGTATTGAATGAGATTCTGGCAGGGCGGCTGCAGGTAGAAGAATTGTTGCAGATTCAGGAATTGTCCCCTGAATACTGGTCGCTTTTTGGTGAAGATACGAAATATTTTCTTGGACAAGTATTTAATTCCAACCTTTCTTCAAAAAAGATTGCAGTCCTCGGTGCACGGACGGGGGAAGTCGTCATGCAATATGCGGATCAATTCGGTGAAGCTGAAATAGTAACGCTGTTTGACCGGTCAGCCGGTATGCTGGGCATTGCAAAAGAACGTTTGAAAGACATGGAGGTTAACGTTCAATATTGCAGTATTCATTATGATTGCCTTCCGGAGGAGGAGGTAAATAGATATGATATGGTTTTAGCTGTGAATACCATTCACACATATGAGAATCCGGCAGATGGTCTGGATCTGACAGCGCTATTATTGAAACCAGAAGGTAAATTTTATTCGATTGAATATGAAGAATTAGACCCTATGGGGGTTTTGATATCGGGAATTCTGGAAAATGGATTTGAAAACGGCAATCCATTGCTTTTAGAAAGCCAGTGGCAGCATTTATATCAAAACTCTCTCTATGAACAAGTAATCATTAAAAAGCGGGGGAAATTAGGGGCAATGCTGATGGAAAGCAGTATAAAGGGCGGAGATGGTTCAGATATAAAGCAGCAAATCCTAAAGTTTTTAAATACAGCCTTACCGCAATATATGATTCCTGCCAAACGAGTTTTTGCGAAGAATGTGGCATTGAATAAAAATGGAAAGATTGACAGAAAGCAGACATTGCTCTTTTTAAATATGAATCAGAGTGAGAATGTGAATTCACTGGAATTTCAGGGGATCGAAGCTGATATTGCAAAGCTGTGGGAGGAGATTTTGCATTGCCGGATTTCAAACCGGCAACAAAGCTTTTTTGAAGCGGGGGGAGACAGCTTGTCAGCAACACGCTTTTTATCCCGTGTAAAGCAGGAGTTTAGGGTAGAAATACCACTAAAGGAAATATTTGATAAGCCTGCTTTGGAAATGGTTGGCGCTTTGATCGCAAAAAAACAAAGCGAAGCGGAGGAAATTTTTGAAGGGGAAATATAGAACTATGTATGAAAATAATTTTATATGGTCAAAAAACCATGGAGTGAGGGCGTTTATAGATCGTTTATACGAAAATGGAATCAGGTTGTGGGCCGAGGGGGATAAAATCAAATTTCAGAGCACAGGCGGAGTGGTTTCGGATGAAGTGATGGAAGTGCTGAAAAACAAAAAACCAGAGCTGTTAAATTATTTTTGCGAAAGAAACGTGGTCCTGGATCAGAGCTTTGACCTGACCTCTATTCAGGAAGCATATTTTTTGGGCAGGGATGATTCTTATGATTTGGGTGGAATTAGTGCAAATTACTATTTTGAGGTTGAACTGGAACAGGTTATCCCAAAAGAACTGGAACGGGCTTTTAATCTGACAGTCAAGGGCAATGAGGCATTAAGAAGTATTATAACCAAGGAGGGAAAGCAGGCCGTTTTGGAAGAAGTTCCCTGGTATCCTATAGAAGTTATGGTATTGCACGAGGAACAGAAAAGAGAGGAATTGCGGCACCAATGGGAAACGTACCTGTATTCATTGGAAACTTGGCCAATGTACCGGGTTGTATTAACGACAATCAATGGCTGCAGCTATCGCCTGCATGTGGGATTTGATTGTATTCTGCTGGATGCATGGAGCGTAACATTGTTGTTGAAGCAGTTGTTTGCCTTGTATTTAACGGAGTATTTCCCCTTTCCAGTTTATACGTTCCGGTCCTATTGCCGGGATCTGATAAGTAATAGAAACCAAAAATTGATGGACGCAGCGGA
>DEYX01000134.1 GCA_002365025.1 Hungatella sp. UBA3147 | reverse complement strand
AGAACAAGATCAACCAATGGTTTAAAACAGAGCTGAAAGAAGATAACATCCTTCGCGGCAAGGAAATGGTGGACCGCTACTGTAAGACAAAGGGAATCAATTATTCTGAGATCAGCAAGCCGGAATACCAGGAAAAGGTCATGAAGCGTTATGCGTTCCGAGACTGGGAATCCGTACTTGCATCCATCGGACACGGGGGCCTGAAAGAGGGCCAGGTCATCAATAAGATGGTGGATGAACGGAATAAGAAGCTTAAGAAAGATGTTACGGACAACAGCATCTTAAATGACATAGAGGATATGAGCAACAGGCTGCCAGTTAAGAGACGCTCGGGCAGCGGAATCGTGGTTAAGGGAATCCATGACCTTGCAGTCCGTTTTTCCAAGTGCTGCAGCCCGGTGCCGGGAGATGAGATCGTAGGCTTTGTAACCCGCGGACGAGGAATTTCTATCCACAGGACAGACTGCGTCAACGTCTTAAACCTGCCTGAGGATGAGCGTAATCGTCTGATTGATGCGGAATGGCAGGAATCGGAGGGCGATGACACCAAGGAACGGTATTCCTCGGAGATTAAGATATTTGCCAATAACCGGATCGGCATGTTTGTCGACATATCCAAGGTATTTACAGAGAGGCAGATCGATATCACCTCCATGAACTCCAGAACCAACAAGCAGGGCAAGGCGACCATCACCATGACCTTTGATATTCATGGCGTGGAAGAACTTGGAAAGCTGGTTGACAAGCTGAGACAAATCGAAGGAGTCATAGACATTGAGAGGACTGCGGGATAACGCAGTTTTCTCTTTTTGCGCGAACAATGAGCCCAATGATAAAATTTGGAAAGCGTATTTCAGTTAGGAGATAAAGATATGAGTGATTTTAGAATAAAGACCTGTCCTGTGGGCCAGCTTGGAACCAATTGTTATGTAATATACCGGGAATCCCTTAAAAAAGCGGTAATCGTGGATCCGGGTGCAGACGGGGCATATATCCTGGATTTCTGCCGGGAGCTTTCCCTGATTCCGGAGGCGATCATCCTGACTCATGGGCATTTTGATCACATTCTGGCAGTAAAAGATATCAAAGAGGCATTTCCCGATGTAAAAATTTATGCCGGGAAGCAGGAAAAAGAGATGCTGGCAGAACCATCTGTCAATTTGTCTTCCTCCTTTGGTACAGCTTGTGCAGTTCATGCAGACGGATATGAGGAGGATGGAACCATCCTCTCCCTTGCAGGAATGGCCTTTAAGGTTTTGTTTACCCCAGGCCATACTTCAGGTTCGGTCTGTTATTTATTAGAGTCTGAAGATGTCCTCATAAGCGGGGACACTCTCTTTTTGGAGTCTTTGGGAAGAACAGACTTTCCTACGGGAAGCCAGTCCCAGATCTTAAGCTCCATAAAGGAACGGCTTTTTGTCCTGCCTGACGATACTCTTGTTTATCCGGGCCATGGGGAGGCGACCACGATTGGTCATGAGAAAGTATACAACCCGGTGGCATTATACAGAGGATAGGAAGCATCAAGAGGAAAGCACCCTGAGGGTATTCCGATATGCCCAAAAAGCATGGGAGCAGATGAGGAAAACACATGATAGGATTAATATTAGACGACCAGTCCTTTGAGCAGGATATCAGAGAGCTTTTAATGGCATTTTATCCGGGAGAGGGCTTTGTCCACAAGGAAAGCCCAGAAGAGGCATACCGTCTTCTTGTCCGGGGCAGGAAAGGAGAAGCATATTTTGAGCTGGTGCTCCAGGATTTTGAGAAGGGTATTGTAAGTTCTTCGTCCACTAAGGTGGATTTTACAGACCGCTTTGAAACCAAGAACCGGATCAAACGGATGCTTTATGGTATGGTTCAGGAGCTTACGGGGATCGAGCTTCCCTGGGGTACCTTAACGGGAATCCGGCCCACTAAAATAGCCATGACAAAGCTTATGGAAGGGTATACAGATGGCGAAGTCCGCAGATACATGAAGGATACCTATTTAACCAGTGACGGAAAAGTGGATTTAAGCCTGGAGATTGCCAGGCGGGAGATGGAACTCATTTCCGCCATTGATTACAGCCGCGGCTACAGCTTGTATGTAGGCATTCCTTTCTGCCCCACCACCTGCCTTTACTGCTCCTTCACATCTTTTCCCATCGGACAATGGGAAAAGCGTATGGAAGAGTATCTGGAAGCTTTATTTAAGGAAATGGATTATACGGCAAAGAAAATGGCAGGAAGGACCCTTGATACGGTTTATATCGGCGGAGGTACGCCTACCTCCCTTTCCGCTCTTCATCTGGATAAGCTGATTCGCAGACTGAAAGCAACCTTTGATTTTACCGGGGTAAAGGAATTTACTGTGGAGGCCGGACGCCCGGACAGCATTACCATAGAAAAGCTTCAGGTTCTAAAAAGCCATGGTGTGTCCCGTATATCCATTAATCCTCAGACCATGAAGCAGGAGACCCTGGATATCATCGGCCGGCGCCATACCGTAGACATGGTAAAGGACCGGTATTCCATGGCAAGGTCTTTGGGCTTTGACAATATCAACATGGATTTAATCATCGGTCTGCCGGAAGAGGATATGGAAGATGTGACCCGGACCATGGAGGAGATAAAGGCTCTTGGGCCAGATGGCATTACCGTTCATTCCCTTGCCATCAAGCGTGCGGCCCGCCTTAATATGTTTAAGGAAAAATACGGGGATTTAAAGATCACCAATACTGAGGAAATGATCGATTTGACTGCCTCCTATGCCAGAAGCATGGGGCAGGAGCCCTATTACCTTTACCGTCAGAAAAACATGGCCGGAAACTTTGAAAACGTCGGCTATTCTCTTCCAGGCAAAGCCTGCATCTATAATATTTTAATTATGGAAGAAAAGCAGACCATTATAGCCTGCGGGGCAGGAACTACCACAAAGGTGATATTCCCATCAGAAAACCGTCTGGAGCGGGTGGAAAATGTCAAGGATGTGGAACAGTTTATTACAAGAATCGACGAAATGCTGGACAGAAAAGAAAAAATGCTTGCAAAATTGGAAATGTAATTTACAATAGAGGCATGTTAAAAATTAAGAAAATAACGGAGTGAACGAAATGGCATTGAAAAAGAAACCGGTTACCGGAATGAAGGATATTCTTCCCGCCGAAATGCAGGTACGGGAATATGTGATGAACCAGATACGTGAAACCTATGGCGGCTTCGGCTTTCATTCCATCGAGACCCCCTGTGTGGAGCACATCGAGAACCTGACCAGCAAACAGGGCGGAGATAATGAAAAGCTGATTTTCAAGATCATGAAGCGGGGAGAAAAGTTAAATCTGGAGACAGCACAGGCTGAAAATGATCTGGTTGACAGCGGCCTCCGGTATGACCTGACCGTTCCCTTATCCAGATATTATTCTAATAATGCGGCATCCCTGGCCGCTCCCTTTAAATCCCTTCAGATGGGAAGCGTGTGGAGGGCGGACCGTCCACAAAAAGGGCGTTTCAGACAGTTTGTCCAGTGCGATATCGACATATTGGGGGATTCCACCAGGCTTGCAGAGATCGAGCTGATCCTGGCTACCACCACATTGCTTGGAAAGATTGGTTTTAAGGGGTATACCGTAAGGATCAATGACCGGAATATCTTAAAAGGAATGGCAGCTTTCTGCGGCTTTCCGGAAGAATCTTACGACCAGGTGTTTATCATTCTGGATAAGATGGACAAGATCGGTATGGATGGTGTGGCAAGGGAACTGGCAGAAGCAGGTTATGATGAGGAAAAAATTAAAAAATATCTTTCCCTTTTTGAGTCAGCCACAACCGATGCTGCCGGAGTACGCAGCCTGGGCAGCGTCTTAAAGGATGCGATGGATCAGGAACAGGCGGAAAACCTGGCGTCTATCATTGACAGTGTGAGCCAGATTACCACCAGCCAGTTTCACATCGTGTTTGACCCTACCCTAGTGAGAGGAATGTCTTATTATACCGGAACCATTTTTGAGATCCAGGTAGAAGGATTCCCTGGCTCTGTAGGCGGCGGCGGACGATATGATAAGATGATCGGAAAATTCACCGGCATGGATACGCCTGCCTGCGGTTTTTCCATTGGATTTGAACGGATCATCACCATCCTGATGGATGAGGGTTTCACGGTCCCTGGAAAGGAAGACAAGGTGGCCTTTCTGATCGAAAAGGGTGTAAATGATGATGTAATGAATGGGGCCATCAAAGAGGCGATGGAAGAACGGGCTAAGGGTGTGACCGTTCTGGTTTCCCAGATGAATAAAAACAAAAAGTTCCAGAAAGAAGGCCTTGAGAAGGAAGGCTATACACTGTTTAAGGAATTCTATAAGGATGCACTTAAGTAAATTTATCAGGAGGAACGCCCCAAGGGCATACTGATATGCCAAAAAACATGGGCAGGAAAGAGGATATTATGGCAGAATCAATGTTAGGCTTAAAAAGAACACATAGATGCACAGAGGTTACAACAGCCAATGTGGGCAGTGAAATAACAGTTATGGGCTGGGTCCAGAAAAGCAGAAATAAGGGAGGAATCATTTTTGTTGATTTAAGAGACCGTTCCGGAATTCTGCAGATCATTTTTGAAGAAAGTGATTGCGGAGCTGAAAGCTTTGCAAAGGCTGAAAAATTAAGAAGTGAATTTGTTATCGCAGTGACCGGCGAAGTGGAAACAAGGGCAGGAGGAGTGAATGAGAATCTGGCCACAGGGGCCATTGAAGTTCGGGCAAAAAGCTTAAGGATTTTATCTGAATCTGAAACACCTCCATTCCCCATCGAAGAGAACAGCAAGACAAAGGAAGAACTGAGATTAAAATACCGTTTCCTTGATCTTAGAAGACCTGATATCCAGAAGAACATCAGGGTGAGAAGCCAGGTTGCTACCTTAACAAGGGCATTTTTGGCGGAAGAGGGCTTTTTGGAGATCGAAACGCCGACACTTATTAAGAGCACTCCGGAAGGCGCCCGGGACTATTTGGTTCCAAGCCGTGTCCACCCAGGCTCTTTCTATGCTCTTCCCCAGTCTCCCCAGCTTTTTAAGCAGCTGCTGATGTGTTCCGGTTATGACCGTTATTTCCAGCTGGCAAGATGCTACCGTGATGAGGACCTGCGTGCAGACAGGCAGCCGGAATTTACCCAGATCGATATGGAGCTTTCCTTTGTGGATGTGGAGGATGTGCTGGAAGTCAATGAAAGGCTGTTAAAGAAATTATTTAAGGAAATCACTGGATTTGATATCCAGCTTCCAATTACCAGAATGACATGGAAAGAAGCTATGGACCGCTTTGGTTCTGACAAGCCGGATATGCGTTTTGGAATGGAACTTAAAAATGTCTCCGATGTAGTAAAGGATACGGAATTTGCAGTGTTCAAGGGTGCACTTGAAAACGGTGGTTCTGTCCGCGGTATCAATGCCGAAGGACAGGGAGCTATGCCTCGTAAAAAAATCGACGCCCTGGTGGAATATGCAAAAGGCTTTGGCGCCAAGGGACTGGCTTATCTTGCTGTGAATGAAGACGGAACCTATAAATGTTCCTTTGCAAAATTCATGACAGAGGAAGAGCTTCGCACTCTGGCAGATGCAATGGGAGCAAAGCCCGGAGACCTGCTTTTATTTGCGGCAGACCGTGATAAAGTAGTATTTGACGTATTAGGCAACTTGAGACTGGAACTGGCAAGGCAGCTTGATCTTCTGAAAAAGGATGACTTTAAATTCTTATGGGTAACGGAATTCCCGCTGCTTGAGTATTCCGAAGAACAGGGCCGTTTTACTGCAATGCATCACCCATTTACCATGCCTATGGATGAAGACTGGGCGCTTATTGATAGCAACCCTGGAGCAGTCCGTGCAAAAGCATATGACATCGTGTTAAATGGTACGGAGCTTGGCGGAGGTTCTGTCCGTATCCACCAGAGCGATATCCAGTCCAAGATGTTTGAAGTGCTTGGCTTTGCAAAGGAACAGGCTGAGGATCAGTTCGGATTCCTTCTGGAGGCGTTTAAATATGGTGTTCCGCCTCACGCAGGACTTGCTTACGGTCTGGACCGGGTTGTTATGCTGATGGTAGGCGCAGACAGCATCCGTGATGTAATCGCATTCCCTAAGGTAAAAGATGCGTCCTGTCTGATGACTGAGGCACCTTCAACGGTAGATCCAAAGCAGCTTGTGGAGCTGGGAATAGAAATCAGTGAAGAAAATGAATAATTGATTGATGAGGGATGCCCTTCTACTAAAAGTGTCAGCTTTTGGCGGATGGGGTATCCCATTTCTATATTTATAGTTATCAGGTCTAAAAGAAACCTGAGAAATAGAAGAAATAATTTTAAAATATGGAAAAATAATATACTATTTTTACATTTATCTGATATAATAGAGGAAAACGTACTTTTCAAAAGGAGGGTTTCAACAATGAAAGGAAGTAAGACAAGAAGGTTTCTGTCACTATGGCTGGCTCTGCTCATGGTCCTGTCCCTGACGACAGGCATATCCTTTTCTTCTCTGGCAGCAGACAGGGATATCGTGGTTCTCTATACCAATGATGTCCACTGCGGGGGTGATGAAAACATAGGATATGCGGGACTTGCTCTCTATAAGAAAGAGATGCAGGCTCAGACTCCATATGTAACGCTGATTGACGCCGGAGATGCCATTCAGGGCGCGCCCATTGGGACACTGTCAGACGGAGGTTATCTGATCGACATTATGAATAAGGTCGGTTATGACTTCGCAGTGCCGGGCAACCATGAGTTTGATTATGGGATGCCCCGTTTTCTGGAATTGGCAGGAAAGTTAAGCTGCGGTTACTATTCCAGCAATTTTATGGATTTAAAGACTGGTTCCACGGTATTTGCTCCTTATAAGATCTTTACATATGGGGATACGAAGGTCGCGTTTGTAGGTGCAACGACCCCGGAAAGCTTTACTAAATCAACACCAGCTTATTTCCAGGATGGAAATGGAAATTATATTTACGGTTTTTGTGAAGATGAAAATGGACAAAGACTCTATGACCAGATCCAGTCATCTGTAAACAGTGCAAAAGCAGAGGGAGCTAATTACGTAATTTTGGTCGGCCATCTGGGCGAAAACGGGACAACAGACCGTTGGACCTCTGATAACGTGATCAAGAATACTACGGGCATTAATGTATTAATCGACGGCCATTCCCATGAGGAATATGGAAAGTACGTAAAGAATAAGGATGGCCAGGATGTACTTCTTACCCAGACAGGTACAAAGTTAAAGAATTTCGGAAAGCTGACACTTCATACAGATGGAACATTTTCCAGCGAACTGATTTCCCAGGTTCCGGCAGGAGCGGGCACCAGTGCTTATACCGTAAAGAATGGGGATTCCTTAAGCCGGATCGCTAAGAGAGAATTAGGCTCCTATAACCGTTGGAATGAAATCTATGAAGCAAACAGAGATAAAATCAAGGATCCTAATGTCCTGACTGTAGGAGTTCAGTTGGTGATCCCTGGAAAAAGCGCTGTCACAGCTGACGGAAAGGCCATTGACTATGATACAGACAAATTCGTAAAGGCGATACAGGCTCAGTACAATGAGACATTGAAGGCTGTGATCGGGCATACGGATGTTGAACTTACAGTGAATGATCCGGCAACCGGAAACCGTGCGGTCAGAAGCGCGGAAACAAACCTTGGGGATCTGTCTGCAGATGCATATCGTTATGTACTTGGAGCAGAGATCGGCTTATCCAATGGCGGCGGTGTCAGAGCCAACATAAAAGCCGGCAACATTACCTATAATGATACCCTTACCGTATTCCCATTCGGCAATATGGGTTGCGTTGTGGAAGTAACCGGCCAGCAGATTAAGGATGCCCTGGAGATGGCTTCCCGGAACTGCCCGAAGGAGAATGGCGGTTTCCTGCAGGTATCAGGTCTTACATATACCATCGATACCACAAAGGCTTCCAATGTACAGTTGGATGAAAAAGATAATTTTATAAAAGTAAACGGAGCATACCGGGTATCCGATATTATGGTAGGCGGCGCTCCCCTTGATGTGAATAAGATTTATACCGTAGCCTCCCATAACTACATGTTAAAATTAGCCGGTGATGGCATGACCATGTTTAAGGGAAGCAAGGTGATCCGGGATGAAGTTATGACTGATGTAGATTTACTTTCCACTTATATCCGCAGCAATTTAGGCGGTAATGTAGGTGCTGATTATGCAAATCCTGCAGGTCAGGGAAGAATTACCATCAAATAAAATGAAAACAGCCTGCCCCGGTAAAATGGGGGCAGGCTTTTCCATTGCTTCTTTTCGCAGAAAATGATACACTTAAAGGCAGAAACAATTATAGATAAAGATTAGGAGATTGATATTATGTTATTAAAAAACCCGCAGACCCGTTTTGAGGAAATATACCAGATTTATAAGGAATCATTTCCAAATATTGAGCGCCGGACAAAAGACGATCAGAAAAGGGTTTTCGGTAATCCCTGTTATAAAATCCGGGTGATAGAAGAGGAAGAAAAGATTGTAGCCTTTCTGG
>DEYX01000327.1:1603-18484 GCA_002365025.1 Hungatella sp. UBA3147 | reverse complement strand
TAAAAAGAAGCTGCTGCTAAATAGAAGAGAAATCTATATAGCGGCAGCTTTTTTTATTGCAGGATATATTGAAAGTTCCCTATTGATAGTCAGCAATATTTTAGATAGAATGAATCTGTCCCCTGTTTTTTGTTAGATCTTAAGCACAGCCGCCTGTGAAGGACTAGGAATGTGCAGAAGGAGCACTTATGGTTAAAATTGATTGCCTTGGTGATATGTGTCCGGTACCTGTTTTGAGACTAAAAAATGTTATGGATTCCATAAAAAAAGGTGAGGAATGCATGTTGGTTACGGATCATAGCTGTACTATTTCTAATATTAAATCGTTTTGTAATGCCAATCATTTGAAATATGATGCGGAAGAAGTCATTAACGGTGTATGGGAAGTTACCATTTCTGTTAACAAATAGTCTCTTTTAATATCGCTTCCATATACTTAATAAGTTTGGACGATTCATAATTGAGGGGAACACTGCCGGCATTTTTTATGGAATAATATTCATTATCAAACTCCAGGCATGGACATTCAACAATGCGGAGCTGTTTATTGTATAGTTCCTTTTTGATTGCCATGTAGGGGAGAAAAGCAAGCCCGAAACCATTAATCGCTGACAGCTTAATGGATTCTGTGGATTCAAGAGCATAAGGGATATGCAGCTGATTGATGCGGACTCCGTTTTTGTTCAGCATTTTATCCAGTACCTGCCTTGTTTTTTGGGCTTTTACCAGCATCAGCAGAGGATAATGATAAAGATCCTGGCAGTCTAACTGGTAAGGAACCTTCATTTTTTCTCCTGCAACCAGAAATACACGGTCGGTAAATACTTTTTTGGCAGATAGATTTTTATCCTTGGGCTTACCTATGATGATTCCCATATCGGCAACGCCTTTTGATATTTTTTCCTCTATGATTCTGCTGGACATCATCTCCATATTAAGGATATATTCCGGATACTTGTTTTTTACATGGTAAAACGTGCATGGCAGGGCATAGGAATATACACAGGGAGAAGCGAGGATATGTACGGTTTTATTTTGATTCTGTGCGTTGGTGATATCAACCAGCATTCTGTCATAGGACGATAAAATCTCAAGAGCGCGGTTATAAACAATCATACCGATGTTAGTCGGAATCACACCTTGATAGTTCCGTTCAAAAAGCCGCGCACTGAATTCCTGTTCCATGACTCGCAGCTGCTGGCTTAATGCGGACTGGCTGATATTCATCTGTTCGGCAGTTTTTGAGATGCTGCCGGATTCCACTATTTTTATAAACATTTTCAGGTTATGAATGTTCATATTACCCCGCCTTTCTAAATTTAACTATGAATCAGTCGAACGAGCTGTTAAAAACTTAACAGTTCTTTTTTTGTTCTTTTATTATAGCAAATATAATTCGGTGTGGCTAGTGTGATAAAATAATGGGTTATAAGTAAATCTTATGACATATCAGATTCTTGATTAACCGGATTCTGATAAGTATGGTATAATTTGAATTGTGATTTTGTTATAATATTAACAAATACTATTTTTAAGAAAGGGGGATTTACGTGTCAGAGGTTAACACAAAAGTTGGTGGGGAAAGAGTGCGTAAGCCAAGAAAACCGAAAAAAAGCCAGATCCCATACGCAATTCTGGTTACAATCCTGATGATTGCTTTTGGATCTTATTTGGCAGGAGGGAGCAATAAGCTGCCTGTTTATTGGGGATTCGGTATTGCATTCGGGTATATCCTGCAGCGTTCACGTTTCTGCTTTACGGCAGCATTCCGTGATCCATGTATAACAGGAAGCACATCTGTTACAAGAGCCGTACTGGTTGCAGCTGCAGTTGGCAGCGTTGGTTTCTGGGCAATTAAGTATGCCGGTGTATTGGCAAATGCGGATTCCAATCTCAACATGGTTGGCGTAGCGCCTATCGGTTTACCCTTGGCTGTTGGTGCGGTCCTGTTTGGAATCGGAATGGTCATTGCCGGCGGCTGTGCATCCGGGACCTTGATGCGCGTTGGAGAGGGCTTTACCATGCAGATGCTGTCTTTGGTATTTTTCATAGCAGGCTCTTTCTGGGGTGCACATGATATGAACTTCTGGAGCAAATTCAATACAAATGCTCCGAAGATCTTTTTACCGGACGTGTTTGGCTGGTTTGGTGCAATCGTTGTACAGGGATTGATCATTGTGCTGTTATACATAGCGGCTGTCAAATGGCAGGAAAAGAAAATGGGAAGTGCAGAATAAAATAATTTAAAATTAAAGGAGATATAAAATGGCTGAATTTACATTAGATTGTCTGGGAGAGGCTTGTCCAGTCCCGCTTATGAAAACTGAGAAAAAAATCAATGAGTTATCCGTTGGAGACGTTCTGGCTGTATCCATCGATCACAGCTGTGCAATGAAGAATATTCCTGAGTGGGCAAGAAAACAGGGACATAACGTAGAAATTGAAGAAGTAGATGATGGAGAATGGGAAATTGTCATCGAGAAGACGAAGTAGATAACTTCTGTGAAAGCAGGTGAATAAATTGAAACAATTTTTTATTAAGCTTGGCGATCTTCCCATTTACAAAAAGCTGTTAAAAGAACCCTTAACATACGTGGCCGGTGCTGTATTGCTTGCAGTATTTCAAATTGCCCATTTTGCAGCTCTTGGCAGCGGCTGGGGCGTAACAAGCGCATTTGCTAATTGGGGCACATGGATCTACAAGGCTCTTGGCGGTGACGCAAGCGGCTGGGTATATTATGCCTCAGAAAAGATGCAGAAGGAACTAAATACCAGCTTTCTGGCAGACGGTGCTTCCATCCGCAATCTGGGCATTGTTCTGGGTGCTTTTGCGGCAACGTTATTTGCATCGCAGTTTAAGATCAAGAAGATCAAGTCTTTACGTCAGGTAATAGCGGCTATTCTTGGTGGTTTGTTAATGGGCTATGGAGCAAGACTTGCAAATGGTTGTAATATTGGAGCGTTATTTACCGCAATTTCATCCTTTTCCTTATCCGGATGGGTATTCGGTGCGTTTCTGCTGGTAGGAGCTTTTCTGGGAAGCAAATTATTAGCCAAATATTTTATGTAATTTGTAATCATGGGGCGATCATATTTGATTGCCCCTATAAAAATATAAGAATATTCAGAGAGGAACAGGTTGCAATGACTAAAAAAACAGAATCATATGACGTTGTAATTATAGGGGGCGGAGCAGCCGGCTTAACAGCAGGGATATATTGCGGCAGAGCCAAGCTGAAAACATTGATCATAGAAAAAACTCTGGTAGGCGGGCTTGCCACATATACCAATGAAATAGAGAATTATCCCGGTTTTCCGGATGGGGCGACAGGCCTAGGACTGATGGAATTATTTCATAAACAGGCTAAAAAGTTTGGTGTGGAGTTTAAATTAACTGACGTAAAATCCGTATCTCTGGAAGGAGATATCAAGCAGGTAGAGACATTTCGTACCATTTACCAGGCAAAGGTTGTAATTGTCGGAAGCGGCGGCAAGCCACGTTTGACCGGTGCCAAAAATGAGGATTTATATCTTTATGACAAAGGAATCTCTTTCTGTGCCACCTGTGATGCAGCGGCAAACACCGGAAAGACTGTTATGGTCATCGGAAGCGGAGATGCAGCCATTGAAGAAGGGATATTTTTAACTAAATTTGCAGATAAAGTTATGGTATCCGTCATGCATGAGAATGGCAAAATGGACTGTAACGAGATTGCAAAGGCACAGGCACTGGCAAATCCGAAAATGGAATTTATCTGGAATACGGTTGTGGACAGCTTTGAAGGAGACGAAAGGCTGAACACAGTTGTGTTAAAAAATGTGAAAACAGAGGAAAAAGTTCCCGTTCCCGTGGACAGCTGTTTCCTTTTTATCGGCTATCTGCCAAATACAGAAATATTCCGTGATATCCTGGACATGAACCGAGGCGGTTATCTGTTGACAAATGAACGTATGGAGACAAACATCCCCGGAGTATTTGCAGTGGGAGATGTACGGGACAAATACTTAAAGCAGGTTGCGACAGCGGTAGGAGACGGTGCCGTTGCCGGATACGGTGCAGAAAAATATGTATCGGAATGTGAAATATTTGAAAAGCAGATTATGAATGAAGGAAAATCCTCGCTGGCATACATATATAATGCAATCGATCCCCAATCAAGAGAATTGCTGCCGGTTTTCAAAGAGTTTGAACAGGATCACAGCGATATCCGGGTATCCTGCATCGACGTTTATAAATCAGATGGCATTGCAAAACGGCTTGATGTTGAGAGTACTCCCTGTTTCGTCTGGATCAAAGATGGTCAGATTAAGGAGAAGTATTACGGTGAAATAACTCCGGAGCGTATAAACAGCATTTGCAAATAGAAAAAAACTATTGATCAGGTTCTTATTGAAACGTCCTGCGGCCAGCCTGGCCCAGGGCGTATGTTTTTTTGTTGTACATAGTAAGTGTTTATGATAAATTTAGTGGAATCATTAGATAAAAAGAAAAATGCCCCAAAATTTAAATTTTGGGACATTTTTCGTGCTTAGGGTTAAGCTGTTAACAACACATCGCTAACAGCTAAACTGTTATTTCCGCATTGCCATCCATAGCTTGACACCTCCGTCTATAATGATGTGTTTTTGAACACAATGTTATTATGAGCATAATCTAAAAAAATATGATGGAAATATTTAGAAAATTATTATTGCAAATATCAAATGACTGCAAAAGAAAAACTCTGAAATCATTAACTTTCGGCATCTTGCGTGATATACTATATTTTATCACATTTTAAAATGATTTCAGTAATAAGATTATACTTGGAAGCAGAGGAGAATCATGAAACTTTATAGCAAATATTTCAGAAGATATAAAAAGCCGTTTTTTATAGCCGTTTTGTGCGTGACGCTGGAAGCGGTCTGCGATTTGCTTGGACCGACTCTGATGTCACATATCGTAAACAGCGGAATTGAAAAAGGCTCTCTGACAGAGGTTTATCAATGGGGCATGCTGATGCTCCTTGTAACTTTGATAGGCGCTTGCTTTGCTGTTGCCCGAAATATATTGGCAAGTCACGTTTCTCAAAGAATGGGAGCGGATTTGCGGGCAGACTTATTTGAGAAAATCATGTCTTTTTCCGAAGTAAGTGCAGATAAGATTGAAAGCGGTTCGCTCATAACCAGAATGACAAATGATACTTCTCAAATTATACAATTTGTAAATGGAATGATGCGTATTTTCCTTAAGGCTCCTGTTGTCTGTATCGGCAGCATGGTGCTGGCAAGCCTGCTCAATATCCGGCTCAGTCTCATCATATACGGAGTAGTAGCTGTTGTTACCATATTAATTTATATTAGCATGAAAATCAGCTATTCGAGATTCTATCAGCTGCAAAAGGCAATGGATCAGGTTAATTCAAAGGTACAGGAATATCTGATCGGTGTGCGTCTCGTCAAAGCATTTGGTACTTTTGAAAAGGAAAAAGATAAATTTGAAGGGGCTAACCAGAATTTAATGAAGAAAGGGATCTCCTCCCAGATGGTCAATACAGTCATCTCACCTCTTTTAACACTGGCTGTGGGAATTGGAACAGCTATTGTGATTTATATTGGCAGCAGGCTATTTACAATGAACCTTGCTAATACAGGAGATATTACGGCGTTTACAATCTATATGGCACAGATACTTTCCTCTCTGATTATGATAACGAATGTATTTACCATGTTTGTCCGTACCAAAGCTTCTACAGCCCGGATCGGTGAAGTATTTGACTGTGAAGAAGATTGTTTAAGAAGTTATGAAAACAGAAAACTGAGTGGGAAAATCACTTTTGAAAATGTTACCTTTGCTTATCCAAACGGCAGCGGGATTCCGGCAATTAAAGATCTTTCTTTCTCCGTAGACAGCGGGGAAAGCCTTGCGATTATCGGCCCCACCGGGAGCGGAAAATCAACGATTACCTGGCTTCTGCTTCGTTTTTATGATGTGGACAGCGGAAAAGTAATTCTGGACAATTACGAGATTAAAATGCTGGGTGCGGATGAAGTCCGAAGTAATGTAGCGGTGGTTCCGCAGAAACCGATGCTGTTTTCAGGATCAGTAGAGGATAATCTTAAATGGGGGGATAAACACGCCGCCACTGATGAGCTGCGGCAGGCTGCCGATAAAGCACAGGCAGACTTTATCATGCAGATGCCTGATGGTTATGACAGTATTCTTGGAAGCGGTGGAGTTAATTTATCCGGAGGGCAGAAGCAGCGTATTTCCATTGCCAGAGGGATCCTGAAAAAAGCTTCTATACTAATTTTAGATGACGCGACCAGTGCGCTTGATGCCGTTACCGAGGCAAAGGTACGGGAAGGTCTAAAGGATAAAGAGTTAAAACAGACAGTGATTATGATCACACAGCGCTGCGGAACTGCCATGTCCGCGGATAAAATTCTGGTTATGGAGAATGGCCGGAACGTGGGTTTTGGCACTCATAAAGAATTAATGGATTCCTGTGAAGTCTACCAGGATATCTATCACACACAGATTGAAAGCGGTAGGGAGGCATAACGTATGGCAGAAAAATACAGTCAGCAACAGCCAAAAGTACCGACGATGAGTCAGCGCCCGGGAGGCGGTAGGAATCGTTTTGCTCCAACTGCAAAACCCAAGAATGCAAAAGGAACGCTGCTTCGGATTGTTAAAATCTATATGCGGTGGGGGAAGACCATATTCGCGGCGATCCTTCTGACCATCCTCTCTTCTTTGATATCAGTAGCGATTCCATATTATCTGGGTAAGACCTTCAATACCTTTGATATCACGAACAGGGGTGTAGACTCCGCCAAGCTGGTTTCACTGCTCATCATCATATTAAGTTTCTATCTGATCAACTGGCTGCTTAATTTAATGAATGGTGTAATGATGCTGCGGATCTCCCAGAGGCTGGTTTTTACGCTTCGTACGGAATTTTTTGAGAAAATGCAGAGGCTTCCCCTTGAATTTTTCGATACTCGGTCTCATGGGGATACCATGAGCAGAATTACAAATGACGTAGACAATATCAGTTCCACCATTGCACAGACAACAACACAGCTGATCTCCAGCATCTTAACCCTGGTGGGTTCTCTGGCAGTCATGATCCGCTTGAATCTGCCGCTTACCTTTATGGTACTGCTTTGCGTGCCGTTAGTTTCCTTATTGACAAAAACGATTGCCACCAAAAGCCGTGCTTATTTTTTGGCACAGCAGAGAAGCCTTGGGGTGCTAAACGGTGTCATTGAAGAGAATATTCTTGGTTTAAAAATGGTGAAAGCATTTGACAGACAAGAGGATGTCATTCAGCAGTTTAAAGAAATCAACGAGCGCTTATGTGAAAGCAGCAGTAAAGCCCAGGTTTGGTCCGGTTATATGATGCCGTTAATGAATGTCATTAATAATTTTGTATTTGCTGTTGTTGCAATTTCAGGTGGAATCTTATCGGTAAGCTATGGCCTGAAAGTAGGTACGGTGGTAAGCTTTTTAAGTTATTCAAAGCAGTTTGCACAACCACTTAATTCGGTGGCAGGAATGTTTAATACGATACAATCTGCACTTGCCGGAGCCGAGCGGGTTTTTGAAATATTGGATCATGAGGAAGAAACCGAAGATCATAAGGATGCGGCTGAGATCCAACATCCGGTCGGAGAAGTTTCCTTTCATAATGTGTGTTTTTCTTATGATAAAACAAAGCCGATTCTAAAAAACGTAAATTTTCACGTAAATCCAGGTGAGGTCATTGCTTTAGTCGGAGAAACAGGTGCTGGTAAAACAACGATTGTTAATCTGTTAACTAGGTTTTATGATGCGGACAGCGGTGAAATCATGATTGACAAGGTACCGATTACCCATATCAAACGGGACAGTTTAAGAAGATGTTTTTCCGTTGTGCTTCAGGATACCAGTCTCTTCAGCGGAACGATCATGGACAATATCCGTTACTCCAAGAATGATGCCACGGAAGAAGAAGTGATCCAAGCGGCGAAAATTGCCCATGCCCACGACTTTATCGATAAACTTCCGAAAGGTTATGCAACGAATGTCTCTGCAGCTACCGATAATTTAAGCCAGGGACAGAGACAGCTGATATCCATTGCAAGAGCCGTTCTATGTGACAGTCCGATTTTGATCCTTGATGAAGCAACGAGCAGTGTTGATACCAAGACGGAGAAGGAGATACAAAAGGCCTTGGTCAGTCTCATGCAGAACCGGACCAGCTTTTTGATAGCCCATCGTCTTTCAACGATCCGCGATGCGGACCACATCATGGTAATTGGTGACGGGCAGATCCTGGAAAATGGAAATCACCAAAGCCTGATGAACGAGAAAGGCCGGTATTATGAAATGGTTATGAGTCAGATGGGGAAGTCACTCCAAATGTAGTGATTACAGGCGGGACCGCGCAGCAGTATCTTCCCAATAGGCTATTCAGTTTCCTTATTACCCAGTTTTGCCTGAATGTATTCGCTGGGAGTCATTGTTGTATATTTTTTAAAAACAGTTGAGAAATAGCTGCTGGTATTAAAATTCAACTGCATGGCTACCTCTGTTACAGGAATATCCTTGAGAAGCAGCATTTTTGAAAAGTCTATTTTTTTCTTATTGATATAATTCCGCGGAGAGATGCCTACAATCCGCCTGAATTTCTGTTTAAATTGTGAGACGGACAGATTACAGATTCCAGCCAGGGTATGCAGTGATAATTCTTCCGTGACGTGATCCTCCACATACTGGACTGCTGCTTCGATATCATGGGTCAGATAATATCTGTCCTCTTTGGAGGCCGCGATCATTAATTGGAAGAAGATAATCAGATATCCGGCAATCAGCAGGTGGCTTCCTTCGGACAGGGCCAGTTCAAAGGCTTTATCAAGCATGGGACGGGTTTCCTTGATATCCGTGGATATGATATGTCTCTTTATGCTTTTTAAATCCTGAATCAGTTGTTTTGCAGTTTCTTCATTTAAAAATAACAGTTTTTTTGGATCGCTGATATCGACCTGTAGCCGGTACTGCTCATTTAGGGAAATGGGAATTTCTCTTGTGCCGTGGACTTCGCCAGGAAAAGAAACAAAGATATTTCCACCGGATACTTCACATTCAGACTCCTGCATATGGAAGGAAATGCTTCCCTTGGATATAAAGGTAAATTCAAAAGCATTCTCATGATAATGCGGGATAAGAGGAAAGATCGTGTTGTGGATATTGTGCATGGCAAACAGCCGTATACCCGGCAAGTTCAGTTCCTGCTGCGTCAGTACGATACGGTCTTTTGAATAGATATATTTATCATGCCGGTTGATCGGTGAATCCATGGCTATGCCTCCCTGGGTTTTAAAATTGTACAGTGTACTATTTAAATTGTAATATAAAATTGCAATAGTTACAATACATAGTTTTTTGTCCTTTCAGTATTCAGGTTCATTGTAATAAAAAAAGAATAGGGACTTTTCTCTCCCTACTCTTATTTCATAACTCAATTTCTATAATTCGTCAGATTGGCTCATTATAGTGCAACCAACATTTTCAATACAAGATTTAATAGAATTTTCATCTGTTGATTGATTGTATCCAACTTCAATGGAACCTCTTGCTGCATCAATATTGACCATAGAAATTCCGTCTACTTTATCTAATGCATTTTTAAGCTGTGTTTTAATCTCCGAATTCTGTATGCCTGATATATCATAATGAATTTTGTTCATAAGTTAACTCCTTTACCGTTTAAATTGACTTCACGAAATAGTTCAATGATATTTTCTAAGATTCTTTATCTTTCGAATTATCTGCCTTTAAACCGAATACGGCACGAGCGCTTTCTGCTTGTGGATTATGATTAATATGTTTTGAATGAAAAGTACCATCTTCCTTTTTATGATTCTTAGTGCTTTTTTTTGAATTATCTTTACTCATGATTTGCCTCCTTTTCGTATATTACTTTTTTTAGTATACCATTCCTCTATAAGTCTCATTCTTTAACTAGTTTCCATATCAACCAGAAAATTGTATTATGCATGATAGTTAGAGTATTAAACCAGACTTCATATAAGAATAATCTGAAAAACTAAATATTACCTATTTATATAATAAAGCAGTTATTATGCTATTATTTTGATATTAGAGAATTTATATATTCGATTATTGATTACATGAAATATCATAAAATTATTATTATGAAGATTTAATAAATACACTTTTATCAATAAAATGATATAATGTGTGGTATAAAAGTCAATGCCGTACATAAATAGCGGAAAAGCGGCAGCGTATGGAAATTAGAAGGCCGGAAATCTTCCGTATTAATTTTAACAGCGGTGTGGGAGAAAATTAAATAGAAAATGAATGTAGGAGAGAAAGATAAATCATGGGAGAGAAAACTCTAATTAATTGCAGCTGCTGTCATTCGGAAAAGACTATCTGTAAGACGGAAACAAATCACTTGTGTCCGGTATGCGGAAAAGAAGGTGCCCTTGTTAAAAACATCACAGTAAAGCATTTGATACTTGACGAATTAAAAACGGAGCAGATCGGTGATAAGGATTATTTTTTATGCCTGAGTGAGGACTGTGATATTACTTATTATAACAAAGAATCGAACATTGGATTCAATAAACAGCAAGTAAAAGTACCAATATGGTTTAAGAAAGATGCAAATCCTAAATATGCATGTTACTGTAGTCAAGTTACAGAGGAACAAGTCATACATGCTGTTCTGGCAGATGGTGCTGATCGTTTGGAGGAGGTTTTAAAGGTCACAGGAGCAATGAACGCTGCACAGTGCCAGAAGAATAATCCGCTGGGAAAATGCTGTCATCAAATCATTCAAGATACAATAGATAAGGCACGATCCATGAAATAATCTTAACTAATGTAGATGCCTGTGCGGTAGATATGAATAAGGTACTCAGATATGGTAACTGCGGCTTGCAGAAGGAAGCTGCAAAGAAGTAAGACACAATTCTACAAAATATAAGGGGCGCATGAACGGATATTGGTTCTGTTTGAGCGCCTTTTTATTACGAAAACTTTTCAGGGCGGTAAAACATAATTCAGAACATAAAAAAACAAATTAAGTACATGAAAGGACAAAGCTGGTTTTCGTTGTTAT
This sequence comes from Hungatella sp. UBA3147, assembly GCA_002365025.1. Taxonomy (GTDB): domain Bacteria; phylum Bacillota; class Clostridia; order Lachnospirales; family Lachnospiraceae; genus Lacrimispora. Next base: position 7,364 of record DEYX01000327.1, on the reverse strand, counting down.
ATACTAGTAATAAAATGTATTTATTTTTGCATCAAATTTAAAGTTAAATTAACAATATAAGAAATGCTATAAAGGCTTATTCCAGATTTATGGTGCCGTATGCACAGCGGCGGAATGGAGTTAAAGTTGAACAAGTTTATTTTTGAAAATATCTATAAAGATATTAATATCCCTGTCATTGTATGTGAGGATGGAGATGAAATGATGGTATCCTTTGCCAATCGGGAAGCATATCTGCTTCTTAACCCGTCAATCATTTTAGAAAAACCTGACGCAGGTTCCTCCTTGCATATTCCACTCCGCCAATTAATGCGTTTTCAGAATAAAGGGGATCAGGATAATATCCGGCAGACGCTCGAACATGCCGGCTCACTTAGCCAGTACTCATTAAAACTGATGTCACCTGAAGCGGGAGTTATTCCCGTTAAAATTGCCGCAAACATTTCAAACCTTGGAGAGTCGAAATATATCATTATATACATATATTATGACGAATCAGAATGTGATTCAACGAATGAATATAATGATATTTTAGCCTATGTTTTGAATACATCTTACCACTCCACGGATATAAACCAGGCTGTGCAGATGATTCTTTCCCGAGTGGGTGAATATATCGGTGTCAGCCGTGTATATATCTTTGAGGATCTTTTCAATAATTACACGCGTAATACCTATGAGTGGTGCGCACCGGGCGTGGAACCTGCGATACAGGATTTACAAGACCTATGCAAAGATGACTATAGTTATGATATTATAGCAGACCCCTCTGGCCTGTATGTTTCCGATGATGTAAGTGCGCTTACTGAGAAGGACAGGGCCATACTGGAGCCGCAGGGAATCAAAGCACTTGCCATACTTCCGTTATTCAAACAGGATATGCCGATAGGATTTATCGGCTATGATGACTGCATGAAAACACGGCAATGGAGCTACAAAGAGTTGATGTTTTTAAAAGGGGTAGGCAGTGTCATATCCTCATTGATTATCAGGCGCAACGAGGAAACTGAGATTATCCGCAGTCACGAGGTACTGCAGACGATCAGCGACAATATTGACTCTATCATCTATGTAAATGATATGGAGACCTTTGAACTTAAATTTGTCAACAGGACTCTTACCGAACAACTGGGTGTTAAATCGGAAGGATTGCTGGGCAGAAAATGCTGGGAGGTGCTGCAAATGGGAATGGATGGTCCTTGCCCTTTTTGCCCGATCCCAAAGCTTCAATACAACGGATGTACTCCTGATAAGGGAGTGAAAGAATATGAGCATCAGAATACAATCACCGGTAACTGGTACTGGGTCAAAGATTCTGTCATCCGTTGGGTAGACGGTACTTTGGCTCATTTTGAAGTAGCGATCGATATCACCCTGCGGAAAAAGTATGAGGAACAATTACACTACTTTGCATCGACAGATGCACTGACCGGTGTATCCAACCGCGAATGGGGCATCAAGATGCTGCATAAGACGCATGGTGCGATTCAGGTGACGAAACCTGCTGCGTCATTATGCTTTATTGATTTGGATGGCTTAAAGCCCATAAATGACATTTACGGACATGCTGCAGGCGATGAGGCAATAAACACGGTTGCCCGCGCCATTTCCCGGCGCATCCGCAAGGAGGATATGGTTTGCCGGTGGGGTGGCGATGAATTTCTTATTCTGTTTGCGTGCGATGTTATGAACGCTGATGCAGTAATTAGTAATATACAGGAAGACTTAAAAGCGAAGGCTGGGAACGGTACCGGCCACTCATTATCCTTTAGTTATGGAATCGTCGATTTTACCATGTTTGAAAGTGTGGAGGCTGCAATCGCCGCTGCTGACAGTTTTATGTACAATAATAAAAATTCCAAATATTCTCAGATTAAACACGGCCGATAAACAAATCCCGGATTTCGTCTTCCATCAGCTGCCGCGGACTTAAATTTACAAAGTCATACCTCAAAATGAGCTTCTGGGAATACAGATCCTGATTTTAAATATTCTTTTTTGCTGATCCGGATCTGTTATTATTGTTCATTAAGACTTTAACGGAAGTCATCATGTTCTTATAATCATGGCGGAATATGCGGTAGCTTTCCGTAAACTTGCGGTACGCCTGATAATGCCGCATTTGACTGGATAGCTGTTCCTGCAGCTTGCGGGTATGAAGCTCGTATTCAAGTAATTCTACCACCTTGGATGTATGGTGAAAAACAAATTGCATACATAGTTTACTTATCATGCTGGCTCCAAAATATAAAGCAGAGTACCAGGTTGATTTAATTTCATTATAAAAGCGTCCGTCGTTTATAAACATAAGAAAAAACAATTGACTAATCAGGCAGACTACGGTAAAACCAAGCTGCTCTTTGTTAGTAAATGCATTCCTGGCCTTGTTATCCGGTACGATTATCTTTCGGACAAACGTGATGCTCAGTATAGACAGTAGTACAGCTAACGCTGTTACCGCATTATAATATTTATCATTCTGCAGGACATCCTGGATGCTGGTATGCAGAACCATCGAATAGATCGAACAGATAATTCCTCTGCTGCTATAGATAGAAAACATGTAGACGCTGCCTGCATAAATAATCTGTACCCGGTTTACACGAAACAGCAGAAATAAGTCTAACATAATCGAACCCATTATAAAAAAGACTGCGATCCGATGGTCCAGAAACAGATAGGCCGGTAAAGTAATGCTGATATTGATGAAAATTGCAGCCGCATAAAAAAGCAAATGGTCTCTTTTGACCGGAAACATATGTCTGAAATAGCTAAAAAAATAAATATCATAAATAATAAGCATTAAAACAATTCCAAGTAGCTGCATGCTTATTTTTCCTCCTTTAAGGGGTTTTCATTTTAATCCTAGTATAACATATCATACCTTTCATTTATATTCTATTTCCTCGTTATGATTTTAACGAAAAAAATGATTCAAGTCAGCGTTTGGAGGCATATAAAAGACGTTATCATAGTTGTCAGAATCATTCTGAAAGGTCGTGTAAAAAGTGATTGACAGTTCCAAAATACTCTGATAATATCAATTATAAATAACGGATGATGAATCAGAGAGAGAGCACAAACCTGTGCCGCCGAAGGGGAAGGCAGAAACTCTCAGGCAAAAGGATCGGATTCGGACGTAACTCTGGAGAACATTTATGTACCGACGAAGTTAATCTTTCAGGTAAAAGGACAGAGGCAGACAGGAATATCCTATAGGAATATTTCTTTCTGCCTTTTTTTGTGCATATAAACGGATGATGTTCCTATATTATCATATAAATTATTTAAGGAGGATTAAAACATGGAACTAAAAACACCGCTTTATGAAATGCATCTGAAGTATCACGGCAAGATGGTCCCTTTTGCCGGGTATCTTCTTCCCATCCAGTATGAAGAGGGGATCATAAAGGAGCATATGGCAGTAAGAACAAGGGCAGGGCTTTTTGATGTTTCCCACATGGGGGAGATCATCTGTAAGGGGAAAGATGCGCTTATGAATCTTAATCGGCTGCTGACCAATGATTTTACCGATATGGAGATCGGACAGGCAAGATACAGTCCCATGTGCAATGAGCACGGGGGAACGGTGGATGATCTGATTGTTTATAAGAAAAAAGAAGAGGAGTACTTTATCGTTGTTAATGCGTCCAATAAAGAAAAGGATTACCAGTGGATGCTGGAACATAAATTAGGAGAAGTGGTGTTTGAAGACATTTCTGATAAAATCACACAAATCGCCCTGCAGGGTCCCAGATCACAGGAAATACTTATGAAACTGACCACAGATATTCCTGAAAAATACTACCATGCAATTTTTGATGGAAAAGTGGCCGGAATCACATGTATGGTATCCAGAACCGGTTATACAGGGGAGGATGGTTTTGAGCTTTATTTAGACAATGTATATGCTGTGACAATGTGGGAAACGCTCATGGAGGCAGGCAGGGAATATGAACTGATCCCCTGCGGGCTGGGGGCCAGAGACACTCTGAGGCTTGAGGCCGGCATGCCGTTATACGGACATGAAATGAACGATGATATAAATCCGGTGGAAATCGGTCTTGGGTTTGCAGTGAAGATGCAGAAGGAAGACTTTATCGGAAGAAGCCATTTGCCGAATAAAGATTCTCTCACAAGAAAACGAGTGGGCCTAAGGGTAACCGGGCGGGGAATCATCCGGGAACAGGAAGAGGTTCTTGCAGACGGGAAGAAGGCAGGTTTTACAACATCGGGAACCCATTGCCCATATCTGGGCTATCCGGCAGCCATGGCTATCCTGGATAAAGAATATACAAAAGCAGGTACGAAGGTAACGGTAATCGTCCGGGGGAGAGAAGTAGAAGCGGAAGTGGTCACCCTTCCATTTTATAAAAAATCAAAATAATCAACAAGGAAAAGGAGAATTAATTATGAAAGTATTAGGGGATCTGGTTTACACCAAAACACATGAATGGGTGAAGTTTGAAGATGAAACAACAGCTTTGGTCGGGCTTACGGATCATGCCCAGCAGTCATTGGGAGAACTTGTTTTCGTCAATCTTCCGGAAGAAGACGACGAGACGACAGCCGGTGAAGTATTTGCCGATGTGGAATCTGTAAAAGCTGTTTCAGATGTGTATTGCCCGGTAACCGGAGTTGTATCGGAAATCAATGAAGAACTTCTTAATGCACCGGAAAAAATCAACGAAGCTCCTTACGAAGCCTGGTTTGCAAGGATAACCGATATCACGGATAAAGAAGAATTCTTAAGTCCTGAGGAGTACGAAGAATTTGTAAAAAATGAAATCGAATAAAGGAGATCTGCATATGGGTTCATTTGTACCGGCAACTGATCAAGACAGAAAAGAAATGCTGTCAGCGATCGGTATTAATAGCGTAGAAGACCTTTTTGGGCAGCTTCCCCAGGAAGTTATTTTAAAGGAAGGATTGAATCTTCCCGGTGGAATGTCTGAAATGGAAGTATGTAAAAAGATGGAAGACATTGCAGCAAAGAATACGGTATTTCCTGTCATGTTTCGGGGGGCAGGTGCTTACAGACACTATATTCCCTCCATCGTAAAAAGCGTATTATCCAAGGAAACCCTATACACGGCTTATACTCCATATCAGGCGGAAATCAGCCAGGGAATCTTACAATCCATATTTGAATACCAGACGATGATCTGTGAGCTCACCGGACTGGACACTGCCAATGCCTCCGTGTATGACGGTGCGTCAGCGGCGGCAGAAGCGGTAGCAATGTGCAGGGACAGAAAGAAAAACAGAGCCTTTGTTTCTGCAGCGGTTCATCCTCAGGTGATGGAAACCATAAAGACCTATTGTTTTGGAAATGGGATGGAACTGACGGTTATTCCCGAGAAAAACGGCATAACAGATCTGGATTTTCTGAAAGAACATCTGGATGACCAGGCCGCATGTGTCTATATTCAGCATCCAAATTATTACGGAAGTCTGGAACCGGCAGAAGAGATCGGCAACATAGCAAGGGAAGCCAATGCACGTTATATTATGGGCGTGAATCCTATTTCCCTGGGAATCATTAAGACGCCGGCGGAATACGGTGCTGATATTGCAGTGGGAGAGGGGCAGCCCCTTGGACTGCCGTTGGCATTCGGCGGACCATATATCGGTTTCATGGCATGTACGAAAGAACTGATCAGAAAGCTGCCGGGAAGGATCGTCGGAGAAACTGTTGATTCCAACGGAAAAACAGGATATGTCCTGACCCTTCAGGCAAGGGAACAGCATATCCGGAGAG
>DEYX01000327.1:0-1279 GCA_002365025.1 Hungatella sp. UBA3147 | reverse complement strand
CAGGCACTTTGTGCATTGGCAGTGACAGTCTATTTATCTGCTATGGGAGCAGAAGGACTGAAACAGACTGCCATACAGTGTATGTCAAAAGCCCATTATATGGCTAAGCAATTGGAAGCAATCGGGTATCCGGTTGTAAACGGCGGAGAATTTTTCCATGAATTTGTGACCACTTCAAAGATCCCGGCGGAACATGTGCTGGGGATTCTGGAAGAACATGGAATTCTTGGGGGCTATCCATTAACCGGTGAAAGATCCGGACAGATCTTATGGTGCTGCACGGAAATGAATGCAAAGGATGACATTGACGGTGTCATTGGCATTCTGAAGGAGGTGTAAGGTTATGCTGATATTTGAAAAAGGACAGGAAGGAAGAAAGATGAGCATTCTGGCGGAATGTGATGTGCCGGTGAGCCTGCCGGAAGAAGGCAGCCTTAGAAAAAAGCGCCTGAACCTTCCCCAAGTGTCTGAAAATGATATAAGCAGGCATTATACAGAAACAGCAAAAAAGGCATATGGTGTCAATGACGGCTTTTATCCTTTGGGTTCCTGTACCATGAAATATAATCCCAAGATCAATGAAGACATAGCAGGTCTTCCCGGCTTTAAGCAGATTCATCCGCTGCAGCCGGAGCATACGGTACAGGGCTGCATGGAAGTATTAAAGACGGCAGAGAAGTACTTATGTGAGATCACTGGAATGAACCGTATGACCTTTCAGCCGGCAGCAGGAGCTCACGGTGAATTTACCGGACTTTTGCTGATAAAAGCATATCACGAAAGCCGCGGCGACAAAAAAAGAACAAAGATCATAGTACCGGATTCCGCACATGGAACCAATCCTGCCAGTGCGACTATGGTGGGCTATTCCGTAATCAGTATTCCGTCTGCAGAAGACGGCGTAGTGGATTTGGAGGAATTAAAAAAAGCAGTCGGGGAAGATACGGCCGGACTGATGTTAACCAATCCCAATACATTAGGACTTTTTGATAAAAACATACTGGAGATTACAAAAATCGTTCATGAAGCCGGAGGACTTAACTACTATGATGGAGCTAACTTAAACGCCGTTATGGGCATGATTAGACCAGGTGACATGGGATTTGATGTGGTCCATTTAAATCTCCACAAGACATTCTCTACCCCTCACGGTGGCGGAGGCCCAGGCAGCGGACCAGTTGGCTGCAAGGATCTTCTGGCTGAATTTTTACCGGGCAGTATGGTGGAGGAGGATAAGGGATATACGTTTCATCATCCTGCCAGTACCATCGGACAGGTG
>DEYX01000122.1 GCA_002365025.1 Hungatella sp. UBA3147 | reverse complement strand
TCACATAAACTTCATTCCGGCTGACGGCTTTAATGAGAAAAACAACAGTTCCTATCCGGCTTTCGATAATATTCTGGCCTGCAGCTTGATGGTGGAACAGGAATTGATCCAGGCAGGGGAATTTAATAAAATACGCGATCTGGCAACAAAGGCCATCCAGACTATGCTGTGTTTCGAATTCACCCATATTGGGATAAACCTCAGTACCGATGAGGAAGCAGAAAAAACAGCGGGAATATTTGAGGCAATGTTCGGATTTCAAAAAAAATCAGGAGCCGGTTCCGTATTCGCTGGTACTGCCATTGAATGTATGAAACCTCCTCACTTCGGTACAAAGGGTCATATCGCTATCGCTACCAACTCCATTGTCCGAGCAAAAAATTATTTTGAAACAGCAGGTTATAAGTTCAATGAAGCTTCTGCAAAATTCAATCATGATAAAATGATTGTAATCTATTTTGAAGAGGAAGTCGGAGGCTTCGCTGTTCACATTCTTCAGCGGTGATTTTGAGTGTCCAGTCTCTATAAGATAAAATGAAAGCCGCAGGCATACATGCCTGCGGCCTATAAGCGGAGATAGTAGGATTCGAACCCATGACCTCGTAAATTCCATTCAAGCGTTCTCCCGTTATGTTGGGTGTATACTTGTCTGGAACTCCAAAAACAAGGTACTATTTTTGGCACTAATCCGTCCTGGTCACTCTCCAGATGACCCCCGTATTCGGAATAAACACATCCGGGTTCCCCTGAATATTCAGTCCGGTATCTACGATATACATTGCCCCGTCAGGGCCGAATAACAGATGGGCCGGTCTCTCAAGACCTCCTCCGTTCGACAAAGAGGACGGAAATCCTGTTCGATTGATGGCAAACGTACTGATGGTCCTGGATTTCATATCGATCTTGGATATTCTGTGTCCTGCACTCGCATAAGATATGGTATCTCCGACCCGGGTGTGTATGGTGCTGCCATATTCAGCGATGTACACATCCCCATAGGGACCGAATTTGGGATTATAGTTAAACTCAAACCCTCTTATGGAGGAATTGGGGGGAAATGTCACGTAGGGCCTTGGGGGAATATTGGGCTGATTTTTAAAGATAAGAGAAGGCTGTACACCTCCGCTAGGCGTAAAACGCGGCGAATTTACGGGTTCGCCTCCGGAATAATCCGGCCATCCATACCACAAATTAGGTGTAATATAATAAAAATCATCCGTAGCATTCTCGATGGGCCTGCTTCCCACTGCCTGATAACCGTTATTGGCCGCATACAACTGTCCGCTGTAGTCAAATCTTAGGTAAGAAGGATTTCTGAATCCCCATGCGACCTGTTCTAAGTTGGAGCCGTCCAGATTTGCCCTGAGAATACTTCCTGACGCCTTGATATACCGCTTTCTGATCTCGTACTCTATATTGGGAATGCCATAGGGAGAAAAAGCCCCCGTTAAAGCGATATCATCAGGCAAGCCTTCTGTCAGTATGTTATTTGTTGCGAAGTTTTGTCCATAAAGCATCGCATAATCACCTGTGTAATCACACAAAAGAGGAGAAACTGTCACCCACTCATTGTCATTCCCTACGACACCGCTGTTAGTCACCGTTCCCTGCCCGAAATACATCTTATTATCCGGAGAAAAGGTGACTGGGCTGTTATAGTTATCGCCGTTGCTGGGCAGCCCCATGATGATATTCTGCCTTGTACCATCTTTGTATATTTTTGTGATAAATCCTCTGTGAGATACGTAGATCACACCGTTTAAATAATTAATCCCTGATATAGGGGTAATAAAATCATCTGCGATCGTTTCAAACTGGCCATTGATCATCTGTAATATCCGGGGATTTCCGGTAGCCAAACCGGAATCAGCCACCAGGATCTCCCCGTTTTCATTAAAAACCATCCCAATCGGGGAATTCAGATTTTTAATAAATACTTCTATCTGATAACCTGTGACAATATAAATATCAGATGAATTCAAATACCTTTCCGTAAAACCATTGTCTTCATCGCAGGAGCTGATTTTTCTCCCATTACTGTTATAGAACATTGGCTTTTTCCAGGAATTTTTTTATTACATTATATTCATGATTGTCAAAATTATACAGTTATGGGAAATTATGCAGCAAGCTTATTTTATAGAATTATATAAAGCTGTGAATCAAATCCTTGAGCACGCTTTCCTCAGTTTTTTGTTCTATCAGTGGCAATCCGTCTTTTAAAAGCCTGTTTTTTCTATGGAACTCCATTTTTTCTTCCCGATAGAGGATGCCGGTGGGGATTTTTTCACTGACTTCCATCGACATTTTAATGGCTTCCAGCCGATCCGTCGGGTCATAATCGTCTCCAAGAGGCGCCGCCTTATTTTTATAATAGGCAAATGTATTGATTTTGTTGAAGCTGATGCAGGGCTGCAGGATATCCACAAACGCATACCCTGGATAAAGGATGGCCTCCTTCATGATGCTCACCAGCTGCTTTGAATCACCGCTGAAGCCTCTCGCAACAAATCCTGCTCCCGAAGCAATGGCCAGGAGCACTGGATTTAAGGGCGTATTTCTGTTGCCGTCGGTCTGAACTCCCGTAATGAGTCCTTCACCGCTGGTGGGTGATGCCTGCCCCTTTGTCAGGCCGTATATCTGATTGTCATGAACAAAATGTGCGATATTGACATTCCTTCTTATGTTGTGAATAAAGTGGTTGCCTCCTTCGCCGTAAGAGTCCCCGTCTCCGGAATTTACTATGACAGTTAGCTCTTCATTAGCTATTTTGGCGGCAACTGCAGCCGGAAGTGCCCTTCCGTGAAGCCCGCAGAAACTATTGGCGCTTAAATACTGAGGCGTTTTCGCTGCCTGACCGATTCCTGCCACCATCAGCACTTTATTTGGCTCTATGCCCAATTCCTCCAACGCCGTTTTCAGGCTGTTTAATATGGAGAAATTTCCGCACCCCGGACACCAGGCTGTTTCATAAGTTGTGAATTTATCCATCTACTTGGAACCTCCTTCCAACACCTGCTTTGCAATTTCTTCTCCGGATATCTGTCTGCCGTCATATTTTAAGATGCTTTTATGGCATTCTATACCTGTCTGCTCCCTTATAAGAGAGGCCAGCTGGCCCGTGGCATTCTGTTCCACATTAATCAAGGTCCTGCCCTTTGCATAGATGTTCAGCTTTTCCTGAGGAAGGGGATAAATATCTCCAAATACCAAAGCTCCATATTTTCCATCCCCGTTCTTATTCAGCAGGGATACGGCTTCCCTGATGGGACCATAGGTAGACCCCCAGCCCAGGAGAAGGGTTTCGCACTGCTCTTCTCCCATAAACTCCGGCTCCAACAGCTCCTTAATAAGGCCCTTTAATTTTCTCATCCTCTTATCCACCATTTGATTCCTGATTTCTGCCGATTCCGTTATCCAGCCTCTTTCATCATGCTCATCACTGTCAGCGGCCACAAGATGACTGGTCAGTCCCGGGATAAGCCTGGGAGAGATACCGTCCTCCGTTATCCTGTAACGCAGATATTCCCCTTCCGCTTCACTGGCATGGCTGACCAGTTCCAGCCCGGATGTGTCAAAGGGCTTCACACAGGCCGTTGTATCTCCCAGATATTGATCACTGAGCAGTATGACAGGTATCTGGTATTTTTCCGCCAGGTTCAGCGCCCGAAAGGTCTGATAAAAAGCATCCTCATGATTTCTCAAAGCTATGACCAGCCTGGGAAATTCCCCCTGTGATGCGGAAATAACGAACTTTAAATCGCTTTGCTCTGTTCTTGTGGGGAGACCGGTCGCCGGGCCCGGTCTCTGCACATCCACGGCCACCAGCGGAATCTCCGCAATGCCGGAAAATCCCAGCGCTTCCACCTTTAAGCAGAAGCCTCCTCCACTGGTCCCGGTCATGGCCCTTGCTCCCGCAAAGGAAGCACCCAATGCCATATTGACTGCGGCGATCTCATCTTCCGCCTGCTCCACCACGATCCCAGCCTCATGTCCCACAGAAGCCAGATATTCCAAAACAGCCGTGGAAGGAGACATGGGGTAAGCGGAATAAAACTTAAGCCCACCAGCCACCGCACCAAGTCCCAGTGCCTTGCTGCCTGAAATAAGCATGTAATCCTTATATCCACCATCCAGATGCTTAAATTTCGCCTCAACGGCTGTGTAGCCTGCTTCAGCTGCCTTTATATTGACCTCAAGAAACTCTTTCTTCATGACACCGGCCATGACTTCACCTGCATATGTAAATGGCTCGCCAAAGAGCTTCAATACCGCGCCCACCGCCACGCTGCCGGAAGCCTTCAAATTCCCCAGTTCTTTCGCTAATTTATTCATGGGAAGCTTAATGACTCTGGAATCCTCATCCGGATAAGCAAAGCTGCTGTCACATAATATAAATCCTTTGGCCGTCAGGTTATGCTTATGCAAATCAATGGTTTCCTTATTTAAGGCTATAATCCCATCCAAAACATCGCTATGTGAGGTTATTTCCTCCGTCCCGAAGCGAAGCAGGGAAAAATTGTGCCCGCCGCGCACGCGGGACATGAAATCTCTGGTGGTATAGATATAATATCCGGAATGCTTCAGTAGCTTTTCCAGAATTGCGACCGTGGTATCAATGCCCTGCCCAGCAGCACCACCAATCAGAATATTATACATAGACTTTCCTCCTTATGAATTTTGACTAATTATATCTTATTTTTGCAATATTATCAATATTCCTCTCAATATGATTGAAATATCTGCATTAAGTTTGTTAATATTTTATTTATTTCAACAAAATATTTTAAAATTCAAAATTTTACAGACCAATCGCTGGACCAGCTTGGGGATTTTTCTTTTATTTTGCAGAGTCATCGGGCTTTGGCCGCTCCCTGTATAATATTTTTGACTATTAATTAATTATAATTTTGTATTCTCCTCTTTCTGTCACAATGGAAAAACTTTTATTTTCAATAACAATAAAATGTGCTATTATAAAACAAAACTATATAACAGGGAGGCACTATGACACACTATATCATTGTAAAATTTCTAGATACTGTTTCTAATAAAGAAGAATTAATCAGCCAAATTAATGATCTTTTTTTACGAGCAACTGAGATACCTGGAATCCAACAGGTTCAGACGTTTTCATCTTGTATTGACAGGGCAAACCGCCATGATTTAATGATACAAATGGTTTTTGAACCGGACATTCTGAATGTATGGGATTCATCAGAGATTCACCAAAAGTGGAAGGATGATTTTGGGAAATATCTTGCAGCCAAGACTATTTTTGATTGCAAATAAAAAATATTTTTTCGCAAATTGTATTTTAACTGCCCAGTAGCCGGTAGTCTGCCGGCTATGATCTCAGACTGGTTCTGGAGATCCAATTCTTTCAGATGCCCATATCCTACTCATATATTAACTCCTTTTCGTTTCACACATAAGTACATTTTCATTGCTACTGTTGGCATAAATAAACACCATTTATCCGGTCAATCTTCCATACGTTTTACAAAATTCCCCTTATGGAGCGATTTATAATTATGATTTAATATTGTCTAACAAATATATTTCATAGGAACTATTGAAAATAAGGTGGATTAGTGCCAGCATACAATAATCAGGACCAATGGCTTAACATTAGTAGAAAGAAATACAACTTAAGGAATATTTAATTTGACATACCTAATTCTTTCTTGTAAAATACCCATATCAAAAGGGAGTAGTTTGCACCGAATAGGTGTTTGCGATCGCATCAATACGATTATAATCAACGCTTTTAAAGCATACTATAATCTGCATCGCAACGAAGTAACAAGACTTTTGTTGTAATGTTTATGTTACAGCAGGGGTTTTTTTTTGACTTTTTTACAAAAAGCAAAATACAGCAAAGGGGATATCATGGAATTATCATCAAAACACTCTGACATTTCAAAATTAACACTTGGAGGAACTCTGGTAACATTAGGTGTCGTATATGGAGATATCGGTACTTCACCGCTTTATGTTATGAAATCCGTTATTTTCGGGAATGGAGGAATCCAACATGTTTCAGAAAATTTTATTCTGGGGACCTTATCTCTGGTATTCTGGACACTCACGATTTTAACAAGCATAAAATATGTTTGCATTACACTAAAGGCAGACAACAATGGAGAAGGTGGCATTTTCTCACTTTTTACTCTTGTCAGAAGCCGTTCCAGATGGTTGATCATACCTGCCATGATCGGAGGTTCTGCACTGCTAGCTGATGGAATGCTGACACCGGCAGTAACCGTTACATCAGCCGTCGAGGGACTCAAACTGCTCCCTGTCTTTCAAGACCTTTTTGGCAATAACCAGAAAAATATTGTTTTACTTGTTATTTTCATAATCTGCGTCCTGTTTTTTATCCAGCATATAGGCACTGAATTTATTGGGAAACTGTTTGGTCCCATTATGTTTTTATGGTTCTGCAGCCTGGCTTTTTTTGGAATTATCAATTTAGTTGAAAATCCATTCCTGCTGCGTGCATTGTCCCCTCATTATGCAATTAATATCCTGTTCAGTGACGATAACAAGCTTGGCTTTTTTATTCTGGGAAGCATATTTTTATGTTCTACCGGAGCTGAAGCACTCTACTCTGATATGGGACATGTGGGCAGAAAAAACATCTACTTTACATGGCCATTTGTTAAAATATGTTTATTGCTGAACTATTTTGGACAGGGTGCATGGATTTTATCTGCAAAAAGTAATCCTGCTCATGCCTTAATCGAGGACATCAATCCTTTTTATCAGATGATCCCTCATGGTATGCTGATATATGGTATCGTAATTTCTACTTTTGCCGCCATTATCGCATCACAAGCTTTGATTTCAGGTTCCTTTACCCTTGTATCGGAAGCAATTAAACTGAATCTGTTTCCAAAACTTCACACGTTATATCCTTCCCATTTAAAGGGCCAGCTTTACATTCCTGCAATCAACCGGATTTTATGCTTTGTCTGTATCGGAATCGTTCTTTACTTTCAAAGTTCCGAGAGAATGGAATCCGCGTATGGTCTTGCCATAACAGTTACCATGCTTATGACAACCATTCTGTTATTTAACTATATGCTGAAGAAAAAGACGCCCATTGTGCTTGCAGTCATCATGCTTGTTTTCTTTATGAGTTTTGAAGTTTCTTTCTTCCTGGCAAACATTCTTAAATTTTTCCATGGTGGATTTGTTGCTGTCATTATTGCAGTTACCATCTTATTTGTTATGTATCTCTGGGACAGGTCTCATATCATAAAGATGCGCTACGTGGAGTATGTACCGATTAAAAACTACATTCAGCAGCTAAGCCAGCTAAGCACTGATCCAGAAGTTCCAAAATACGCCAGCAACCTTGTGTGCTTAAGTAACTGTTCTAACCCAAAGGAAATCGAACGTAAAATCATGTACTTCCTTTTAGATAAACGCCCCAAAAAAGCGGACGTCTACTGGTTTGTAAACGTTTCCGTAACAGATGAACCTTATCAGGCTGAATATGCGGTTGAAAACTTTAATACGTCCAATATTATGAAAATAGATTTAAAGCTTGGATTCCGCATCGACCAGAGTCTGAATGTTTTTTTAAGGCAGATATCAACAGATATGGTAAAGAACAAGGAAATAGAACCACAGACCAGCACATACTCCATTTTACCTAACCGCCGCCTGGGAGATTTCCGCTTTGTATTTATTCAGGAAATCCTTTCCCATGAATCCTCTTTATCCGCCTGGGACTCTCTTCTGTTAAGAACCAAGTTCTTCATACAGAAATTTACCGCATCCCCAACGAACTGGTTTGGACTTGATACCAGTGATGTTTATATTGAAAAGGTACCAATGTTTCTTGGTCATTCAGATCATGTTGTCTTAAAAAGAAACGATGGAAAAAAGAATTAATGAGTTAAAAGTTAAGGACTTCTATGAAAATCATAGGAGTCCTTTTTTGTGACTACCGCAGCCAGTTTAAAGAATCAATTCACCTTTGGCTGACGCTCAACGATTAGGCCATGGGGAAAATCTATTGCTGAACATTCTGTTATGATTAATCCAACACCCTCTCGTGCTCGTTCTGTGTAATAGGTGGCTTTAGTTTTTCAAGTTTTATACCTCTTTTTTAATCAATTACCAAAAAATTTCGGCGATTATGCCAGAGGTATTGTTATAAAAGTAAATTATAAGCGCCCGTTCTTAAATAACAACGACAACAAAAACGATCTATACAACACTTCCTTATAATACGTATCAAACACTGTCAGGAAACTCCCCCAATCCCCTGCCCCTTATTTTCGAGGTAATTGCGGGGAAACAGGGGGGAAGGCCATTTTAATCCGCTACTGTACGCTTTTTTCCAGCCGAACCACATTCCAACTATGTCTTCCAAATACAGTTGAGAAGTGACCATTTTCCAGTCTGGAAGCCCTGGAACCCGTTGGCTTTACTGTATCAGGAGCTGCCTCCGTATTTACTGCTTTCATATCATCATGAGTCAGCACCAGATGATCTTTCACCTGATATCCCTCAAACTGTCGTAAATCACATGCAATTTCCACATCTTCCTCCAGGTCTTTGTTTACTGCAAAGATCGTAAGTGTCTCAGACTCCTGATCCCAAATACAGACGCTGTCCAGTATGGACACGGTTCCGTAAGTCCGGCTCTCATATACCGGTGCCTTGATCTGAGTCAATAGAACAGTTCCTTTCCCATAAACGGAAGCATGCATGTAAGGATAGAATATGGTCTGACGCCAGGCACCTGTATCCGATGTCATGATTGGAGCGATTACATTCACCAGCTGCGCCATGCACGCGATCTTTACTCTGTTCGCATGTCTTAAAAGGGTAATCAACATGCTGCCCACTAAAAGTGCATCTTCAAAGTTATATACATCCTCAAGCTGATGGGGCGCCTTATTCCATGGTTTGATCTGTTTATCCTGTTCGTTGCTGTGATACCAAACATTCCACTCGTCAAATGATAAGTTAATTTCCTTCTTTCCATGTTTTTTCGCCTTCACCGCGTCGCAGAGAGATATGACTCCCAATATAAAATCATCCATACCTTTCGAGCAGGCAAGGAAATCTGATGTATCATTGCTGCGATTCCCGTAATACTGATGCAGTGAAAGATAGTCCACTTCATCGTAGCACTCGTTCAGTACCTGATATTCCCATTCACCAAACGTGGGCATCATCATACCGGAGCTGCCGCAAGCTACGGTTTCAATGCTGGGATCCAGCCATTTCATCAGCCGGGCAGTTTCTGAAGCGACCCGGCCGTACTCCATAGCTGTTTTGTGGCCCATCTGCCACTTTCCATCCATTTCATTGCCCAGGCACCATACCTTGATGTCGTGTGGTTTTACATAGCCATGAGCCTTGCGCAAATCACTGTAATAAGTGCCGCACTCAAAGTTGCAGTATTCCAGAAGATTCTTCGCATCCGCCGGACCTCTTGTGCCGAGGTTGACCGCCATCATGATATCACTTCCGGTCAGCCGGGACCAATCTGCAAATTCATTTAAACCAAACTGGTTTGTTTCGATCACCTGCCAGGCCAGTTCAGTCCTTACCGGCCTCTTTTCTTTAGGGCCCACGCTGTCCTCCCAGCAAAAACCAGATACAAAATTACCTCCCGGATAGCGCACGATAGGCACATTCAGTTCCTTTACCAGTTCCAGGGTATCCTTTCGAAATCCCTGCTCATCAGAATTTACATTTCCCTCCTGATAGATTCCGCCGTAGACAGCCCGTCCCAAATGTTCAATAAAAGAACCGAATATCCTCTGATCAACGCCTCCCGTCAGAAAATACTTATCGATAATGATCTTTGCTTTTTTCATTTTTCTATTCTCCTATTTTAATTCTTTGATGTTTACTCATACCTTAAAATAATCAAACCAGGCAGAACCACCTGTTTCTTTTGTTGCATAACTAAACAAAGCGAAGCGATAGCCCACAAAATGTGTTAATCTGTATGACATGTTCAATTGCCTGCCAATCCCACTCCATCTGCTGCCGTCTAAGCTATAGTAGAAATCAGCAGTGTCAGCCATGTCACGAAAATCAAAGTCAATGCGAAGATATATTCCTTTCTGACTTAAAGGTATGCTTTCTGCAATTACCTCTGGCTTTCCCGTCATATATTCCATATTATCAGGCTCAAACGATTCCGGTTTTGCCATTGCCATAATGACTTTTGCTCCATCAGCCTCCACCTTAACTCCTACATAACCATACTGATCCTGAAAAGCACACAAACCTGCAAAATCACCATTCTTCATAGTTGATATATCAAGCAAAGCCCTGCCGGAACAAATGGGGCCAAAGGTTCGTTGTGTCAATGTATTAGAGGCATCTGATATGTTGCGGCAAAGCGTACCATTGGTCAACTTGAGCCAGCCTGGCCTTTCGCCCAGTGACCAGTATCTGTTATCGGGATTATGATTCCACTGCCACTGGAGAGATAACGATAATTGATTAAAATCATCCGATTTTACGATATTGTGGCTGGCAAATCTTTCCGATTTTACCAGGTTTATATCGGGCAGCTTACCATAAGCCTCAAATACAGGCCACCCCTCTTCCCAGTTAAACGGGACAAGAACCGGAATCCTGCCCACCGAACCATGATCCTGAAACATCAGGGAATACCATTCTCCTGTCCCGGTATTAAAAATCCCTCCCTGTGCAACACCTTTATTGTAAAATCCCATATCATGATCGAGGAGCACTTTTCCATCATACTCACCATCAATTCTATCTGAGCGATAGCATATCTGAATTCTCCTTCCCGAATACAAAGGGGCGGAAGGCCATGCTATTAAGAATATATAGTACATTCCATTCCATTTATATATGTGAGAGCCTTCGGCCGGAAGGCCTCCTTCTCCACCCACATCAGATTTAGGAATCACCACTTTATCCATGCCTTTCGGTTTTACAGCCTTTGCATCTGATGTTAATTCAATGACCCGGATCGTTCCACTCCCAAAAACCATATAAACCTTACCATCTTCATCAAAAAGCAGAGACATATCATGGTAAATACCCTCAAGCGTGTATCTGTCCCATTGATTGCTTTCAACATCTTTTGTCTGAAATATATATGTTTTATTCGCATTGTATGCTGTGAATGCAACATAAAAAGTGTTATTAGCGTACCTCAAACAGCTCGCCCATGATCCTCTGCCGTAATCATGCTTTCCATTTTTTAAAACCATTTCATCGCTGGTTTCCAGAATATCATAAACATAACTAACAATTTCCCAATGAACCAGATCCTTAGATCTCATAATTGGGCAGCCTGGTGTAAAGTGCATGGTGGTGCTGGTCATATAATACGTTTCATCAACCCGGATCACATCCGGATCCGGGATATCAGTCCACCAGATATGCGTTCCCCTTTTATGTTCTATGGTTTTACCATATTTCTGCATACCCTGCTCCTTTTACTCTCATTATTCTAAAGTGAAAGAACTTAAACTGATTCCACCCTCGCCTTTAAATTCAAAGAACAAAGCCTGAACTCCGTCCGGAATCATGATTTCAGCAGAATTTACAACCCAGACGTTTGAATAACCTACCGGAATTTTCCCTAAGGTTTCACCATCCCATGCAGTTTTTACTTCAAAACAACCGTTTCCATACCCTCTCGTTTTAAGAGAAATCCTTGTGATACCCTTACACTCAAAATACTTAAATCCGGCTATCGCGGAATCCTGCATATTGGCGATATATCCTATCTCTTCATCGCCATCCCGGCCATCCTGTGTAATTCTGGGATATTTCCCGTCAATCCAACCAGCGTGATGAAGCAGATGGTCGTTTTTCATTGTTTTAGAAAACAAATTACAGGCAATGTATGCAAAGTACTCTCCCTTTCCAACCAGGGGGGCGCCATTTAATCCGCACGAGGTCATTTCAACTTGTTTAATTGAACCGTCCTCCTTAATCTGAACCGGTTCGGCACAGCCCTGACGGCTGAAATTTGTTCCATTTGTATGTCTATGATAAAAAATATACCACTGCCCAAATACTTCTGCCATGCCGCCATGATTGTTTCCGGGAACATACGTGTGCATCCCAACCGGCTTCCCATTTGTTATACTCTCATCACAATTGCTTATAATTACGCCTCCATAAGAAAAATCCTTTGTCGGACTCTTACTGGCTGCATAGCATAATTCATGCATCCGGCTCGAAGAATAAACGAAATAATATGTATCTCCATGTTTTCTGATGGATGGTCCTTCAAAGAACTCATGTCCTTCAAACCCAGTTCCGCTGCCATAGCAATTTCCGGGCACTATGATTACCGGCTCTTTAATGATTGTCAGCATATCCGCCGCAAGCACTGTCGCCATAGCACCTTTGCGTGACTTGTCTCCAGGGCCGCAAAAACCCGTATACAAATAGATTTTATCACTCTCCAATAAAACTGCAGGGTCAAATTGCGGCTGATCATTGGCTCTCTCCCCCAGCCGTGTTCCATTCATATCACGCACATAACCGTAAAAGCTGTATTTTCCTGCTGGGGTTTCACTGACCGCTACCGAAACAACTGGAACTTTATCTAAAACATAATACAGATAATATCTGCCATCCGGTCCTCTGACTACATCAGGTGCATACAGACACATGCTGCCGTCTGCATTGAAAGGATCGTTCGTCTTTTCATAGATAACTCCTTCATACTTCCAATCGTGCAAATCATCTACCGGCGCAGAATAACAAACATAATCATTTAAGCAATATGCGAATCCATTGAAACGGTCATGTGATCCGTACACATAGACTCGTTCCTCAAACACATGTGGTTCGCCGTCTGGAATGTATTCCCATGACGGCAGATAGGGATTAAACACCTGTTTTTTCATTCAATTCCCCCTCCTTTTCCTTATTACCCCTTAACCCCACCTAACACGATGCCTTTCACAAAATATTTTTGCAGGAAAGGGTATACCATAACAATGGGTAAGGAGCCTAAAAATATTTGTGCAGACCGCAGGGTTCTGTCTGATATCGCAGCCATTTGCTGGATTTCTTCTCTTGTCATCATACTGAATGAGCGCTGAACCGCAATGGTTTGTATGTATGTCTGTAATGGATAATTATTCGGATTGTTCATGAGAATCAGTCCATCAAACCAGCTGTTCCAATTTGCTACCAGCGAAAACAGCAAGAGTGTTGCAAGGGCAGGTTTTGATAAAGGCACATATATTGTCCAAAGAGTGCGCCAATGTCCGGCTCCATCAATAAATGCCGCCTCCGCAAGTTCTCTTGGAACTTCACGAAAAAAATTGAGCAATAGAATAACACTGAAAACAGGTACGGCGCCAGGAAGGATCAATGCCCAAATACTATCCAAAAGGCCGAATTGTCTTATTACCATGTACCAAGGAATCAGTCCGGCATTAAAAATCATTGTAATAAAAAAGAACCAGGCATAAACTGTTCTGAACCGAAAGCTTGCCTTTGGCTGAGACAACGGATACGCTGCCGTAATTGTAAGTAAAATACTTAAACCTCCACCCATAATAATTCGTGTAACTGAGACCTTCATTGAGCGCCAAAATGCAGGACGCTTTGCAACAAATGAGTATGAACTTGTGGTAAAATCCTTAGGCCATAATGATACGTCTCCGGCAGAAGCCGCTGCACTGGAACTAAACGAAACAGCAGCAACATGAATAAGCGGTATCACGCAGATCAAAGCAAGCATGACAAGGATAATAGTATTTAATACCGGAAACCACTTAAACTTCTTATTCTTTTTCATATACGATTCCTTTCCTAAAACAACTGATAGTCTGCAAACTTAATAGCAAACCAGTATGAAACCGAAATTAAAGTCAGTGAAATAACTGATTTAAATAGACCTACCGCTGTAGCAACTCCAAATTGTGCCTCCAACATACCAATCCGGTAAACAAATGTGTCAATAATATCTCCGCTTGCATACACCGGCGGACTATACATATTGAAAACCTGGTCAAATCCGGCATTCAATACATTTCCAAGGCTTAACACCATTAATAGAACTATAACCATTCGCATA
>DEYX01000339.1 GCA_002365025.1 Hungatella sp. UBA3147 | reverse complement strand
AATCCATTGGGCGCACGCTTGTGCCTATTTACCTGGCGATCATCGCCATATCCATTCTCAATGCATTTATGGGCTTAGGCTCGCTGGCCAACGGTTATTATAACGGCCTGATGTCTGGTTTAAGCTTTGGCCGCGGCCTTCTCAGCCTGATCCAGACGCTCTCCATCATTGCTTATTTCGGCGTACTGGTCGCAATGAGTGTCCTGACGCTGATCGTTGTTATTCAGCGGTTTTATAAGGGCCTTCTGTGTGATGAAGGTTACCTGATGTTTACCCTGCCGGTGAAACCCTGGCAGCTGATCGCAGCAAAGGGCGTGGTGGCATTTGTGATGTCGCTGGCCAGCTCCCTGGTGGCTTTTGCATCTGTTTTTATTCTGGTGCTGGGCACTGCAGGTACTGCAAAAGTTTTTACAGCAATTACCGATCCCCAGTTATGGAATGCCATCAGCCGGGCGATTGCTCATGTTTCGTCCTGGCCGCTTCTGGTGTTTGAGGTGATTGTTCTGGTCATCGTCAGCGGACTGGTCCAGCTGTACCACATGTACTTTTCTATGGCACTTGGCCATTTGGCCAGCAAAAACCGCGTGATGATGTCCGTTATCGCCTTTATTGCAATATCTATGCTGTTTAGCTTTATCAACGGCCTTGCAATGATCATTCTGGGAAACGTACCGTCTTTCCAATCGTTCTTCCGCATGATTGAAACGATGCCTGATACACAAGGAATTTCCCTGGTCATGCACTTAACCTTCATCGGTTCGGTTATTTACAACGCAATTCAGCTTGCGATATTCTTTTTCGGTACGGAACGTATCCTGTCCAAGCGTCTTAATCTGGAATAAAGTATAAAACAAGGCTTATAAACCAATCAAAAAATGATGCCTCGCAATTAATGATGGATTAATTAATTGCGAGGTATTTTTTAAAATTGGAATCCCAGACCATATCTTGACTTCTCTGTTTACAAGCACTGTTATAACAGTTATAATAGGGCAAACGGAGGAAATAATGGAAGATCCTGCCACTAAAAAAGCTGCTGTCCAGACCGGAGACTGGCAGTTAAAGACATAGGAGAAGGCGGATAAATTACGGGGCAAAAGTTAAAAGATATATATTCAGGAGGGAATAAGATGGAATACAGAGAGGTCGGAAAAACCGGCAAGCATGCAAGTATTATTGGCCTTGGCTGCGAACACCTTGACGGCAAGCCATACGAGCAGGTGAAGGAGACGATTGATGCCGCACTTGAGTATGGCGTTAATCTCATGGATGTTTTTATGCCCGGCACGGAAGTGCGTGAGAACATCGCTAAAGCACTGGGCAATAAGCGGGATCAGGTGATGTTACAGGGGCATATCGGATCCACGAATGTAAATATGCAGTACGATATCAGCCGGGATATGCCTGTGGTCAGGCAGTATTTTGAAGAACTGCTGCGGGTCTTCGGCTACATAGATTTTGGCATGATGTTTTTTATTGATTCGGAGCAGGATTATAAAAATGTTTTCGAGACAGATTTTGTTACATATGTGGAGCGTCTAAAACATCTAGGAGACATCCGGCACATTGGTTTTAGCTCCCATAACCCTGAAACTGCAATGAAGGTCATTGAGACAGGAGTGCCGGAGATGATGATGTTCAGCATTAATCCTGCATTTGATATGCTATCATCGAAAGCGAGTATTTTTGATTGTCTTGATAACGGCTTCCAGGCAGGGGCTTATAACGGAATTGATCCCAAACGTGCGGATCTATACAAGCTGTGTACGCAAAAACAAGTTGGTATTACTGTGATGAAGACCTTTGGGGGCGGCAAACTGCTTTCGCCGGAACATACGCCTTACAGCAGGCCGATGACTTCGCAGCAGTGCGTCCATTATGCACTCTCAAGGCCAGCGGTTGCCAGCGTCCTGACAGGCTGTAAAACACGGGCTGAAATGAAGGACACCATGAGTTATCTTTCGGCGTCTGACTCTGATAAGGATTACACATGGATTTATAACGAAGTGCATAGCGCTTTTGATGGAAACTGCGTGTACTGCGGACATTGCCAGCCATGTCCCTCTGAAATAGATATTGCCGCTGTCAACAAATATTTAGACATCGCACGGCTGGATAAAGAAGCAATCCCACCATCCATACGTTCTCATTATCAAAGCCTGTCTCATGGCGGTGATGAGTGTATTGCCTGCGGCAGCTGCGAAAGCCGTTGTCCGTTTGGGGTACCGATCATTAAAAATATGATAGAAGCTGATTCGCTGCTTGGCTGAAGGAGGGAATGAGTGAGTAGAAGAGGGTGCCCCAAATTACTTTTTGTAGTCCTTTTTAAAGAAAAACCCTATAGCCCTTGTGTTTACTAGGTTTTATGAAAGTGAATCAGGATAAAACCAGTGATTTGACACCAGTTTGACACCAATTTCATAAGAGCCTTGGTATTATAAAATATAATAATAAAATTTGGACATCTAAATAAGTCCATATGCTTGTATGAAAAATATGAGTATGTGGGCTTATTTTAGTGCCTTAAACTGCAAACTTAAAATACCCCTCACAGCCCTAAAGCGTCTGCATGGTCATTCAGGTGCGTCAGAGGGGTATCTATAACGGCACTAACTATAGTATCGGTAATGAGCAGATAACTTAGACAAAGATATTATGTTTAAGGGGAATAAGGCTTATAGTCCGGATACTTGTTGTATTGTTCCTCATGGAATAAATACTCTGTTTATAACCGAAAAGAAACAGCGCGGGGATTTGCCTATGGGCGTATGCTTTGAGAAAGATAAAGGTAAATATCGTGCTTATATGAATTTCCAGGGAAAATCGGTTAAATTGGGTACATTTGATGATCCTGCTTCTG
>DEYX01000285.1 GCA_002365025.1 Hungatella sp. UBA3147 | reverse complement strand
TCAGGAGATTTACCGGTTTGACAATGGCATGAAGCAAAAGGACGGGCATTTGTGCTGGGATGTGGAATCCTTATTTCATGAAATTAAAGAGGGCATGAAGCAATGCGGGAAGCTTGGGAAGATCCCGGCTGCCATGGGGATCGATACATGGGCTGTGGATTTTGTCCTTCTCGATGGAGAGAACCGGATTCTTGGTAATGCGGTTGGATACCGGGATGACAGAACAAAGGGAATGGATGAAAAAATATATGAGATTATTTCCTTAAAAGATTTATATGGAAGAACCGGCATACAGAAGCAGATCTTTAATACCATTTATCAGCTCATGGCAGTCAGGGAAGAAAATCCGGAATATCTGGAGAAAGGGGAATCCTTCCTTATGATTCCGGACTATTTCCACTATCTGCTGACAGGGGTGAAAAAGCAGGAGTATACCAATGCAACAACCACCCAGCTGGTGAGTGCAGAAACCGGAACCTGGGATTATGAACTGATCCGGAAGCTGGGCCTGCCTGAAAAGCTGTTCGGGGAGCTTTCCATGCCGGGAACATCAGTGGGACCATTGACAAAGGCCATTGAAGAGGAAGTAGGGTTTACCTGTCAGGTAGTCCTACCTGCAACCCATGATACCGGCGCTGCCGTCATGGCAGTTCCCCTGGATCCGGAGGGAGAGGATTCCATGGACGGTCTCCTTTACATCAGCTCAGGAACCTGGTCTCTGATGGGAACGGAGCTTCCTGAGGCGAATTGTACCATGGAAAGCATGGAAGCAAATTTTACTAATGAGGGCGGCTATGATCACCGCTTCCGGTATTTGAAAAACATCATGGGACTTTGGATGATCCAGTCTGTGAAAAAGGAGCTGAAAGAAAAGGGAGAGGCTTACTCCTTTGCAGAGCTTTGCCAGATGGCCTCTGAGGAAGTGATTCCTTCCATTGTGGACTGCAATGATTCTGTATTCCTATCTCCGGAGAGCATGATCATGGAGGTGCAGGATTTCTGTGGGAGGACTGGTATGGAGGTGCCAAAGACTCCGGGACAGATCGCGGCAGTCATATACAACAGCCTTGCAGCCTGCTACGGAAATACGGTAAAGGAACTGGAATCCATTACCGGAAGGACCTATCCGGCCATCCATGTGGTAGGAGGGGGTTCCAATGCAGAGTATTTGAACCGGCTGACGGCAGACCGAACAGGACGGACCGTTTATGCCGGACCGGGAGAAGCCACTGCCATCGGAAATCTTTTGGCCCAGATGCTGGCTGCGGGAGAATTTGAGAGCTTAAAACTTGCAAGGGAGGCAGTATACCGGTCCTTTGCCGTAAAGGAGTATAAGCCAGGGAATTAGTTGGCGCAGGATGGAGGTAATGGCATGATAAGAAAGTCTTTTAAAATGTACTTAAATGAAGGAATGGCTGAAGAATACGAGAAAAGACACAATTTACTCTGGCCGGAAATGAAGGACATGATCAGCCGGCACGGGGGACATAATTACTCTATTTTCTTAGATGAGGAAACCAATGTCCTCTACGGATATATTGAAATTGAGGATGAAGAGAAATGGGCAGAATCGGCGGATACGCCCATCAACCGGAAATGGTGGGATTATATGGCTGACATTATGAAGACCAACCCGTATAACAGCCCGGTTTCTATCGACTTAAAGCCTGTATTTCATTTAGACTGATCGTTATCATAAGAAGCCCCGGCCTTAAAAGCCCGGGCAGAAATTAAGAAAAGGAGAAGAGAGCCATGACAATAAAAGAAAGATATGAAACAGCAAAGGAAGCATACAAGGCCGTTGGGGTTAATACAGATGAGGCGCTGGAGGCACTGAAGAAGATTCCTATTTCCATGCACTGCTGGCAGGGAGATGACGTAATTGGATTTGACGGAGCCGGCGGGCTCTCAGGCGGCATTCAGACGACTGGCAATTATCCGGGACGGGCCAGAAATCCTCAGGAGCTGATGAATGATATGGGCAAAGCACTGAGCCTGATTCCTGGAAAACACAGGATTAACCTTCATGCAAGCTATGCCGTATTTGAAGAGGGTGAATGGGCGGACCGTGATCAGCTGGAACCGAAGCATTTTGCAAAATGGGCAGAATTTGCAAAGGAAAGAGGGATTGGCATTGATTTTAATCCCACCCTGTTTTCCCATCCAAAGGCAGAGAATGCCACCTTGTCCAGTGAAGACGAGGAGATCCGCAGCTTCTGGATCAGGCACGTAAAGGCGTGCATCCGTATTTCTGAATATTTTGCGGTCGAGCAGGGAACTCCATGTACCATGAACATCTGGATTCCTGACGGTTTTAAAGATATTCCGGCGGACCGTACCTCCCCAAGGGCGCGGTTAAAAGATTCTCTTGACCAGATCCTTTCCATGGATTACGATAAAACAAAGGTATATGTAGCCGTAGAATCCAAGGTGTTTGGAATCGGTGTGGAAAGCTGTACGGTTGGTTCCCATGAATTTTATATGAATTACGCTTCCAAAAACGATATCCTATGCCTGCTGGACAGCGGCCATTATCATCCCACGGAGGCGGTTTCTGATAAGATATCCTCCATGCTCCTGTTCTTTGACAAGGTGGCCCTTCATGTGACAAGGCCGGTGCGGTGGGACAGCGACCATGTGGTGTTGTTTGATGATGAGACAAAAGAGATTGCAAAGGAAATCATCCGGGGCGGAGCTGACCGCGTTCTTTTAGCCCTTGACTTCTTTGATGCAAGCATCAACCGCTTAAGCGCCTGGATCGTGGGCATGCGCAACATGCAGAAGGCGTTGTTAAATGCCCTTCTTCTTCCCAATGAAACGCTTGCCTTGTTACAGAAGGAACGAGAGTTTACGGAGCAGATGATGCTTCAGGAGGAGCTTAAGCTTTATCCTGTGGGTGATGTATGGAATTATTTCTGTGAGATAAACGGAGTTCCGGCAAAGGAAGACTGGTTTGAAGAAATACGCAGCTATGAAAAAGAAGTGCTGTTTAACCGGAAATAAGGAGAAAAAGAATATGAACATTTTAGATACTGAATTTGTAAAAGGCTTTATCCGCTTATGTGACGACGGATTCCGTCAGAACTGGCATGAGAGAAACGGCGGTAATTTAAGCTACCGCATCAAGGAGTCAGAGGTAGAATCAGTCAAAGAAGGCTTTACGGATAAGAATCCCTGGCAGCCCATCGGAACCTGTGTAAGAGGTCTGGCAGGAGAGTATTTCATGGTAACGGGAAGCGGGAAGTATTTCCGCAACGTGATCCTGGATCCGGAAGCCAATACCTGTATCATTGAGGTGGATGAAAGCGGTGAGAATTACAGAATCCGCTGGGGATTAGTAAACGGCGGGCGTCCCACCAGCGAGCTGCCTTCCCATCTTATGAACCATGAAGTAAAGAAAGAAGCTACATCCGGGAAACACAGGGTGATCTACCATGCCCATCCTGCCAATGTAATTGCCCTTACCTTTGTTCTTCCATTAGAGGATAAAGTCTTCACCCGGGAATTATGGGAGATGGCAACAGAATGTCCGGTGGTTTTCCCGGACGGCGTAGGTGTGGTTGGCTGGATGGTGCCTGGCGGACGAGACATTGCAGTGGCAACCAGCGAGCTGATGAAGAAGTACGATGTGGCTGTATGGGCTCATCATGGCTTATTCGCTTCCGGAGAGGACTTTGACCTGACCTTTGGTCTTATGCATACGGTAGAAAAGTCTGCAGAAATCCTTGTAAAAGTGCTTTCCATCCGTCCGGATAAGCTTCAGACCATCACACCTCAAAACTTCCGTGATCTGGCGGTTGATTTTAAAGTGAATCTGCCGGAAGAATTTCTGTATGAAAAATAACCTGTAAAAAAGGCACCGGAGAGCGTATGCTTTCCGGTGCCTTTTTTATGGGTTTTAGCCTGTTGGGCGTGAGTGGCCTTCTCATTAGGAGAGATACTATGGTTTTCTGGTTGAAAAAAGTAGATGATTGTAAATATGAATTGTGATATAATGAGCGCAAGAGAGTGCCAGGTTTATTAATCCCAAATGTAGTGCCAAGCGATGGGTGGTTTGCACAGGATAAGAAATTTTTAAGGAAAGGAAAATATGTAACATGGCAATAGATAAGAAAGGAAATCTTTCTCAATTCGCAGCCGATTATGTTCGCCAGGAGATTCTTCAGGGAAGGTTCAAGCATAAGGAAAAAATCGTAGAACAGGAGCTTGCAGAGAAATTAGGGATGAGCAGGGGACCTGTGCGGGAAGCGCTAAAAATATTGATGCACGAAGGTTTTGTAGAATATGAAGCAAATAAAGGCTGTACCGTGACTCTTCTCTCTCCTAAAGAAGCATATGAAATATTTTTTCTTAGGGGCAGTTTGGAAAAGATCGCGTTGGAATTATGCGACGGTCATCTTCTAAAAGATTGTATATTTCTAATGGAAGAAGCTCTGGAAGGGATGATCTGTGAGGATGAACTGGGGGAGATGCCCCGTCTGGTTAGCTGTGACGAACTGTTTCATAAGCAGATTCTTAAGTCCGGTCAGATGGAACGGCTGATAAAGTTGTGGGAGAGTATGAGCCCCATGAATGGTGCTATGTTTCTGACCGCAAGAAACAGCAGGAATAACAGTGCCATGAATGAGCTTTTGAAGGAAAAGTATGCTGTTAATGGTCCAACATCCACATATGAAATTCACAAAGAACTTTTAGAAGTAATCAAGATGGGAGATTTGGAAAAATCCAAACAAGCACTGGATAACCACTACCAGGCAACCGGAGAGCGGATTTACCGTATTGGTATGAAGTTGGAGAATAAAGAGTTATTTTTTTCATAGAAATAGTTGGCTGATAAAAAATCAGAGATCTTTTGACCATGGTCAGAGATCTCTGATTTTTTATTATTCTTTGGAACTTTTGGGATATTGATTCAGAATATGACAAATATACTGCATCTCCCTTATCCCATATCTTTGATCGCAGGGCAGCGATAACACATGGTCATAGATATATGCCGCATCAGGATGACCGGTTAATTGAACAGATGAAGAAATCGGCCAGTATGCAGTGCTGCTTACACCGTTAGCCGTCAGATAGTCCTGGATTTGTTTCCGGTTTTTTGCATAGAAAGTAAAGTGACTGGGGACAGTTTCTTCTGCAAGAACTGGAAAGACTATGGTAAGATCCGGTGAGGGCATCAGGTGCTCTAGAAGATAACTGTAATTTTCCCGGCGTTTCCGTCGGATGGTATCAATATCGATGTGTTTTATGATATTGATTGATTCCGGATCACTTTCATAGGAGTCGAAGATCTGTCGGAGCATAATTTCGGCATCCCAGAATACCGAAGCCGCAGCAGCCAGTTTTTGGGTTGCTATTGGGGCAGAAGAATAACACCAGGTTTCTTTTTCAAGCATAGCCGCTGTTCGCATAGCCAGGTGAGGGAGGGAGGGCTCCAGCAGCCTTTTTGTGAAGTGACCATGGGTTTTAATTGCAAAACCGCCTGAGGGAATACCGATCCATTTGCGCAGACTCCCGGCAATATAATCACAGCAGGGATCGATTCCGTTCCATGAAAGGATAGAATGGGTGGTATCCTCTATTATGCGGACACCGCATTTCCTGCATAAATGAACAAATTCTCTGTCATAGGTGCAGAAACCATAATAACCACAGAGGGAAAGAACACTGATCTGATTAAGGACCGACTTATCAAATACTGGTGTCATTGACCGGTCAACATCATAAAAAAGCAGCTTAAAGCCAGCTTTCTTAAAAGGAGCCAGAACAGTCTCGCAGGTATAGATAGGAACGTAAGCAATTCGCTTATGGTCAGTCAACATAATGTCTTCAAGAGCATAATAGATGGCGCACCGGCCAGACATCAGGAATGCAAGATCCCCTGAATCTGGACATAATTCTTCAAAAAAGTGATTCTCTGTTTCTGCCAGCTGTTCAAAGCTGAAATAACCGCCAATATTTTTCATGTAATTTTCCTCTTTAAGTTAAATAGCATTTATTCATGTTTATTAAAAGCGCACTATCTTATAGTTACGGAATTACTTTATAACCATTACTGATTACCTGATTGCTTACTTAAAAATCAGTACTCATACACTTTAGTATAGCAGATACAGATATTGTACACAATAAAAATGTAAGTAAATAAAAAATATTGTTATACAATAAATAATATTGTTGACAATCAATATGGATTGTTTTATAATTTTCTTAATAAAATAGAAGGCGCAAAATCAATATGATTTTGTTGATGAATGGAAATCAATAGTGTAAGCTGTTAATTTCAATGTACGATGACAACGGGGTCACGTGCGGAGTCTGCTCAGGCAGGCTCTTTTTAATACCTACATATAAGCGTCAACCGTTAAATTCTATCGTTAAGGTGAAAATTTTTAAATGAAATGCAGAAGTGATATAGATAAATTACTCGATAAAAGACAACATGGAGATTATCAATCGCAGTAAAGTTATTCTTATCAATGTCAAGGAAATACACGAACCCTATAACATCTTAAACTGCATAGCTTCTATTTAGAATATGTGAAGAAAGGCTATGACTATATAATTAAGAGGAGAAGGAGTATGTATAAGTACATTATCAAACGGCTTCTGATGTTAATCCCGGTCATTATCGGAGTCACTTTTATTGTGTTTTTCATCCTGAATCTGTCGCCAGGCGATCCGGCGGCGATTATTCTGGGGGATCAGGCCACTGCGGAAGCCTTGGCTATGAAGCGTGAGGAACTGGGATTAAATGATCCTCTTCTGATTCGCTATGGGCGTTATCTTATGAATATGCTTCAAGGTGATTTGGGAACATCTTACAAAAACAGTTTAAGTGTCTGGGATCAGGTGATCAGCCGGTTTCCGAATACAGCAATGCTGGCAGTTGCGGCCATTCTGGTTGCGCTGGCAATTGGGATCCCTGTAGGAATTATATCGGCCAAGAACCAATATTCAGCATTGGATAACATTTCTATGGTAACTGCCTTGATCGGGGTATCCATGCCCAGCTTCTGGATGGGACTTCTGCTGGTTATTGTGTTTGCCTTAAAGCTTGGCTGGCTCCCTTCCCAGGGCATGGGCCAGGGTCTTGCTCCGCTTCTTAAAAGTCTGGTTCTGCCGGCGGTTACCCTGGGAACCAGTGCGGCGGCAACAATCACCCGCATGACCCGTTCTTCCATGCTGGAGGTAATCCGGCAGGATTATATTGATACGGCCCGTGCCAAAGGTGTATCGGAGAAGATTATTACCTATCGGCACATGCTGAAGAATGCCATGATTCCGATCATTACGGCGGTAGGACTTCAGTTTGGTACTCTTCTTGGCGGAGCGATGCTGACTGAGACCGTATTTTCCTGGCCTGGTCTGGGACGGCTTATGGTAGAGGCAATTAAATCAAAGGATATTCCTCTGGTTTTAGGATCTGTGATCTTTCTGGCAGTTATGTTTACGGTTGTGAACCTGGCTGTGGATATTGTCTATGCTTTTGTAGATCCGCGTATTAAGTCCCAGTATAAGAGAAAGTAGGTGCGGCTGGTGGAAGGAAAAAAACAAAGATCTTTATGGGCTGAGGCCTGGAGACGTTTTAAAAAGAACCGTCTGGCAATGGCGGGATTGTGTTTTATTTTTTTACTGATTATGATAGCAGTCGCTACTTCGGTAATTGACCTGGTTACCAATAAATCTTTTTACTTATCATATGTGGTAAAGCAGAATCTGACAGGCAGACTTTTACCACCAAGTTTGAACCATCCGTTTGGTCTTGATGAGTTTGGAAGAGACATGCTGCTACGGATGTTGTGGGCAACCCGTTATTCCCTGTTTATGGGAACCGTGGCAGTTTCCGTCTCCTGTATCTTTGGCGGGATGCTGGGGGCAATTGCAGGTTATTATGGAAAAGGTGCGGATAATCTGATTATGCGTTTCATGGATATTTTGCTGGCCATTCCCTCCATGCTGCTGGCCATTGCCATTGTTGCGGCTCTGGGAACCAGTCTGGTTAATGTTCTGCTGGCTATTTCCATTGCCTATATTCCGACCTTTGCCAGAACGGTCCGGGCACCGGTTCTGACTGTAAAAGATCAGGAGTACATAGAAGCTGCAAAAGCGATCGGCTGCAGTGATTTAAGGATAATATTTAAATATGTACTGCCCAATTGCATGGCTCCGATTATTGTACAGATAACATTAAGTATTGCCGGAGCGATTCTGTCCATTGCCGGTTTGTCCTTCCTTGGTCTGGGAATACAGCCGCCAACGCCGGAATGGGGAGCCATGCTCTCCAACGCCAGAAGTTATATCCGTGATTCCTGGCATGTGACAGTGATTCCGGGATTAGGGATCATGCTGACGATTCTGGCCCTGAATGTGGTGGGGGATGGTCTTCGTGATGCCCTGGATCCGAGACTGAAAGATTAAATCCTTAACAGGAGAAAGGCGGGACAACTTATGGTAGGCGGGACATTACTGGAAGTAAAGAATTTGTCGATTCGGTATGAGACGGAAGACGGAGCCGTACAGGCGTTAAATGATGTTGATATCAGGATTGGAGTTGGCGAAACTCTGGGGATTGTGGGCGAAACCGGTGCCGGAAAAACGACCCTTGCAAAAGGAATTATGCGTCTGATCCCCACACCGCCCGGAAAGATTGTAAGCGGTGAAGTATTATATGGAGGAAGGAATCTTTTGTCTCTATCCTTAAAAGAAATGCAGGAAATCCGGGGACAGCATATATCTATGATTTTTCAGGATCCTATGACATGTCTGGACCCGGTTTATACAATTGGAAATCAAATTATTGAAGCATTAAAGGTCCATGAAGATCTTTCAAAGCAAGCGTATAACCAGCGTGCAGCAGAATTATTGCGTCTTGTTGGATTTCCTGATGTAGAAAGCCGCTTACAAAATTATCCGCATCAATTATCTGGTGGACAAAGGCAAAGAGTGATGATTGCGATTGCATTGGCATGCCGTCCGAGCTTATTAATTGCCGATGAACCTACAACGGCGTTAGACGTAACTGTTCAGGCGCAGATCATTGAACTCTTAAAAAAGTTACAGTCAGAATTAGGTACGGCCATTTTTTTAATAACCCATGATCTCGGGGTAGTTGCAGAAATGGCAGATCGTGTTGTCGTGATGTATGCAGGACAAGTCGTTGAACAAGCTGACGTGAAATCACTATTTTCTCAACCTGAGCATCCTTACACGCAAGCATTGCTGCAAAGTATCCCAAGATTAGAAACAGATAGAAACGAAAGACTGCAAACGATTAAGGGAAGTGTTCCAAGCTTAACGGATTTGCCAACAGGCTGCCGTTTTCATCCGCGATGTCCATTCGCAAGTGAAAAATGCCGCATAGAAGAACCGCCAATATTTGCTGCAGGTGAAAACCATATGAGTAAATGCTGGCTAAAGGATCCGAAAATTGCTAAACAAGAATGGATTCCAATCAACCAAACTACAGATGAGGAAATGGCATCTGTTTATGAGGAAACTTATCCAATGCAAGATAAACAAGAGGTATTACTAGCGGCGACAAACATCAAAAAGTATTTCCCAATTACAAAGGGGATATTTTCGCGTACGATTGGTCAAGTTCGTGCTGTTGATGGTGTCTCTCTTCATATTTATCCAGGAGAAACACATGGTTTAGTCGGAGAATCTGGATGCGGAAAATCAACGGTAGGACGTTTATTGATGAATTTACTCCATTTGACAGAAGGAGAAGTTACATTTTCTGGACAGGATTTAAGAAAAATGAAGCATCAGCCATTAAAAAAGTTTAGACAGCGTACGCAAATGGTATTCCAGGATCCATACAGTTCATTAAATCCACGTATGATGATAGCGGATATTATTGGTGAACCATTAGAAGTACATGGAATAGCAAATGGGCAAGAAAAATATAAACGCATTGCTGAATTGCTAGAGACAGTTGGCTTATCCAGGAATGATATTCAAAAGTTTCCCCATCAATTTTCGGGAGGGCAGAGACAACGAATTGGGATTGCCCGCGCATTGGCTACGGAACCAGACTTATTAATTTGTGATGAGGCTGTTTCTGCGCTCGATGTATCCGTACAAGCCCAAATTCTTAATTTATTAAAGGATTTGCAAAGAAAAATGGGTCTTTCCTATTTTTTCATTTCGCATGATTTAAATGTAGTAAAGTATATATCTGACCGCATATCTGTTATGTATTTAGGAGAAATTGTTGAAGTAGCAGAATCAGAAACGTTATTTCGTAAACCTTTACATCCGTATTCACAGGCGCTTATTTCAGCTGTTCCTGTTCCGGATCCAGATGAAAAACGAGAGAGAATGATTTTAGAGGGAGAAGTTCCAAGTCCATCCAATCCGCCTGAAGGATGCAAATTTCATACGCGCTGTCCGCTGGCAATGGATGTATGTAAACAAATCAAGCCCGAATTAAAGGAAGCAGATCCAGAACATCTTGTATCTTGTCATCTATATTGAAAGAGGTGAGCGACTTGGTAGAGTATATTTTTCGGCGATTACTTTATGGGGGTATCGTTTTATTTATCATGGTGATATTTATCTTTGTTGTCATGAGAGCAATCCCTGGTGATGTGGTTATGCTCCAGCTTGCAGATGCCAGTAATGTATCAGAAGAGCAGATTGCTGCTTTAAAAACAGAGTTAGGATTGGACAAAAGCATTGCTGGTCAATTCATGGATTGGTTAAAAGGTGTATTTCAAGGTGATTTTGGACAATCCCTTTGGTCCAGTCGATCGGTGTCGGAAATGATTGCAGCTCGTCTTCCGGTTACGCTGGAGCTCACCTTTCTGTCGTCGATAATCGCAATTTTGATAGGGATTCCTATTGGAGTGATTTCTGCAGTAAAACATAACACAATGACCGATCACTTGTTACGGATTGTATCGATAGGGGGAATTTCCATACCTAACTTTTGGATTGGTTTAGTCGTACTGCTGTTTCTATCATTAGTATTTAATTGGATTCCACCACTGGGCTATCAATCTTTCACAGCAAATCCGATTGTAAATATGCAACAAATGTTCCTTCCTGCTTTTTGTTTGGCGATTACACTTTGTGCCAGTATTGTACGAATGACACGCTCATCTATTTTGGAAATCATGCATTCAGATTTTATTCGTACGGTTCGTTCAAAAGGTGTAAAAGAAAGTATTGTAGTTTATAAACATTCCCTTCGAAATTCTCTCATTTCAGTTATTACGATTATTGGTTTACAAATTGGGACCCTTTTAGGCGGGGCGGTTGTTATTGAATCTATTTTTTCTCTTCCCGGTTTGGGAAACTTGATTTTTGAATCGGTAAATTCTAGAGATTATCCAGTTGTTCAAGCTTCCGTTCTCATCTTTGGTGCAATGTTTTTACTTGTGAATTTACTTGTAGATATCACTTATGGCTG
>DEYX01000360.1 GCA_002365025.1 Hungatella sp. UBA3147 | reverse complement strand
CCCGTCACAGCCTTCCCGGCCAGGACAGGAAAAAGGAAGGAAGAATTCCACTGTGCCTGTGGTGATATCAGTTGCTCTGTTTGTTCTTATCAATGTTCTTCCGAGGATCATTGGAACGGTAAACCGGGCCATAACGGACGAAAAGATCAGTAACTATGAGACAGCCGTTCCATATGATGATTCCGGCTTCACGGAGCTTTTAGAAGAGGATGTAAAGGCAATTGGGGAGTCTTGTAACGGCTATGATCATTTTCCGGTTGACGGCAGGCCGGTCGCAGCTTCCATGGGGCAGTTTTTTAGCGAAACCAACTATGGCTATGAGATAGAAGAGGGTGCTGTTTATTCTGATAATTATCAGTTTGAAGATGAGGGCGGCCCCATATCCTATTATGAGACCGTGGAAAGCTACACCTTTGAAGACGAGGCAACCAGTCAGCTGGATCCAGGAGATGAAGATTACGTATATCAGTATGTAGATATTAATTATGATACTGCTACCGGAGAACTTCATGATTATATTTCTTCCCTGAAAGACCGGGAAAATTCCCTTGTCTTTTTAGGAGAGTTTTTAAGGCTTGTGGAAACTGGAGCAGGTATTCCTCAGGAAGAAAGCAGCATTCCTGCTATTATGGAACAGGCCGGAACAGGAGAATGGCAGGAAGATGGAGTGTTTATTACAGAAGGGCTGTTTGATATCAACCTTTATCTTACCAAGGATGGGGTCAGAATTTACGTTTCTTACAGCAATCCTCAGGTGATGGAAAGTCAGGAGACGTAAGCAGAATCTATTGCGGGAAGCAGTTTTTTGTGGTAAAGTGTTAAAATAATAAAAAGAAGCCTTTTGGGCATGCCATTATGCCCAAAGGGCCACTATGTCCAAAGTACATGGGCGTTAATGATGAAACACCCTTCAGGTATAACTTTATGCCCAAAATATTGGGCGCAAATGATGAAACGAAAGATAGGAGACAGACAGCATGAAAATTAAAGATATATTGAGCCAGGGAAAGCCGACCCTATCCTTTGAAGTGTTTCCTCCCAAAACTGAGGATAAATATGAGTCAGTGGAACAGGCTGCGTCAGAGATCGCAAAGCTGAAACCAGCTTTTATGAGCGTCACTTACGGAGCAGGCGGAGGAACCAGCCAATATACCGTTGATATCGCTTCTGCACTCCATCACCAGCATCATGTGACGGCTCTGGCTCATTTAACCTGTGTAACCTCTACCAAAGAAAAGGTACACCAGGTTCTTGGTGAACTGAAAGAGGCTGGGATTGAAAATGTGCTTGCGCTCAGGGGAGATATGCCTACCGATGCTCCTGCTAAAACGGAATACCATTACGCCTCTGAGCTGATCAGGGAGATAAAGGAAGCCGGGGATTTCTGCATTGGCGCGGCCTGCTATCCGGAAGGCCATGTAGAATCCGTCAGCAAGACCATTGATATGGATTATTTAAAACAGAAGGTGGAAGCAGGATGTGATTTTGTTACCACCCAGATGTTTTTTGACAATAACATTTTATACAATTACCTGTACCGCATCCGCGAAAAAGGAATCACGGTTCCGGTCGTCGCAGGAATCATGCCTGTCACCAATGTAAAGCAGATTATCCGAAGCTGCCAGCTGTCAGGCACCTATCTGCCTTCCCGTTTCAAGGCTATTGTGGACAGGTTCGGAGATAATCCGGCAGCTATGAAACAGGCGGGAATTGCTTATGCCACAGAACAGATCATTGACCTTATCGCCAACGGAGTGAATGCCATCCATGTTTATTCCATGAATAAGCCGGATGTGGCGTTGAAAATCAAGGAGAACCTTTCCGAGATATTGTGATTCTTTTAACCAGGGTCCGGCTCCTTTAAAAAGGGGCGGACCCATTTAAAATGAAAAAACGGAGGAACAGCAATGGAAATCAGCCGAAGAGAGATCCGGCGATATCTGGGATACGGGAAAAATGAAGGTGATGAAGCCGTAAATACCCTGATTGAGGAATGTATCAGGGAGCTAATGGCTGCGGCATCTCCTAAAAGCATAAGCCGGGTATATCCCCTGGAGCTGCTTTCTGATAACTGGATCGATTTTACCGTATTTAAGGCCCGAAGCCGTAATTTAAGCCGTAATTTACAGGACTGTGAACAGGTGATCTTATTTGCAGCTACGTTAGGTGCAGGGGTGGATGTGCTGTTGCATAAGTATACAAAACTGCAGATGAGCAAGGCGGTCACCATGCAGGCAGCGGCCACCGCTATGATTGAGGAATATTGTGATGAGGAGAACCGGAAGCTGAAGGAGGAGTATGAGGTCAGGCAGCTGTACTTAAGACCCAGGTTCAGCCCGGGCTACGGAGACTTCCCCTTAGAGTGCCAGAAGGATATTACAACAGTTTTAGAAACGCCTAAAAGGATCGGTATCATGCTGACGGACAGCCTTCTCATGACCCCTTCCAAGTCTGTCACTGCGGTGATGGGAGTCAGCGGAAAGCCTTACCGCTGTGAGATAAAGGGGTGCGAATCCTGTAGAAAAACGGACTGTGCATACCGGAGAGATTAGAAGATACAAACGCAGATGGAGGAATGTATGGCAGCGATTTTAGAAGAGATAAAAAAGAGGATTGTATTTTTTGACGGCGGAACAGGAAGCCTTTTACAGGCAAATGGCCTTGTACCGGGAGAACTGCCGGAAACATGGAATGTAAAGCATCCGGATATCATTACGGAACTTCACCGTGATTATCTGGAAGCAGGTGCAGACATCATAAAAACAAATACCTTTGGAGCCAATGGGCTGAAATTTTATAAAGGTGCGGAATTCGATCTGGAAGAGGTAGTGACTGCAGCCTTAAAAAATGCCAGGAATGCGGTGGAGACAGCTTCTTATCCAGCCGGAAAGGAAAAGGGGTATATTGCCCTTGATTTAGGCCCTACAGGAAAGCTTTTAAAGCCTTTAGGAGATCTGGCCTTTGAGGATGCCTACAAAATGTTTTCCCAGGTAGTTAAAATCGGAGAGCGGGAGGGAGCGGACCTGGTGCTCATTGAGACCATGAGCGACAGCTACGAGGCCAAGGCGGCCGTACTGGCTGCAAAGGAAAACTGCAGTCTTCCCGTATTCGTGACCACGATTTTTGATGATAAAGGAAAGCTATTAACCGGAGGAAATGTTGAATCTACCGTTGCTCTTTTAGAAGGACTGGGGGTTGACGCTCTGGGAATCAACTGCGGCCTTGGTCCGATACAGATGAAGGGTATTTTAAGGGATATCATGAAGGTAGTTTCTATACCGGTCATTGTCAATCCCAATGCAGGTCTTCCAAGAAGCGAAGGCGGAAAAACGGTATATGATATCGATGCGGCTGAGTTTGCGGCTGCTATGAAGGAAATTGCAGAGGAAGGAGCCTGTGTGATCGGCGGCTGCTGCGGAACCACGCCGGAGCATATTGAAAAAACTGTGGCTCTCTGCAAAGACTTTCCTGTGAGACTGCCGGATAAGAAAAACCGTACCGTGATCTCTTCCTATGCACAGGCGGTTGTGATTGACAGGGAACCGATTATCATCGGAGAGAGAATCAATCCAACGGGAAAATCCAAATTCAAGCAGGCCCTTCGGGATCATAACCTGGAATATATTCTCCGTGAGGGAGTGGCTCAGCAGGACAATGGGGCACACGTCCTGGATGTGAATGTGGGACTTCCTGAAATTGATGAGCCTTCCATGATGGTGGAAGTGATAGGGGAGCTTCAGAGCATCATCGACCTGCCTCTTCAGATCGATACCTCCAATATAGAGGCAATGGAACGGGCAATGAGGATTTATAATGGAAAGCCTCTTATTAATTCCGTAAATGGGAAAAAAGAAGTGATGGAGGCTATTTTTCCTCTGGTAAAACAATATGGAGGCGTTGTGGTCGCTCTTGCCCTTGACGAAGATGGCATTCCTGAAACAGCAGAAGGCAGGATTGCTGTTGCAAAGAAAATCTACAATAAGGCCGCAGAATATGGAATTGAGAAGAAAGACATTATAATAGATGCCCTCTGCATGACCGTAAGCTCTGACAGCCGGGGAGCACTGACGACCCTTGAAACTTTAAGACGGGTCAGAGATGAGCTTGGAGGCAGGACCATACTTGGCGTTTCCAACATTTCCTTCGGGCTTCCGCAGAGAGAAATCATTAATGCCGCTTTTTTCACAATGGCCCTTCAAAACGGCTTAAGCGCAGCCATCATAAACCCCAATTCAGAAGCCATGATGCGTTCCTATTACAGCTTTCGGACGCTTGCGGATCTGGATCCTCAGTGCAGCGGCTACATCGCGGTTTACAGCGGCCAGGTAGCTACTCTGGGTGAGACAGTGAGGCAGGGAACTTCTTCTCTGTCAGGAGGCGTTTCCGGAGGGGAGATGTCTTTATCAGAAAGCATTGCAAAAGGCCTTAAAGACCGTGCATATGCGGCAGTGACAGAGCTTTTAAGAGAGCAGGAGCCTTTAACCATTATAAATGGAGAGATGATCCCGGCACTTGACCGGGTGGGAAAGGGCTTTGAAAATGGAACAGTATTCCTTCCACAGCTTCTGATGAGTGCAGAAGCAGCCAAGGCAGCCTTTGAAGTCATAAAAGAGAGGATGGCGGAAGGCGGCGTGGCACAGGAGAAAAAGGGAAAGATCATCCTGGCTACCGTCAAGGGAGATATTCACGATATCGGAAAGAATATTGTTAAGGTCCTCCTGGAAAACTACGGCTATGACGTCATTGACCTGGGAAAAGACGTTCCTCCGGAAAGGATCGTGGAAACCGCAATAAAGGATGAGGTAA
This sequence comes from Hungatella sp. UBA3147, assembly GCA_002365025.1. GTDB lineage: Bacteria > Bacillota > Clostridia > Lachnospirales > Lachnospiraceae > Lacrimispora. Next base: position 2,179 of record DEYX01000360.1, on the reverse strand, counting down.
AGCTGGTAGGCTTAAGCGCCCTCATGACCACCACCGTACCCAGCATGGAAGAGACCATCAGGCAGCTTAGGGAAACCGCTCCTTCCATAAAAGTAATGGTAGGAGGTGCGGTTCTTACGGAAGGATATGCAAAGACCATTGGTGCGGATCAGTACTGCAGGGATGCCATGGCTTCTGTGAATTATGCGGAAGGACTATTTCAGTTAAAATAAGACGTTCGATTGACAAATATCGAATGAATGGTATAATATCCACGAAAGCAATGAGTAGTGCGAAACGGGGCATGAAAGGATTTTCGTTGTGCTCGCACATAAGAAAATCCTTTCATGGCTTGTTTCATAGGGCGAATGCCCGTGAGGGATTGAATCCTCCGGATTCGATCCCTGCACTACGGATTTACGATACAAAATATCTGGAGGTAAAAATGGGAAAGATTATTTTAACAGGGGACCGGCCCACCGGTAAGCTCCATATCGGCCACTACGTTGGATCATTAAAGCGCAGGGTGGAGCTGCAGAATTCCGGTGAATTTGACGAGATTTTTATCATGATAGCGGATGCACAGGCACTTACGGACAATGCCGATAATCCGGAAAAAGTTCGTCAAAATATTATAGAGGTTGCGCTGGATTACCTTTCCTGCGGTCTGGACCCGAAGAAATGCACTCTTTTCATCCAGTCCCAGATCCCAGAGCTTACGGAACTATCCTTTTACTATATGAACCTGGTAACCGTATCCAGGCTGCAGCGGAATCCTACGGTAAAATCCGAGATCGCCATGAGAAACTTTGAAACCAGCATCCCAGTAGGCTTCTTCACCTATCCGATCAGCCAGGCAGCTGACATCACAGCGTTCCAGGCCACTACAGTGCCCGTAGGCGAAGACCAGGAACCTATGATCGAGCAGACCAGGGAAATCGTACGTAAGTTCAATTCCGTCTACGGCGAAGCCCTTGTAGAGCCAGAAATCCTGCTTCCTAACAATAAGGCCTGCTTACGTCTTCCAGGAACCGACGGAAAAGCCAAGATGAGCAAGTCCCTTGGAAACTGCATCTATTTATCTGATCCGGAAGAAGAAGTAAAGAAAAAGGTCATGAGCATGTATACAGACCCGAATCACATCCAGGTTTCCGACCCGGGAGAAGTGGAAGGAAATACGGTATTCACCTACCTTGATGCATTCTGCAAAGATGAAGATTTTGAAAAATATCTGCCGGATTATAAGAATCTTGACGAGCTTAAAGACCACTACAAACGGGGTGGCTTAGGCGATGTGAAGGTGAAGCGGTTCTTAAACAGCATCCTTCAGGCAGAGTTAGAGCCTATCCGCAGAAGAAGAAAAGAATACGAGGCAAACATCCCTTACGTATACCAGATATTAAAAGAGGGAAGTGACAAAGCTGAGGCAATGGCAGCCCGGACCTTAAAGGGCGTGAAAGACGCCATGAAGATCAATTATTTTGATGATCTGGAGTATATTGAGGAGCAGGCGAGGAAGTATAAGGGCCAGGAATAGAGGCGTATATGAAGATTGTTTCTATCACCGAGATCTTACAATGCAATGAATATATGAAAAACAAAGGTTTGGAATTCAAGATCCATTTAAGGGACGCCTGCGGGAAACAGTCCTGCTGGATCGAGCCATTCCATGAAACGGCCAGCGGACAATGGGAGGAGCTTTATGAAGCTCTGGAAGAGTTTTTTGGCAGACTACGTTATAAACTGGAATACGGAGAAGATAAAACAGACTTCTGGCTGTTGTAATATCTGAGACAGGAAAGCCGGGAAGGTACAATAGAAGCTTATTCTTTGTACCTCCCCGGCTTTTTTCTATACCAAAACCAAATATAAACGTTGAGTATCCCACGTAGTAACACGTACCTGTCCCCTCATATTCTCAGGTTCCCCCCTGAAATAACAGTCAAACTGTAAATACACGCGTAAATAGTCCATTTTAAATAAGTAAAATTAATTAATTGCTTTTTAAATATCAATATAACTAATAAATCAAATTAAAATTAATAATAAATAAAAGATTAAAATTTTATTAAATTTTCTTGAAGAAATGAGAAAAAACAGTTATAATAGAATGGTAACCTAAAAACGAGAATCTCTCAAAATAAAATGAAAAGGAGTTTTACCATGGAGCAGTTTTTTAAACTCAAGGAAAATGGAACGA
>DEYX01000361.1 GCA_002365025.1 Hungatella sp. UBA3147 | reverse complement strand
ACTTCTGTATGGGGAAGTCGCTTTGAATATTGCTGGAAGTATGTGTATAATGGTGTTAAAACAGGACTTAATCAGCCCCTTAATAGAGGAGGGGGACTGGTTAAGTCCTGTTTTGTATTCCTGATTAAAATATAAAATTTAAATGATATTTAATATTTTAGAAGATTTTTTGATGGATTGTTCAGTTGGGTTTTCAAACATAAAAACTTATGCTAATAAAAACAAATGAAAACGAAAAAAGGAAGGGATCAGAAAATGGGATATGAACCAGTAAAGGTGAAGGGAGAGCGGGTCTGGAGAACCTACATTGGCGGGGGAATGATCGGCTGTCTGCATGGTGAGGAAATGACGGAAGACGGCCATTACCCGGAAGAATGGATGTATTCGGTGACGAGGGCCATAAACGCAGGAAGAGAGGAGTTGACAGAGGGCCTGTGCCGGATTGATGATTCAGGAACCACATTGAAACAGCTAATAGAAAAAGAGCCAAGGGCTATGCTTGGAAAGAATCATGTGGAGAAATGGGGTATGACTCCCGGTGTTCTGATAAAAATTATAGACAGTTTGGAGCGGCTTACAGTACAGGTTCATCCAGATAAGCAGATGGCTGAAAAGTTGTTTCATAGCCGGTTTGGAAAAACAGAATGCTGGCATATCCTGGGAACCAGAAAAGGATTAAAAGATACGCCCTGCATTTATCTGGGATTTAAGGAGGGAATTACGAGGCAGAACTGGATTTCCTGTTTTGAGTCCCAGGATTATGACCGGATGCTGAGCTTGTTGAACCGCATTGAGGTGGAGGTAGGGGAAACCTACCTGGTAAAAGGCGGAGTGCCTCACGCCATTGGCCCGGGCTGTATGATAATTGAGGTACAGGAACCAACGGATTTTACAATCCGAGTGGAAAAGGTGACACCGTCTGGATTTGAAATTGATGACAGGATGTGCCACCAGGGCCTCGGCTTCCAGAAGATGTTTGACTGCTTTACTTATACAGGCAAAAATGAGGAACAGATAAAGGAAGAGTCTTATATCCGGGTGGAGGAACTGGAGTGGACAGGCGGGAAATGGTACAGGCTCGTGGGGTATGAAAATACTCCATGTTTTCAGATGGAAAGGCTGGAGATTGGTTCCTGCTGTGAATTGGAAGGAGAAGGAGTGTTCAGCTGTCTTTTTGTGCTTTCCGGTAAGGGAACCTTAATAACAGATACCAGAAATTACCGGATCGGTAAAGGAACCCAGTTCTTTGTTCCGGCAGATTCTGGTAAATATTGGATCGATAAAGAGGATTTTGAGCCTGTTATACTATTAAAATTATATGGTCCGGAGTGAATGGCCCGAAATTGTGCTATATGTACATATAAATATAATAACTTGCTAAAAAACTGGAAAAATTGTTAAAAAAGAGGAAAAAATGTAGTTTTGTTATGTTGAGAGAAGGCAGAATTTAAAATAAGATAAATAAAGATAAAAACAAATATAAACAAGAGGGGATAAAGGCACATGATCAAAAAAAAGATTAAATCAGGGGAAAACTTAATCGGTTACGCCCTTATTGCGCCATGGATTTTTGGGATTTTATGTTTTCAGCTATGGCCTATATTACATAGTTTTTTAATGTCCTTTACCAATTACAATCTTCTGAATACGCCGTCATTCATTGGTATGGAAAATTATCAGAAGATGTTTGGAGACGAGGTGTTTTACCAGGCTGTAAAGGTGACTTTTAAATATGTATTTATAGCAGTACCGGCTAAAATCGTCTTTGCGCTGTGTATTGCCATGATACTGAATATGAAGATCAAGGGTATCGGCATATTCCGTACAATTTATTATATCCCGTCGATTTTAGGCTCCAGTATTGCAGTTGCCATTCTGTGGAAAGCTCTTTTTGTAAAAGACGGTGTGGTCAATGCGCTTCTGTCGGAAATAGGAATCAAAGGGGTATCATGGCTTGGCAATCCCAAATACACCCTGTTTACCATTTCGCTGTTGACGGTCTGGCAGTTCGGGTCCTCCATGGTGGTATTCTTAGCCGGTTTAAAACAGATACCTTCATCTCTTTATGAAGCGGCCAGTGTGGATGGAGCGGGAAAAGTTGCAAAGTTTATAAACATCACAATCCCGGGCATTATGCCCATGATGTCATTTAATATCCTGATGCAGACCATCAATGCGTTTCAGATGTTTGCCGCACCCTATACCATATTTAATGGAAAGGGAGGTCCTTTAAACTCCAGTATGCTTTATGTCATCTATTTGTACCAGAATGCTTTTAAGTATTTCAATGTGGGGTATGCGTCCTCCTTATCCTGGGCTCTGTTGATTATGATTGCAGGAACGGCGCTGATTCTGCATCTTTTGGAGAAGAAATTCTTGAATTTCGACGATTGAGGAGGAAGGAACGTGAAAGGGAATAAAACCATAAGGAGCATTGTTATCTATCTCTTAATCAGCCTGCTGGGGCTTGTGATGCTGTATCCTCTGATCTGGATGTTATTTGCGGCATTGAAGCCATCGAAGGAAGTGCTGTCAAGCCCCAGCCTGCTTCCAAGTGAATTCCGGTTTGACAACTACGCAGCCGGCTGGAAGCTGGTCAGGCCTTATACCTTTGATAAATTCTTTATAAATACCTTTGTCATGGTCATCACCTGCGTTATCTGCAGCCTGATCATCAGCCTCTTTGTGGGCTATGCGTTTGCCAGGGTGAATTTTCGTTTAAAGGCATTCTGGTATAGTGTGTTATTTTTAACCATCATGCTTCCGGCTACTGCCACCCTGGTATCCAGATATGTTATCTTCAGCAAGATTGGCTGGCTGAACACCTATTTGCCTTTTATCATTCCAGCTGCCCTGGGCGTTGGAAACGGAGGTGGATTTTTCATCTATCTGGTAGCCCAGTTCATACGCGGAATTCCAAAGGAACTGGATGAGGCGGCAAAAATCGATGGCTGCTCTGCCTTGGGGATTATTCTGAGAATCATTTTTCCACTTTGCAAGCCATCCTTGTTTTCCGTTGCCATCTTTTCGTTTATGTGGAATTGGGATGATTTCCAGAATCAGCTGATTTATATTACCAAGGTTGATTTGTATACGGTTGCGCTGGCCATGAGAACCACCATTGATGCCACCGGTGCGGATAACTGGGGCGCAGTGATGGCCATGGCGTTATGTTCAGTATTACCTGCCATCGTGATGTTTTTCTGTCTGCAGAAATATTTTGTAGACGGGGTCAGCACGACAGGTCTTAAAGGATAAAGGAGAGGATTATATGTTAAAGATTGAGAAAAAGATTCAGTCAGAATTAAACCGCTTGGAGAAGCTGTTGTATTATCACAGGACGCCGGTGGACTGCTGGCTGGCAAAACGTGGATTTTACAAAGGTCCTGGCCGGTATGAAATGCTTGATGAGGAATGGTTTTCTCTTCCGAAAGGAGAGCATATCGGAGGGAAGGATTACACAGTATTCCTAAAGAACCGGGTGATTCTGGATGAAAGCTATGTAGGGCAGACGGCGGTGCTGCTGCTGAAGGTTGGAGGCGAGGGCTGCATCTCTGTCAATGGAAAGCACTATAACGGTCTTGACTATAACCGGGATATGGTCATGCTAAGTCCCTGTGCCCAAGGCGGCGAGGAATATGAGCTGGAAATAGAAAGCTACTGTAAGGACCTGATACTGGACAGTGAGAACTTTTTTAAAAGCGATGTAGTTATCACCCAGTCTGAAATTGCTGCTATTAACCGTCCTGCATGGGAGTATTATTTTGAGATAAAAACAGGTTTTGAATTTATCCTGGGCTGTATGGAGGAATATACAAGACAGCGCACCCTTCATGTACTGTATGATTCCCTGCTGCAGCTGGATTATTCGGATGAGGAGGCTTTGTCGGCCAGCCTTTTAAAGGCCATGGATGCCTATCTGGAAGGAATTTCTGAATATAAGGACTTAAAAATGCCTGTGAATATGCTTTTTGCAGGACATTCCCACATTGATGTTGCATGGCACTGGCCGTTAAAGGAAACGGTCAGGAAGGTAAGCCGGACATTTTCCAGCATGCTGCGTCTGATGGAGCAGTATGAGGATTTCAAATTCTGCCAGAGCATGCCCGTACTTTATGAAATGGCAAAGGAATATTATCCGGAATTATATGATCAGGTTAAAAAAAGAGTGGAGGAAGGAAGATGGGAAACCCTGGGGAGCATGTATTTAGAGCCTGACTGTAACTTAATCAACGGGGAATCCTTTGTCAGACAGATTATGTATGGAAAAAAATTCTATAACCAGGAGCTTGGTTCCGATTCCAATATCTGTTTCCTTCCTGATGTATTCGGATATTCTTCTGCCATGCCTCAGATTTTAAAGAAGGCGGGTACCGATTATTTCTTTACCACGAAGCTGACCTGGAATGAAACCAATGAGTTTCCTTACAGCGTGTTTAAATGGAGAGGACTTGATGGAACAGAAATCTTATCCGGCATGATGTCCATGTGCACCGACAGAGGTCTGGGTCTATACAATGGGGATTTGTCCGCTTCCGGCGTCCGGTTATCCATGGATCATTTCAAGAATAAAGGAAACGGCGACCCAATCCTTTACCTCTATGGGCATGGAGACGGCGGCGGCGGCGTTACAAAAGAGATGCTGGAAGCCGTCACAAGGCTTCAGAAGGTTCCCATGACGCCTAAGGTGGAAATCGGAACGGTGAAGCAGTATTTTGAGGAGCTGGATAAAGAAAAGGATTATCCTGTATGGGCAGGAGAACTGTACTTTGAAAAACACAGAGGCACCTATACAACTGCAGCCAGGAATAAAAAGAACAACAGAAAGAGCGAATTTTTATTCCGGGATGCGGAAATCGTTTCCGTATTCCAGTACCTTGAAAATGGAAGCTTTCAGGGAACGGATTTGGAGAAGGGCTGGAAGCTGATTCTGCTGAATCAGTTCCATGACATTCTTCCGGGCACCTGCATCGGTGAGGTTTACGAGGAATGTGACCAGGATTATGAGGAAATAGGCCGGATCGGACAGCAAAGCATCCGTCAGAATCTGGGTTCCATGGCCTGCCCGTCAGAAGAAGGTGTGGCTGTTTATAATACTTTGTCATGGAGCCGGAGCCAGGTGGTATCCATAGACGGACGGGGAAAACAGGGGGTCAGGGATTTAAACGGAGACTATCCGAAACAATTTAAAAAAGCGGACGGAACCATTGTATTCCTGGTGGAAGATGTGCCGTCTATGGGATACCTGACTTATGAACGGGTGGATAACGTGCCCGATAGTTGTGAACCAATGACTGCATTCTGTGAAGCAGGGGAAAACAGCGTAAAAATAAGCAATGAATGGCTGGATATGGAGCTGGATGGCGCCGGGACCCTGATTTCCTTATATGATAAGACTGTCCGACGCCAGGTTTTAAAAGAAGGCCAAAGGGGAAATTTCTTAAAGCTTTTGGAGGATATTCCGGTGGAATGGGGATCGGCGTGGGAAACCACCAGAAAACGGGAGGATAGGCCCTCACTGCCCTTCCATATTTTGAGTCAAAAGGTGACGGAGCATAATTGCATCTACACAGTGATTTCCATAGTATCCCAGGTGCATCATTCCAGGGTGGAGCAAGAGATCATCGTGTACCACCATGGACCTTATATTGAATTTAAGACAAAGGTTGACTGGGATGAAAAGCATAAGATGCTCCGGGTGGAATTCCCGGTGGATGTCAAAGCGTTAAACGCCAGATATGATGTGGCATTCGGCAATGCAGAGCATCCAAATCATTCCACTACCAGCCAGGATGAAGCCAGATTTGAGGTATGCGGACATAAATGGGGAGATGTTTCCGACGGCGGCTTTGGCGTGTCATTGTTAAATGACTGTAAGTATGGTTATTCCATCCAGGATTCCAATATGGAGCTGAGCCTGTTAAGAAGTGCGGATCATCCTTCTGATACATGTGACAAAGGCATTCATAGCTTTTCTTACTGGATTTATCCTCATAGGGGCGGTGTCAAAGAGGGAAAGGTGGCCCAGGCTGGTTATGAGGTGAATGTTCCGCTGATAGTAACAGAAGGACAGAAGAAGGTGAGTGAAGGAACTTACCTGTATACGGATTGTGATAATATCATCATTGACACGGTTAAGAGATCAGAGGATGGAGAAGACATTATCATCCGGATCTTTGAAACTTATAATACAGTAAGTGAGGCAAGTATCTACTTTAATTTCCCGGTAGTAGCATGTGAGGAAACGGACCTGCTGGAAAGGCACATGGCAGATGTGCCGGTTGAAGAGCAAAAGGTATCATTCAAAATAAATCCTTATGAGATTAAAACGTTCAGAATTCATTGCAAAAAATAAAAGGAGGAAGCAAAAATGAAAAGAATGTCAAGGTTGCAGACAGCAGTTGTGGCAGCAGGTACGGTTTTCGTGCTGGCGGCATGCAGTTCCGGCGGGGGAGGAACTGCCGCATCAAATGTGCAGACGGATTCAGCAGGTGCGGTTACCAAAGACGCAGGGACTACTGGCGGCGAAACGGAAAAAACAGGGGATGGGAAACCGGTGGAGCTTCGTATTTCCTGGTGGGGAAGCGATGCTAGGCATGAGGCGACCTTAAAAGCACTGGATTTATTTATGGAGAAGCATCCAGGCATTAAGGTCACCGCAGAGTATCAGGGCTGGGATGGCTACCATGATAAGCTAATGACACAGATATCATCCGGAACGGAGCCGGATGTGTTCCAGTTGGATAACAATGTGTATTTTGCCAGCCTTGCAGCCAATGACAAACTGGGTGATTTAACCCCATACATCGGTAATCAGCTGAAGCTGGACGATTATCCGGACAGCGCATTGACATGGGCCCGTTACAATGGCGTACAGTACGGGGTGCCCAGTGGGCTTAACGGCCCCTTGTTCATCTGGAACAAGAAGATATTTGACGAAGCAGGCGTAGCCTATCCCACCAATGAATGGTCCTGGGAAGATTTTGAAAAGGCCAGTCAGGAGATCTATGACAAGACGGGGAAATATGGCATGAAGGAGCCTTCCTATTTCCTGACCATGACCAAGACTCGACAGGCGGGACAGTGGTTTGCTACAGAGGATGGTGAGCTTTTGGACTTTACAGAGGCACTTTCCGGAGTTTATGAGCAGTATAATAAATGGAGGGAAACAGGAGTATTTCCGCCATTAGACTTAACCGTGGGCCAGGAATCCCAGCAGGACAATCTGTTTTTAAGCTGTGATGCGGCTTGTGAAGTAAACCATATCGCAACCATGCCTCAGGACCATGCGGCTATGGCAGAAGAAACGGAACTGGGTGTTTCCTTAGTGCCGGGCACTGCCCAGAACGGCGGAGCTTACATGCTGGCTTCTATGCCATGGACTATGGGGAAAAGCTCTAAACATCCGGAGGAAGCGGCAACCCTGATCGATTTTCTGATTAATGACAAAGAAGCGGCAAAGATTCTGATGACGGTCCGCGGAGTGCCGGCTCCGGAATCCATTCGTGAAGTCATTTCCCCAATGCTGGAAGGTGATGCGCTCCTGGTAGTGGAGGGGGTAAACTTATTGGTGGAGAACACAAAGCGGATAGATTATGAATGGCTGGTGCCAGGAAGCGCAGTGATCGAAAACACCATTATGGATGAACAGTACGCCACAGGATACGGACAGAAAACACCCCTTGAGGCAGCTGCCAATGTTTATAAGATTATTTCAGAAGCAATGAATAATTCAAAATAAGGAAGATGGCAAAGATTTAGAAATATGATATAATGAATAAAAAGGGCTGCTGTAGAATAAATGAACCAATGTTTATTTTACAGCGGCCCATGCTGGATAGAGAACCTTTGGAACCGGAGGGAGGCTGCAATGAAAGGACAGACGTTTAAAATATCCATCAGCAAATTATTGATACTCAGTAACTGTCTGATTATGGCAGCTTTTTTCTGCTTCAGTTCATTTTTCAGCCAGAGAAGCTATCAGAAGGTTTTAGAGCAGGAATTTGAGGGGAAGCAGTACCAGATGCTGGTTTATATCAGTGATACGCTGGATAAAAGCATGAATTCCATTGAACTGCTGGCCAGATCCACGGCTAACAATTATAACATCATCAATAATATCTTAAACTATAAGAAAAACAGCAATTCTTACGAACAGATGGTATTTCAGAACAATATGAACCAGAATCTTTCCTCCTTGGCTTATACCATGGGAGATATTGTGTCCGTAAATATCCTGATGGAAGATGACGCCCTTAAGACAACCAGAATCAACGGCGTCTATCATTATGGAAATTATACTGGTGAAGAAAGCTGTGAGAGGATAAAGAATATGTCCTCCGGTTGGATTACCACGCGGAAGAATGACTTATTAAACCATGTCCATACCCCTTATATCAATACTTACGTCATGAGGATTTATTCAGGGCTTTACTATGGGGAAGGGATCGGACATCTCGTCATTAATCTCAATGAAAACCTGTTTTATAATCAGATGAAAGAATACAGCCAGGATGACGATTCTATAATCCTGTTTATCGATGACCAGGACAACATCATAAGCAGCACGGACAGAAGCGTGATCGGTAAGCATCTGCCGGAAACCGTTTATCATAAATACCGGAAGATTTTATCAGGAGAACAGAGTCCCGATACGGAGCCCAGGCGCAGGATTTTTAACGAAAAGCAGCTGAAAGAACATAAGTATTATGTCATGGCAGTGACCGACTATGACAAAACCATGGCGGCATTTAAGCAGACCCAGAGGATGATTTTGATATCCTCCATTGGCCTTCTCTGCCTGTTTGTGACATTTAGTGCCCTTCTGGCTTATAAGATATCAAAACCCATTTTGATGCTTTCCAAAGTAGTCACCAATTTTAAGGGCCGGGGCTGGAGCCGAAGGACAGGAAAGAGCAGCAGGATTTATGAAATTGATGTGCTGTGCACGGAATTTGACCATATGACCACACAGATTGACGATCTGATAAAAAGCCTGTTAAAGCAGGAAAAATTAAAGCAAAAAAAAGAACTGGAGATCCTTCAGGCCCAGATCAACCCTCATTTTTTATACAATACCCTTGAGGCAATTAACTGGATGGCACTTAGCATGAAGCAGAAGGAAATCAGCAATATGGTGATTCTTTTGGGGAATTTTTTAAGACTCAGCTTAAATAAGGGGAAGAATGTGTATTTTGTAAGTGATGAGCTGAACCATTTAAAGAGTTACATAGACATCCAGAACATCCGTTGCAGAGGTAAAATTGAATTTACCCTGGAGGCGGATTCTCTGGTTTTAAATTTCCGTATGATCAAGCTGCTGCTTCAGCCTTTGGTGGAGAATTCAATCCTTCATGGCTTTGATTTCCGGGGAGGCGCCGGGCAAATATGGGTGAAGGTCTTTGCGGAAGAAGACTATATCTATTTCACAGTTACTGATGATGGCTGTGGTATGGAGCCGGAGCTTGTAGAGTCTGTCTGCGATATGAAATCCGACGTGGGGCATGGACTGAAAAATGTGATGAAACGGATTGGCCTATACTACGGGGAGGGATGCGGGCTCACCATTCATTCCACTGTAGGGATCGGCACGACCATAGAGATAAAAATACTAAATGAAGTTCCGAATCAGCAGACATAATTACAACAAGGAGGGGGATATCTATGTTGTATAATCTGGTATTGGTGGATGATGAAGACTGGATTTTATCGGGGATACAAAACGCCATCAAATGGGAGGAAATAGGATTTCGGATAACAGGGACTTATACCAATGGAAGGGAAGCCATGGCAGCAATGAAAGACCAGCCGCCAGAGGCTATACTTACTGATATCAAGATGCCCATTCAGGATGGGATTTCCCTGATACGGGAGCTCAGGGAGGCTGGATTTAGCCAGATAGAAGTGGTGTTTCTCAGTGGTTATGATGATTTTGAACTGGCTCAATCTTCTCTTCGCTTAGGAGCAGTGGATTATGTTTTAAAACCCTCCGCTCCGGAACAGATTATAGAAGTATTTATTAAGATTAAGAAACGGCTGGATGAACGGCGAATAAACGAAGAGGAACGGAAAGCGGATGCAGAGCTGGTAATGGCTGGCATAAAGGTTTTTAAAGATGCAGTTTATAATAGCATTATGAGCGGAAATAAGCCCTTATACGACAGGCTGCTGGAGCTGTATGCGGAGCTTATGGAAAGGGAAAGGGGCTGTTCCTTTTCCGTAGTATCGGTGGCCTTAAAGAGTACGGTTGAAGAGCAGCCACCTACAGGAGAAGAGGTGCGGGTGATCGCATGCTTAAGGGAGTTTGCAAAGGAATTGGGGGAAGTCAGGAAATATGGCCTGCGACTGCTTGAAAACCAATTTTCCTTTACCTTTGTTTTTTCAGATTCCGATGAGGCTGAGATAGATGCCCTCATGGAAGATATAAAACGAAAACTCAGAAGACAGACCGGAAAGGAACTGTTACGCTCCAAGATTAAGACATATAAGGAGTTTGGCATGATACAAAATGCTTATGAAACTTCTCTGGAAAGCTTGTTTTCCCTTAATATGCCCGCTTCAGCCCAGTACTTATACAGAACCCTTGGCAATGATACTGTTCTAAAGGCTGCAGTTGAGGACAGGGATCAGCAGATTGTACTCTGGAGTTTAAAGAACTGGATGCTTAAGATTGATAAAACAGAAGCGGAGTACCGTCTAAGACTCATGAAGCGCCTGTTTTACAGTCTTGGAATCTATTTTCTGCGCTATGGCATTGCCTCAACCGTGGTAAGTCTTTATGAGCCCTTAAAGGCAGGGGATTACCAGGGGGGGAAGGAAGGCGTCATATCCTTTGTAAAGTCAGAACTTTTGCAGGAGAGCAAAGGAGGGGGGAAAAATGCTAATCTCTGCAAAGAGGTGTCAAAGTATATCATTGAAAATTATACAGATGATATTACGTTAAATGAGCTGGCTGACAGGTTCTACATTTCCCCCAATTATCTGGGAACGCTCTTTAAAAAGAATCAGGGCATTGGAATCAGGGAATATCAGACCACCATACGCCTGGATCAGGCAGACGCCCTGATTGCCAGCGGTAAGTTTAAATTGTATCAGGTTGCCCAGATGATAGGGTATCCGAATTATGAATATTTCAGGAAAATTTATTGTAAATACAGGGGAAAGAATCCATCAGAGTAAAAGGGAATTCTTTTGATATAAAATTAAATGGTGCAAAATAGGAGGACACGCGAACTGATTTCGGATATATTAGTAATAGAAAAGGAGGCAAATCTTATGAAACATATAGCATATATTAAAACTGCCTTGGGTCCGATTAAAATATCTGAAGCGGATGGTTTTATTACTGAGTTGCTTTTTATAAAAGATACCCTTGAAATTCCCAGAGGACAGAAGACCCCTTTGTTGGAGAAAGCGGAAAAGCAGATTAAGGAATATCTGGACGGGACAAGCAGGGGATTTGATTTGCCGCTTGCTGCAAAAGGGACGGAGTTTCAAAAGACCGTATGGGAAGCTCTGCACAAAATTCCGTATGGAGAGACGCGGAGCTATAAGCAGGTTGCAGAAATGATCGGAAGACCGGACGCATCCCGGGCGGTTGGTATGGCAAATGGCAAAAATCCCATACTGATCCTGACACCGTGTCACCGTGTAGTGGGTTCAGATGGCAAGTTGACAGGCTATGCGGCAGGCCTTGAAATCAAGGAACAACTACTGGAATTGGAACTGACATATGGCGGCCGTTGAGACGAAGTTCTTTGAATACGGCAGGAAGGAAATAGAATACCTCTCCAATTCAGACCCGGTGCTTGGTGATGCGATGGCGCGGTTCGGACGGGTGGAGAGGGAGGTGATTCCTGATCCCTTTGCTGCTCTGGTCAATGCGATTATAGGCCAGCTAATATCTGTAAGTTCTGCCAAAACCGTATGGAGTCGAATGCAGGAAAGTCTCGGAGATATTACCCCGGAAAACTTATCAGCCGTTTCAGCGGATGAAATTCAGCGCTGCGGCATGATCATGAAAAAGGCTATAACTATCTCTGAGCTGTCAAAGGACATTTTACAGGGTAAGATATGTCTGAATAATTTACGGCAACTGCCGGACCAGGAGGTCATCCGGTACTTAACGGCCATAAAAGGGGTTGGGCTTTGGACGGCTGAGATGCTTCTCATTAATTGCCTGGAACGTCCCGATGTGGTTAGCTGGGGTGATATCGCCATTCGCAGGGGAATGGAAAAACTGTATGATTTTCCTAAGCTGGCAAAGGACCAATTCGAAGTGTACAAGAGCCGGTATTCACCCTATGGCTCGGTAGCTTCCATTTATTTGTGGAAGATTTCCTTTTTATAAGGTAGGATAACATGGCAATGGAACGGAAGCATATCCATAGTACGGCAAATATATGAAAGGTGGTGTATTGCCTTGCTGACAGAGGAAGAAAAATGGAAGGCTGCACTGGAATGTGATGCGTCTTATGACGGCAGATTTTATTACGGAGTGAAAACAACAGGTATTTTCTGCCGTCCTTCCTGTAAATCAAAAAGCCCTAAACGTGAAAACGTTGAATTCTTTGATACGCCAGAGCAGGCACGTGAAAGCGGGCTTCGCCCCTGTAAGCGCTGCCGTCCTGATTTGCTGGAATTTCACCCGCAGAGAGAGAATGCGGAAAAAATTAAAGTTGTTTATGACCTTTATTATTCAGATAATGATCGCTTAAGGGAAGAATTGAAAAATCTTGGGCTCAGCAGAAACAGAATCCTCCAACTGTTTCAGAATCAATATGAAAAGACCCCGACGGAGTATTTAAATGGTTTACGCATAGGCAATGCAAAAAAGCTTCTGGCAAATACCCCGGATAATATTCTGCAGATTGCTTTACAAAGCGGCTTTGGGAGTCTTTCATCTTTTTACACACAGTTTAAGCGTATAACGGGTGCTTCTCCCAATGAATACCGGGAGAACCTCACAGAAAAGAATGCTGATTAGAAGAAAGGTGAACTGTTGGAAGCAGTGCTGCAGGAAGCAGCACCTATAGTATATGGTACAAACCTGCTGGAATAAGATTTTCCAGGAGGTGTAAGTGATGGATCGATTAGCTCAGGCAGCTTATGAGAAAAAAAACGTCTTTGCAAAGCCGTCAGCCTGCTACAAGGCGGCGCTTTACATGCGCCTGTCAAAAGACGACGATGGTACAGGGGAAAGCTCCAGCATTGGCACTCAGCGGAAAATGCTTCGTTCCTATGCGATAGAAAATGACTTTGAAATTTACGGGGAATATGTGGATGACGGCTACAGCGGAACCAATTTTGACCGCCCGTCCTGGAATCGGCTGTTGAAAGATATAGATGCAAGGAAGGTAAATCTGGTGATTACCAAGGATTTATCCCGCCTTGGAAGGGATTATATCGTGACAGGACAGCTTACTGAAGTTTATTTCCCTTCCAGAGGGATCCGATACATAGCGGTAAATGATGGATATGATTCCGATAATCCTTGGAGTGATATTGCACCGTTTAAGAACATTGTAAATGAGATGTATGCCAGAGATACTTCAAAAAAGATCCGCAGTGCATTCCGGACAAAAATAAATGAGGGGGCATTTATCGGAAATTTTGCGCCCTACGGCTACCAGAAGGACCCGCAAAATAAAAACCATCTTCTCGTTGATCCAGTGGCAGCTTCCATTGTCCGGGAGATATTTGAATGGGCGGAGCAGGGAGCGGCTCCCTCCCAAATTGCTGAGATTTTAAATGAGAGAAAGGTGCTGACACCGGCCATGTACCGCTGCGCCGAACGGCATTATTTGAACCTGGATGATTATTCCAAGAGGAAGGAATGGACATCAGGCTCGGTCTGCAAGCTGTTAAGCAATCCCGTATACTTAGGCCACATTGTTCAGGGAAAGACTGTAAAGGTTTCCTTTAAAAGCAGTATGACCCTTCGGAAACCCAGGAACGAGTGGGTGGTCGTTGAGGATAAGCATGAACCACTCATTTCCAGGGAGACATATGAACGGGTCAGAAGACGGAGCGTTTCCCGCAAAAGTACAGCGGTAACCGGTTTTACCAATATTTTTTCCGGACTTGCCAAGTGTGGGGACTGCGGCAGGAACATGTCATCCACAGGAGCCGGTGGAAAAGCGAAATCCCGTAAGCTGGTATGCGGAGGATATAAGCTTTACGGAAGGAAAGAATGTACGAATCACTTTATGGATTACGAACTACTTTATCATGTGGTTCTTCAGGAAATCAGTAGCCTGCTATCATTTACGGAAAGTGAAAAGGAAGAAATTGAAGAAACCCTTCTTGAGCCTGTTAGTCCTGGAGAAATGCAAGAGGAAGAAAAGGCAGTACTTTCACTGAAAAAAAGAAAAAAAGAGCTTGGTTACATAATTGAAAAACTCTATGAAGACCGGGTAAATGAAAGGATTAGTGAGGAACGGTTTTATATAATGCTGGATTCCTGTGAAAAAGAGGAAAAGAAGATTGCGGAAAGCCTGGCCCTGATAGAAATCCCGTGTTCTTTGGTTCGGGAAAGAGAGCCTGCTTCTGACTGCCTGTTATCCAGCCTGTTAGAAGAAATAAGCCAGGAAAAAGGGCTTTCCTCCGATTTGCTGGGTAAATTTATAGATAGAATTGAGATTTTCCAAGGCAGTGAAGGGGAAGCGGGGAAAGCTGGGCGTAAATACCAGACGATCCGAATCTATTACAAAGTGGCTCCCATAGAAGATGGGGATGGTTTAGCATAAATTTCCGTTGTCATGTGCATGGGGTTTGGATGCAATGCGGCAGGAATTATCGGATGCCGGATCATAGATTCTCCGAGAGAGCGGCTGCTTGCCATGATTACCAATAATTTTGTGCCGTGCAACGGGCGATTCCCTACCATGATCGCCATTATAACCATGTTCTTCGTGGGAGGGACCACGGGTGCTTTTTCCTCCATATTGTCTGCGGCTATCCTGTCAGGTGTGATTATCCTTGGGATTATCATGACGCTTGTCATATCAAAGCTGTTATCGGCTACCATATTAAAGGGGGTTCCCTCCTCCTTTACCTTGGAGCTGCCGCCTTACCGGAGGCCTCAGATCGGCAAGGTCATCGTGCGTTCCATATTTGACCGTACCCTGTTTGTATTAGGCCGTGCTGTTTCCGTAGCGGCTCCGGCCGGGCTGGTCATCTGGCTTCTGGCCAATATATCGGTTGGTAATGCGACCCTGCTGGCCCATTGTTCCGGCTTTCTGGATCCATTAGCCAGGCTCATGGGATTAGACGGAGTTATCCTTCTGGCTTTTATCCTTGGTTTTCCGGCCAATGAAATCGTGGTTCCCATCATTATCATGTCTTATATGGCAGAGGGAAGCATTCGGGATATCAGTGATCTGTCCGTCTTAAAAGAGCTTCTTGTAGCCAATGGCTGGACCTGGATTACTGCAGTAAGCACCATGCTGTTCTCCCTGATGCACTGGCCTTGCTCCACCACATGTCTTACCATCCGGAAAGAGACACAGAGCATGAAATGGACGGTTGTTTCCTGGTTGGTCCCCACTGTAACCGGATTTGTGGTATGCTTTTTATTCACAACTATTGCAAGGGTTTTCCTCTGATGTTTAAATTTCCCTGTGATTGTCTACAATAGGAGTAGAATACCAAATGGGAAAGGAGGGTGAAGCGTGAGCAGGATCTACCACGTTTACTCCCTGTCAGACCGGTTGAAAGCCAGAAAAATCGAGGGCGAGATTGCCAAGGTTGACGGGGTGAAAGATATCAGAATCTCGGAAGACTTAAAAGAAATGAAAATTGATATGGACAAAGGAAAAATATCCGCTGTTATGGAGCGGGTGGTAAATATCTGCAGCCGGATATCATACGGCTGTGAAGTAAAATATAAGTTTATTTAAACGGAACATTGAAAAAGGCGGCCAACGGGGCCGCCCTTTTTCATCGGTAAGAATTAGTGAGCATTCTTTGCATAATCACCAATTTTTTTATCCATGTTAGAAATATGTTTTGTGAGCCAATCCACTACCATTTGATTGGCGTTTAAAATCACCAGAAGATTGCCCCCGGAAGATTTATATTCATTCCTTAATTTCTCCAGCTGCGCAATGAAAGCGGTATGAGCCTGCTTTTGCTCTGCATAACCGGGATAATGAATGCTCATCATGTATTTTTCTTCGTCTGCAAAATGTTTTTTCGTATAATCATCCAAAAAATCAAGAAGCTCTCCAACGTATTCCTTTGCGCGGTTATTTTTCCCTGCTTCAAACAGCGCTTCTGCTTTTTCAAACCACATTTTATGCTGATCATCAATCATTGATATCCCTACGGATAAATTCGGTGTCCACGGCATAACAATTCCTCCTAATGTTTTTAAAAATTTACATCTTCTTCCATTCTATACTAGAATTTCCAAAAGTTCAACCGTAGATATGGGCAGAAAGGACATTTCAGATAAATGCGGACATTTTTATTATAAAATACGGATCCAAAGATAGCAGGGGAAAACCACGTTCAAAATAAGCAGATGAATTGACGTAACTTCCCGGTAATGCTATAATTTTTATTTAGTATATGGTAAAAATATAGAACCCTATGGGGATGACATTATGCCCAAAAGTATGGGCAGGAAAGAGGAAACATGGAGACAGAAGGAATCCGTCTGAACAAATTTTTAAGTGAAGCCGGGGTATGTTCCCGAAGGGAGGCGGATCGCTTCATTGAGGCTGGGAAAGTCTGTATAAACGGACAGGCGGCTAAACCCGGCCAGAGAGTTTTACCTGGTCAGTCAGTTACAGTAAACGGACGCACCATTCACGCAGGAAAAGGAGATAATAGCCATAAGGAAGAACCGGTCCTTCTGGCAGTTCATAAACCCAAAGGTATCGTATGCACAACATCGGATAAAGACCGTGCCCCCAACATTGTGGATATGGTGGATTATCCTGTAAGAATTTACCCCATCGGCCGCCTGGACAAGGATTCGGAGGGGCTGATCCTCATGACCAACCAGGGCACTCTTGTGAATAAGATGATGCGCAGCGGAAATGCTCATGAAAAAGAATATCTGGTAAAGGTCAACCGCCCGATAACCGACGAATTTATCCGGAATATGAAAAAGGGAGTATTCCTGCCGGAGCTAAATGTGACCACAAGGCCCTGCGTTGTAAAGAAGGCCGGTGAAAAAGCGTTCCATATCATTTTGACCCAGGGGTTAAACCGCCAGATCCGCCGAATGTGCGGACAGCTTGGCTTTGAAGTACGGATGCTGAAACGATTGCGAATTATGAATGTTGAACTGGGAGAGTTAAACCCCGGAGCTTACCGGGAGCTTTCAAAAAGGGAGTACCACCAGATGAAAGAGGCCTTAAAAGGCTCGACGAATCGTTCCTATAAAGAACAGAAAAAGGAGATATCTGATGGACGCTAACATAAGCAGAATGAAAGAATTGATTGCCGTTTTGACGGCAGCAGGAAAGGCTTACTATCAGGAAAGCCGGGAAATCATGAGCAATTTTGAGTATGACAGGCTTTATGATGAGTTAAAGGAGCTGGAAGAGGAGACTGGAATCATACTTTCTCAAAGTCCCACTCAGTATGTAGGATACCAGGCGTTAAGCGAGCTTCCAAAAGAGGCCCACGAAACTCCCATGCTTTCCCTTGATAAGACCAAGAGCACGGAGAGTCTGCAGGAGTGGCTGGGCGGCCAGACCGGAGTGCTGTCCTGGAAGCTTGATGGTCTGACCGTTGTTCTTTCTTATAACCGCGGAACCCTTCAAAAGGCCGTAACCAGGGGAAACGGAGAGATCGGCGAAGTTATTACAAATAATGCAAAAGTATTTTCTAACATTCCTTTAAATATAACCCATCAGGGAGAACTGGTTTTACGCGGAGAGGCGGTGATCAAGTATTCGGATTTTAACCGGATCAATGAAGAGATCGAAGAGGTTGCTGCCAAATACAAGAATCCAAGGAATTTATGCAGCGGATCCGTTAGGCAGTTAAACAACCAGATCACTGCTAAGAGAAATGTGAATTTTAAAGCATTTGGCCTGGTAACGGCGGAGGGCGTTGACTTTAAAAACTCCAGAAAAGAGCAGTTTGAATGGTTAAAGAGACAGGGCTTCGATGTGGTGGATTTTAAAATGGTGACCAGAGATACCCTGCCTGAGGCGGTAGAAGAGTTTTCCAAAGCCATTTCCAGCTATGATATTCCTTCGGACGGCCTGGTGCTTTTGTTAGATGATATTGCTTACGGAGAATCTCTTGGCCGTACGTCCAAATTTCCCCGTAATGCCATTGCCTTTAAATGGGCCGATGAAATCAAGGAAACAAAACTAGACCACATCGAATGGAGCCCATCGAGAACCGGGCTCATTAACCCGGTGGCAATCTTTGATCCGGTGGAACTGGAAGGAACTACGGTGAGCCGGGCCAGCGTTCACAATCTAAGCATTATGGAGGCATTAGAGCTGGGAGAGGGAGATGAAATTACGGTTTATAAGGCTAACATGATCATTCCCCAGATTGCCGATAACCTGACAAGAAGCAAAAAGATACGGATCCCTGAACAATGTCCAGTCTGCGGCGGAAAAACAGAAATCCGCAAGGTGAATGATGTCAAGAGTTTATACTGTACCAACCCGGACTGCCAGGCTAAACGGCTGAAAGGTTTCACCCTTTTTACGAGCAGGGATGCATTAAACATTGACGGTTTATCAGAGGCGACCCTGGAAAAATTTATCGGAGCCGGTTTCATCCGGGAATTTGCGGATATTTTCCATCTGGAGCAGCATGAGGAAGTTATTACCCAGATGGAAGGATTTGGAAAGAAGTCCTACGACAACCTGATAAAAGCAATTGAGAAAGCTTCCCATACCACCCTTCCAAGGCTGATCTATGGCCTGGGGATCGCAGGTATCGGATTGGCAAATGCCAAGATGCTGTGCCAGGAATTTAAGTTTGATTTTGAGAAGATGCGCGCAGCAGGGGAAGAGGAACTGACCGCAGTGCCAGGAATCGGAAAGGTGTTAGCGGATGCCTGGATCACTTATTTTAAGGAAGAGAAGAATAATGAGATGGTGGACCGCCTGCTGTCTGAGGTAAGCTTTGAGGGCGATATGGAGGTTAGGGGGGACGGAATCTTTGAAGGTATGGTATTTGTTATTACCGGTTCCGTAAACCACTTTGAAAACCGGAAGGCCCTCCAGGAGGCCATAGAAGCCCGCGGAGGCAAGGCTACCGGTTCGGTGACCTCTAAGACCACCTATTTGATCAACAATGATACTACGTCCAATTCTTCCAAGAATAAAAAGGCAAAGGAACTTGGAGTGCCCATTATTTCAGAAGAGGATTTCATTAAAATGCTGGAGGAATAAAATATGCCGATTAAAGTACAAAAGGATTTACCTGCAAAAGCCATACTGGAAAAAGAGAACATTTTTATGATGGATGAGGACCGTGCCTTAAGCCAGGACATCCGTCCTCTTCAGATTTTGATCGTTAATCTAATGCCTGTAAAGGAAGAGACAGAGACTCAGCTTCTCCGGGCCCTATCCAACACTCCGCTGCAGGTGGACGGTACTTTTTTGATGCTGGAAAGCCATACCTCCAAGAATACGTCAGCCAGCCACTTAAATAAATTTTATGTTTATTTTGATGAGGTAAAGAAAAGAAAATTCGACGGAATGATCATCACCGGTGCGCCGGTGGAGAACATGGAATTCGAAGAGGTGAACTACTGGGAAGAATTAAAGAAGATCATGGAATGGAGCAAAACCCATGTGACCAGTACCCTTCATATCTGCTGGGGAGCCCAGGCAGGGCTTTATTACCATTATGGCATACAGAAATATAAGAGAGAGAGTAAACTGTCAGGCATCTACCGGCATAAGGTTTTAGACCGGAAGGTTCCCCTTGTCCGCAGTCTGGATGATTATGTGATGGCGCCTCATTCCCGCTTCACAGAGGTAAGGAGAGAGGATATTGAAAAGCAGCCGGAGCTGGTGATTCTTGCGGAATCAAAAGAGGCCGGGATACTTCTGGTAATGAGCCGGGACGGAAAACAGGTATTTGTCCAGGGACATCCGGAATACGACCGTATGACTTTAGACGGGGAATATCACCGGGATTTGGATAAGGGATTGGAGCCTGAGATTCCATGCAATTATTATGAGAATAATGATCCTGATACGGTGCCGGTGCTTAATTGGAGGAATGGGGCGAACACCATGTATGGGAACTGGCTGAATTTCTATGTATATCAGATCACGCCTTATTTGCTGGAGGTGGAGGAATAAGAATCCTTTATTTTACAAGGTTTTTAGCATTTTTTATTAATTTGAAAAGTGTCGTAAACTATCGCAGGATAACAGCATTTATCATGGAAATGGGAGTAGATATAGGGGTAGATTCACTTGTAAAATGGGGGTAGATTTTCAAGACCAATTCAGTAATGTTTTTATCATATAAATAAGTTCTTTATTAATTGTAATGACACAATTGATGGAGGGCTTATTTATATGGTAAAGCTGTAAAGTCATATTCCATGTATAAGAAATTCTAACCATATATAAAAAAATCTGATTACATTAAATGCCTTTACCACAATTATCCATTGTATAGATTTGGTAATATGTGGTATAATTTACATATTAATATTTTTATGTAGAGGAGGAGATACTATGCCCCGCGGAGTTCGCAAATCACCACTCGTAAAACTTAGAGATGAACTAAAAGATACACAAGATTCGATAGAACAATATAAGACAGCAATTAAAACACTTCAGGAAAAAGAGAAACAAATACAAGAAGAAATAAAATTAGAAGAATTTAAAGAAGTATCAACAATACTAGAAGAGCAAAACATGTCCTTGACAGAATTAAAGGAATTACTTATATCTAAAGCAGAAATTGAACAGGGTAGCTGAATCTTATGCCGAGAGTCTTCGTAAAGAAGGCTTTCGGTATATTTTTGATAGAACGTATGTTTGTATTTTTCTGTTGTATGTGCTATAATACAATTTAGAAAGGTGGGCATACCTAGGCGAAATCAAAAGATGAGTAAAACGCAAAGGCAAATATATGACTATGTTAAAGAATCAATTAATGATAGAGGATATCCACCGGCTGTACGAGAGATAGGAGAAGCAGTTAATTTAAAATCCAGTTCTTCAGTACATTCACAACTCAAAAAATTAGAAGACATGGGATGCATCAGAAGAGACCCTGCTAAGCCTCGTACTATTGAAATTATTGATGACTGTTTTAATCTGGTGCAACGTGAGGTCATAAATATTCCAGTAATAGGAACCGTCGCAGCTAGGCAACCACTATATGCAGAAGAAA
>DEYX01000073.1:48783-49053 GCA_002365025.1 Hungatella sp. UBA3147 | reverse complement strand
CTTCGGGTCCTTCCGGTCCTTCAGGCCCTTCAGGTCCCTGAGGTCCTTGTATTCCTTGCAGTCCCTGTGGCCCTTGAGCACCAGTAGCACCGGTCGGTCCAGTTGGTCCCTGAGCGCCGGTAGCTCCGGTAGGTCCAGTAGGTCCAGTAGGACCGGTTGCACCAGTAAGTCCAGTAGGCCCAGTCGCACCAGTAGGTCCGGTAAGTCCGGTAGGTCCAGTAGGTCCAGTAGGTCCAGTAGGTCCGGTTGCACCGGTAAGTCCGGTAGGTC
>DEYX01000073.1:0-48467 GCA_002365025.1 Hungatella sp. UBA3147 | reverse complement strand
CACCGGTAAGTCCGGTAGGTCCGGTAGGCCCGGTAGGTCCGGTAAGTCCAGTAGGCCCGGTAGGTCCGGTCGCACCAGTAAGTCCAGTAGGTCCAGTAGGTCCAGTAGGTCCGGTCGCACCGGTAAGTCCGGTATGTCCGGTAGGCCCGGTAGACCCGGTAGGTCCGGTAGGTCCGGTAAGTCCAGTAGGCCCGGTAGGTCCGGTCGCACCAGTAAGTCCAGTAGGCCCGGTAGGCCCGGTCGCACCAGTAAGTCCAGTAGGCCCGGTAGGTCCGGTCGCACCGGTAGGTCCGGTAAGTCCGGTAGGCCCGGTAGGTCCGGTAGGCCCGGTAGGTCCAGTTGCACCAGTAAGTCCAGTCGGTCCGGTCGGACCAGTCGGTCCTTGTGGTCCCTGTAAGCCTCTAGGCCCAGTCGGACCAGTCGGTCCTTGTGGTCCTTGCAAGCCCCTAGGTCCAGTCGGACCAGTAGGTCCAGTAGGTCCTTGTAATCCCCTAGGTCCAGTCGGACCAGTCGGTCCAGTAGGCCCAGTCGGACCAGTCGGACCAGTCGGTCCTGGACAACATCTAGGTCCGGTATGCCCACAGGAACAACGACATTTACAGCATTGATTATCATTCATATAAATTCACCCTCTATAATTATTTTTATCATTAAAACATCATAAAGAAGTTTCGTTCTTTATATTTATAAAATATGTATTCTTGTACAAACATGTTAATTTCAGGCTATTCAGTACGTTATACGGAACTTGCTAATAAAATCTAATAGAATTCCGTATTTTTGCTCCGTTTAATGGCTGATTAGATCGTATTAAGGTTTGTTAACTTTGAGATATTGCATTACCTTTTTAGATAAAAAAGGATTGACTCAGACAACGACCAGAGAAGAGCGTAAAAAAAAGATAGATAACGTTTTATTAAACCAACATGATTTACAAAGCAGTTAGCAGATCAGTTTATCGACAGTAATTTATCTGAAGAAGATATGCTGAAAACAGCTATGGAGAGATATCAGGAGTAAAGAGTAAGTTTACAGAAACAGGCTGAATAATTAAGAAAATTAAGCCAAGACCATCAAAAATACAAAGCTGTCAAAAACACTTGAATTTTAAAAATGCAAATGCTATAATCCTACCAACATATTAGACGAGAGAACAAGGGAGTCTCAAGCGTACACAGTACGGTTGTGGCTCCTTTTGCTTATGGAAATTTTGTAATTGCATGGATCCAAGTCCATAAGGCAAATAAGTTTCTTAAGGAGAACAAGGAGGTTTTCCCTGCATTTTTGGGAGACCTCCTTGTTCCGTCTTTATTTTCGTCTTTTATGATAAAGATTGAGGAGGATGCGATTATGAAAAAAAGATTATTACCCGTGACTTTTATTACAGCAATAACGGCAGCGTTCCTTGCCGGCTGCGGTTCATCTGCACAGCAGACTGCTGCAGGAGGCAGTACAGCCGCTGCAAGTTCAACGTCTTCACAGGAAGCAGCGTCTGCCCCGGAAGGAGAAGACGGGAAAACCATTAAGATTGGCGTGTACGGTCCTGTCACAGGAGGGTCTGCTGTTTATGGGGAAGGCGCACAGAACGCCATTGCCATGGCAGTTGAAGAAATCAACAACGGAGATTCCGGTTATAAGGTTGAAATTGTAAATGGCGGAAAAATAGTAGATGACGGCGGTGATGCCAAGCAGGCAATTAATGCTTACAACAGTCTGATGAAAGAAGGCCCCAGTGCTATCGTGGGAAGCTTTTTTTCCTCCGTTACTCTTCCCGTTGCCGAACAGGCTTCTAAAGATAATATGCTCCTACTTGCAACAGGAGCTACCAATAAAGATGTAACTTTAAAAGGCTCCACCATTTTCAGGAATTGTTTTATTGACCCGTATCAGGGCAAAATGGCTGCCCAGTTTGCGAAGGAAAAAGGCTGGACCAAAGCCGCCGTTATATATGCCAAGGATGATGATTATTCCAACGGCTTAAAAGATGCATTTATAGAGAATGCCGAGGCAAACGGAATTGAAGTGGTATATGTGGGAGAATGCACCACAAAGGATACAGACTTTTCGTCCCAGACCTCCCAGGTAGTGGCAAAAGGAGCAGATTTTCTGTTTTATCCCGCATTCCTTGATACAGTTCCTCTTTTAGTAGGCGCGGCAAGGGATGCAGGCTTTGACGGAGCCGTTATGGGCGGTGATGGCTGGGATGGAACTAATACGGCAGGTTTTGAAGATAAATTTGAAAACTGCTATTTCACCAACCACTATTCTTCCGAAGATACCGCTCCGGCTGTCATCAATTTTGTATCCAAATATACGGAAAAGTACGGTACGGAAAGCTTAAATGCCTGTGCGGCTCTTTACTATGATGCTATTTACATGCTGGTGGAAGCTGCCAAAAACAGCGGTGCATCAGATACCGTTTCCCTGGTAAATGGGATGACGGGAATGACTTTTACAGGAGTAGGAGGAACCTTTACCATGGATGAAAATGGCGATCCGGAGAAATCCGTTGCGATCAATACTTTTGAAGGCGGAAAGGTGAAATGGCTTATGACTCTTTCACCGGAAGGAACAAAAGAATAGTGGCATAAATCTAACAAGAAGGTCTGAAAAATGATAGGGAGGAAGATCCTATGACATTTTCATTATTCTTTCAAAGCCTGATAAACGGACTGAACCAGGGCGCTATCTATGCTTTGATTGCACTTGGTTATACCATGGTATATGGAATCATCCGAATGATTAACTTTGCACATGGCGATTTTATCATGATAGGAGCCTATACCTTATTTTATACCATTCCTTTCATGATCCATGCGGGAATGCCTGCATGGATTTCCGTCTTCCTTGCCGTGGTCATATGCGCTGCGGTGGGAGTCATGGTAGAGGTGATAGCCTATAAGCCGGTCCGCAGGGCCGGCTCCATGTCAGCTCTTATTACAGCACTTGCCATGAGTCTGTTTCTTGAAAATCTGGCCATGGTCCTCTTTGGTGCAAAGCCCCATAATGTCCAGAAGATATTTGATTTACCCTCTGTAAATGTGCTTGGAGTGGTTCTTCCTCTGAATGTTATCCTGACCATCGGCATCGGGGTGGTCATGATGGCGGGCCTTCAGATATTTATAAAGAACACCAAGATGGGGAAAGCCATGCGGGCAGTACCCCAGGACCGGGATGCCTCCATTCTTGCGGGAATCAATGTCAACAAGGTCATCACCATGACCTTTGCCATCGGCTCCGCGCTGGCAGCAGTTGCAGCTCTTATGTATTGTACCAAATATCCACGTGTCACCAATGATATGGGTTCCATGATGGGACTTAAGGCCTTTATTGCTGCTGTCCTCGGAGGAATCGGTGTCATTCCCGGAGCCATGCTTGGAGGAATTCTAGTTGGCCTCATTGAGATTTATGTAAAGCTATTTGCACCGGGCTGGTATGAAGCGATTACCTATGCCATTCTGATTGTGATTCTTCTGGTAAAGCCGTCCGGCATTCTTGGCAAGAATGTGGGCGAGAAAGTTTAAGGGGGTGGACCATGGAAAAGAGGTTTAAAGTTTCCTATTTCCTTAATTTCCTGGGTGTACTGGCAGTTTTTTTCCTGTTTGTCCTGCTTTTTGAAAACAATGCTTTTGGCAGATCCACTCAGTATATCAAGGGAATCAGTACCACTGCCTGCTATACGATCATTATGGTGGCTTCCTTAAATCTGGTGGTGGGCTGCATGGGAGAGTTCTCCCTTGGCCATGCGGGTTTCGTATCAGTGGGAGCATATGCCTCTGCCATTGTATCCAATGGACTTGCCGGAAAAGGGCTGCCCGATATCGCATTATTCCTGGTTGCTCTTCTTGCAGGAGGGATTGCAGCCGGTATGACCGGAGTCATGGTTGGAATTCCGGCTTTACGCTTAAGAGGGGATTATCTTGCCATTGTGACCATTGCTTTTGCAGAAATTATCCGGGTTCTCTTTTGCAATCTTTCGATTACAGGCGGCGGAAAAACCATGAGCGGTATTATAAAACTTTCCAACTTCTACTGGAGCTTCTGGGTCATGGTGATCTGTATCACCATGATGTACATGTACATACGAAGCCGCTTTGGCAGAACGGTGAAAGCCATTCGGGAGGATTACATGGCAGCGTCTGCTTCTGGAATCAATGTTACTTATTATAAAGTGCTTACCTTTACTGTAGCCGCTTTCTTTGCAGGAATCGGCGGAGGTGTTTATGCCCATTATATGACAGCCATGATTCCCACTAACTTTAACTTTATGTACTCTGCGGAGCTTCTCTCAGAGGTAATCATCGGAGGGATAGGCTCCATTACAGGGTCCATAATCGGTGCGGCTTTTCTTTCTTCCCTTCCGGAGATGATGCGCCAGTTCTCCCAGTACCGTATGCTGGCATACTCTGTAGTACTGGTACTGGTTATGATATTCAAACCGGGCGGTATCTTTGGAGCATGGGAATTTTCCCTCATTCGTGTATATGAACGGATGACAGGCAGAAAAGGCGGTTGGGGAAAAAAACAGAAAAAAACAGAAAGAGGTGTATAAATATGACAGGAGCAGAAGGAGCCATGCCGGTATTAAAAGCACAGAACCTGGGAATCCAGTTCGGCGGATTAAAAGCGGTGGACAGCTTTAATCTGGAAATCGGAGAATCAGAGCTGGTAGGGCTGATCGGTCCAAACGGTGCTGGAAAAACCACAGTGTTCAATCTGATCACCGGTGTTTATAAGCCGACGGAAGGATCCTTTTACTTAAATGGCCAGTCCATGAATGGGAAAAAGACCTATCAGATTGTTGAAGCAGGAATTGCAAGAACATTCCAGAATATCCGATTATTTAAGAAAATGACAGTAATCGATAATGTAAAGGCAGCCATGAGTGCAAAGCTTTCCTACAATCTGTTCCATGCCGTTTTTCGTACACCGGCTTACTGGAAGCAGGAAAAAGAACTGACAAAAAGAGCCGGGGAGCTGCTTAAAATCGTGCAACTAAGTGGAAAGGAAGATTATGAAGCAGGTAATCTTCCTTATGGAGAACAGAGGCGTCTGGAGATAGCAAGAGCACTGGCTACGGATATGAAACTCCTTCTTCTTGATGAGCCTGCGGCAGGGATGAACCCGACAGAAACGGAAGAACTCCTGGAGATTATCAACTATATCCGTGATGAATTTAAGATTTCCGTGCTTCTTATCGAGCATGACATGAGCCTGGTCATGAAAATCTGCAAACGGATTTCTGTCCTTGATTTCGGTACTACCATTGCATCCGGGACCCCGGAGGAGATTGCCAATCATCCAAAGGTCATTGAAGCCTATCTGGGAAAAGACGATGAGGAGGTAGAGAAAGATGCTTAAGGTAAAGGATCTGGCAGTATCTTACGGAGCCATTGAAGCCATTCACGGGGCATCCATGGAAGTTCATGATGGAGAAATCGTTTCCCTTATCGGAGCCAATGGAGCTGGAAAAACCACTATTTTAAGAACTATTTCAGGTTTAAAAAAAGCTGATAAGGGAGAGATACTCTTTGACGGAGCCGATTTATTAAAAACAGAACCCAGCAAGATCATCAATTTAAAACTGGCACATGTACCCGAAGGCCGTCATATTTTCCCCCAGATGACCGTAGAGGAGAATCTGGAAATGGGGGCATTTACCGATGGAAAAGACATGGCGGCCAATATGGCAGATGTATTTGATCGTTTTTCCCGTTTAAAAGAACGGAAAAAACAGTTGGCAGGAACCTTATCCGGCGGTGAACAGCAGATGCTTGCCGTAGGCCGGGCTCTTATGGCAAAACCCAGGATGATCCTGATGGATGAACCGTCCATGGGACTTTCTCCATTGCTGGTAAAGGAAATCTTTTCTATCATCAGAGAAGTGAACAGAAAAGGAATCACCATTCTGCTTGTGGAACAGAACGCAAAAATGGCCCTATCTATATCAAACAGAGCCTATGTTATGGAGACTGGGAAGATTACCATGGAAGGTGATGCCGGAGAACTGCTAAAGGATGACAGGGTAAAGAAGGCATATCTTGGACAATAGGAGGATACGATTATGGATGAGAAGAAGTATTTTGCCATTGCCATCACTCGTACCTGCGGAAGCGGAGGCGGAAGCTACATCGGTAAAAAACTGGCGGCTGATTACGGGATCGATGTGTATGACAGAAAGCTTTTGCGTCTGGCATCAGAAGACAGCGGAATCAATGAGGCGATATTTGCAAATGCAGATGAAAATACGAAAAAAACTTTTTTATACCGTGCCTCAAGAAGAGTCTACAGCGGCGAAGTCATTCCTAAGGAAAGCGGCAATTTTTTATCGGATCAGAACCTTTTTAATTATCAGGCAAAGGTTCTGCAGGAGCTTCTTCATCATGAATCCTATGTCTGTATTGGCCGGGCAGCGGATTTTGTCTTAAGGGATGAGCCCAATGTAGTATCCGTGTATCTGGATGCCCCATATGAATTCCGCTTAAAACGGGAGATGGAGCGGCAGGGAATATCCGAACAGGAGGCTGCAAAGTATATTGACAGACTGGATAAATACAGGAATTCCTATTATATGTATCATACCGGAAGGCAGTGGAAGAACCCTGAAAATTATGACCTTTGCCTGAATACGGAAAGTCTGGGGCTGGATCATTGTGTGGAATTAATTAAGAAATTTTTAGAGTTAAAATTTGGGATTTGTTCCAGTGAAAAGGAGATATTATGAAAGAGCTTGCTTATTATGATGGAAGGATCGGAGCCCCTGAGGAATTGATGGTTCCCTTTCAGGACCGTGTTCATTTTTTTGGAGATGGAGTTTATGATGCTACCGTTGGCGGGAATCACAAATTGTATCTTCTGGAAGATCATCTGGACCGTTTTTACTCCAGTGCCAAAGCCCTGGATATTAAGATTCCCATGGATAAGAAGGAGCTTGGAGAACTTCTGACCAAACTTCTTTCCATGGTGGAGGGAAATACTCATTTTGTGTACTGGCAGGTGACAAGAGGAACAGCTCCCAGGGATCATACTTATGACGAGGCAATGCTTGGAAAGCTGTGGGTCATGATAAGGCCTAATAAACTAAAAGACCCTGATGTTCCCATCCGCCTGATAACAATGGAAGATACCAGGTTTTTTTACTGCAATATTAAGACATTAAATCTTCTCCCGTCCGTGCTGGCTTCTCAGGAGGCTTTAAAAGCCGGAGCTATGGAAACTGTTTTACACAGAGGTGACATGGTGACGGAGTGCGCCCACAGCAATATCTCCATTTTAAAAAACGGAACCTTTCTTTCCCATCCCAATGATAACCTGATCCTTCGGGGGATTGCAAAGACCCATATGATTCAGGCCTGCTACAGGCTTGGAATCCAGGTATTGGAGCGGGCATTTACCATGGAAGAGCTTATGGAGGCCGATGAGGTCATCGTGACCTCTTCCTCTAATTTCTGCCTTCATGCAGACGTTATTGACGGAAAGCCTGTAGGTGGAAGGGATCCGGTGACGTTAAAGAAGATTCAGGATGCTGTTTTGGAAGAATACTTAGAGTATACAGGCAGAGATAGTATATTTGATTAGGAGTGGATGATGGACAGAGGCGGACTGGAAAAGAGAAATGTGGGAGAAAACCTGGATGCTCTGATGAATTTAGATCCCAGGGGCTATGGGGTGTGCCGGATTCTTTATGCCGGAAGCCGGGAGCAGATGGGGGAGCCTCTTACCATGGGAGCGGCGGAAAAGCTGTGTGAAACGGTGAAAGAGAATGATCTGGTTTATATATTGACAGGATTTGTGCTTCTGCCTCATAAGAAGCCGGAGATGGATGGAATGGTCAGTTCCATGCTGCTGGCAAGAGCCCTGGTCATGGCTTTTGGGGCAAAGCCTGTTATTATCTGCCCTGAGGACTGCGTGAAGTCCGTAGTGAAATGTGCCTGCGTGATAGGTCTCCATATTTACCAGGATATAGGGACTGTAAGGGAACTTCCTCTCAGCATGGGAGTAGTGGCCTTTACAAAAAATCCGGCCAGGGCAGAAATCGAATCGGAATGGCTGATAAAAGAAGGGCTTCCCGGAGCGGTAATCTCAGTGGAGGCTCCCGGTTCCAATGAAAATGGTGTTTATCACAACTCAGCCGGAGACAATGTAACAGAACTGGAAGCCAAGACAGATGTACTATGGGAAATGCTTCGGGAAAAGGGAGTCTTAAACATTGCCATCGGTGATCTTGGCAATGAGATCGGAATGGGAGCCATAGCAGATCATATAAAAAAATACATACCCTTAACGGCTTCCGGGGAATGTTTATGCGGCTGCGGAGGCGGAATTCTGGCGGCCAGCCGAGCGGACCATGTGATAACGGCAACCTGTTCTGACTGGGGCTGCTACGGCTTGATTGCGGCACTTGCTTATTTAAAGCGGGATATGGAAATTCTTCACCGGGAGGAAATGGAAGCGGAACTGATGAGAGCGGCATCAAGAACCGGTCTTATTGATATGACCGGTTCTCTGATTCCCGGAATCGATGGTTTCAATATACGGCTTAATACAGGAATTGTCAGCCTGATGCGCCAGTGTACGGCTTATGCGGTCCGTTATTCCCATAATTCCGATCACTGGTTTTGCTCTGTACTGAAAAAAGGGTTTTTTGAAGAAGGGGATAAGCCATGGTTCAAATAAAGCCGGTCGGTGACTGCGGTGCCCTGGTGGAATTGGGAGATTCCATCAGGGAGGAGGTAAATGCGAAGGTAATGGAATTAAACCGGAGAATTCATGAGTTTTCGGTGGAAGGGATTGTTGAGACAGTACCTGCCTTTTGTTCTGTTCTCGTATGTTATGACCCAATGAAAACAGATTATGACGCGGTATTAAAGGTTCTATCGCGGCTGTCAGAATCATTGGAAGGCGGAACTGGAATAAGAGGAAGGCTGGTGGAAATACCGGTCTGCTACGGAGGCAGCTTCGGACCGGATCTTTCTTTTGTAGCGGAACATGGAAAGATTACGGAGGAAAAGGTAATCCGGATTCACAGCAGCAGGGATTACCGCATTTATATGCTGGGATTTCTTCCTGGCTTTCCCTACCTTGGAGGAATGGATGAACGTATTTTTACTCCCCGGTTAAACTCGCCCAGAACCAGGATTCCAGCGGGGAGCGTAGGAATCGGAGGAGAGCAGACGGGAATCTATCCCATGGACTCTCCGGGAGGCTGGCAGTTGATCGGACGGACACCTTACCGTCTTTTTAAGCCGGAGCAGATGGGAAAACCTCTTTATGAAGCCGGGGATTCCATCCGTTTTGTACCTATCAGCCAGGAAGAATATAAAGAAATAAAAAGAAAACAGGAAAAGGGGTGGCGGGATGGGAGTTGAAATCTTGCGTCCTGGAGCCTTGTCCACGGTTCAGGATAAAGGGAGAAGAGGATTTCTAAGCCAGGGCATCCAGGAAAGCGGAGCCTGTGACAAGTATTCCATGAAGCTTGCCAATCTCCTTGCCGGGAATCTGGAAGAACCGGAAACAGCGGCAGTCATCGAATTTACGTTAAAGGGAGGTGAGATCCGTTTTACCTCTGACGAGATTATCGCCCTTACAGGCGGTGATATGAAACCCTGTATCAATGGAATCCCGGTTCCCATTTTCTCCCCGATTCTGGTACGGACAGGAGATATTCTGTCCATGGAGCTTGTGGTCTCAGGCCTTCGGACTTACATGGCAGTCTATGGAGGAGTAGAGGTTCCTCTCGTCATGGGAAGCCGTTCCACCAATTTAAAATGCCGCATAGGAGGCTTGGAGGGAAGGGCACTCCTTGAAGGGGATCATCTGGAGTCAGGTAAAGATCTCATGCAGTTCAAGAAAATAGCAAAGAGATTAAAGGGAAATGAAAAGCTGGCAGCCGTAGGAGAAAAGGAACCATGGATGCGTCATTCGTCAACACCTTACCGTTTTTATGGAGAAGACTGTATGGTTCTTCTGCGTGCCGTAATGGGCCCCCAGGAAAATGCTTTTACGGAACTGGGACTTAACACTCTGATCCGGAACCCCTTCCGGTTAAGCACGGACTGCGACCGCATGGCCTGCAAACTGGAGGGAGAACCCATAGAAATGAAGAATGGGGCAGATATCATATCAGATGGGATCGTAGAAGGCTCAGTTCAGATCTCATCTTCCGGTCTTCCTATGGTTTTGATGGCAGATCATCAGACCACCGGAGGATATGCTAAAATCGCTACGGTGATCAGTACGGACATCTCCGCATTGGCCCAGTTAAAGCCGGGGGAATGGGTGGCATTTCAGTATGTAACTCCAGGTGAGGCCGTGGCAATCTACCGGAAGGAAGAAGAAAAGCTGAGGAATTTTAAGGAACGGCTTAGGAATATCATATGCCGGTAAAGAGACCATAAGACAGGAAAGAAGGAAAGAATATGGGACCAGAGTATGGAAACAGGGAGCCCAAAGAAGTCCGCCGGCTGATCAGGGAGGGTGTGATCCACAGCCCTACCACCGGAATGTGCGGCGGCTATGCCCAGGGGAATCTGGTGATTCTTCCAAAAGAGCTGGCCTGGGATTTTCTTTTGTTCTGCCAGAGAAATCCAAAGGCCTGCCCGCTTCTGGAAGTATCGGATGAAGGGAGCAGGAGTTTTTCCCTGACAGCAAAAGGAAGTGATATCCCAAGGGATATTCCCGGATACCGGGTGTATGAAAACGGCACGTGCACCGGTGAATACATGGAGGTATCAGAATTATTTGAGGAGTATCAAAGAACCAGGGGAAAACTGGTAAGCTTTCTTATTGGCTGCAGTTTTTCTTTTGAAACAGCACTTTTGGAGGCCGGTATACCGGTGAGACAGATTGAGGAGGGGGTAAATGTTCCTATGTACCATACGAACATTCCCTGTACGCCCGCAGGAATATTTTCAGGTAATATGGTGGTGAGTATGAGGCCCATTCCTCATCGCCAGGTTTCCAGTACGGTTGCTATTACCGCTTCCATGCCAAAGGTTCATGGGGCACCTGTTCACATTGGTTATCCGGAAGCACTTGGAATTAAAGATATCAGCAAACCGGATTTTGGAGATCCGGTTACTATATATGATGGAGAGGTGCCTGTTTTCTGGCCTTGTGGGGTAACTCCCCAGGCAGTGGTCATGAACAGCAGGCCTCCCTTTGTAATTACTCACGCCCCGGGACACATGTTTATTACGGATTTAAAAAATGCAGAATTAAAGAATTAGAGGTGAGAATATGCCGGTCATTGACTTAAACTGCGATCTGGGGGAAAGCTTCGGTGCTTATAAAATGGGACTGGATGAAGAGGTGCTGCCCTATGTTACATCGGCAAACATTGCCTGTGGCTTTCATGGGGGAGATCCTGTGGTAATGGAACAGACGGTGGCCTTGTGTAAAAAATATGGAGTAAGGGCAGGGGCCCATCCGGGATTCCCCGATCTGGCGGGATTTGGAAGAAGAAATATGAGCCTTACTCCCAATGAAGTAAAAACCAGTGTTATGTATCAGATCGGGGCACTGAACGCTTTCTGCAGAGGAGCCGGAATCAGACTCTGTCATGTAAAGCCCCATGGGGCCTTGTATAACATGGCGGCAAACGATTATGAACTGGCAAAAGCCATCTGCCAGGCGATAAAAGAGGTGGATGGCAGTCTGGTTCTCCTGGCACTCAGCAATAGTGAGATGCTTCGGGCGGCAAAGGATACAGGGGTGTCTTCTGCCAGTGAGGTATTTGCAGACAGGGCCTATGAAAGGGATGGAAGCCTGGTTCCAAGAAGCCGGAAAGGCTCGGTGATTGAAGATGAGGAACAGGCATTAAAGCGGGTGATCCGAATGGCGAAAGAAGGGGTGGTGGAAGCCATTGACGGAAGCACGATTTCCATTGATGCGGATTCTGTATGTGTTCATGGAGATGGAGGGAAGGCTCTGGAATTTGTAAAGAGGTTAAGAGCAGGTTTTTTAGAAGCGGAAATAGAGGTAAAATGCTTTTAGCGGCCAATAAAAAGGTGTGGCATGTGCCGTTAGTCTACTGGGGCAGTAATCTGATAATAACGTTGTTCCTGTAATTATTTTTTCTTTGATACCTGATTAACCGTAGCGTAATATATTGTAATAAGCGCAGAGCCTAATACTAAACCTCCTACAATATCGGTGAACCAATGCACCCCTGAAATAAAACGCCCAATCACCGTTACGGCGATGATAGCAACAGATATGACCTCCGCAAAAATTCTGATTGACTTATTTTGTATCCGGGAATGGAATTGCATAATTGCGGTAGCCATGATACATAGTACAATCATCGTATGGGAAGATGGATAGGACGGTTCTATTGTACTTACCAAAATAACCGGCCTGTAATTAACAATAAATATTTCAAACAATACATATGAAAATATCACTATGGCATAAAACACTCCAAGTAATTTAATATCGCTGTCTACACACTTGATGCTTTTTCTTTTTATGAGCTGCATTAATCCAAATATAGCAAAGCCCAAAGCAACAAGGATAGCTGCAACACCAATCCAGTCTGTGATATGGTACCAAAGTAAGTTTTCCCCAAGCAGTTTGAACATAAAGCCATTTAATGTAGAGAATCCAACGTTGGATTGCTCCGGACCTATAGGGCTGACGTCAAATGTTAAAACAGCTACTGTAAATAGTATGAATAACAAGAATAGAATTCCGGCAAGAATAAGACACTTTTTATTTTTCATCACATCTTCCTCCTTTCTGAACATAGGGCAATAAATTATTTAAATCAAGCCGTGTTCCTTGTGGTTTTACTAACCTGTTTGTTTTAATGATAAATTCCATTTGTTAAATCCTTTCAGTAATATTGGTATGTTTGTGTATGCCAGCCACATCATCATTGTGTGGCCAAGCATGGAAATATTCAAGAAACGAATCGTCACAACGGCAAAAACCCTACGACACTTTTCGTGTCGTAGGGCTTTTCACAAGTCTTTTCAGAACAATTTACTTTATTCAGCTGCTCTTTATCAAAAGAACCACCTTAATCATAAAAAACAGGAAAAGGAGAGAAGTTGCAGAAGGTTGACGAGTTGCAACATAAATAAGAATGCAAAAAGCCTGTAATAGAATAGAGCTGGTTCTGCTAATGCTATACCACCTTTCATTCAAAAAATGTTGAGCAATTATTTGTGCGATACCCATTATTGCCATTAGAATAGGCGAAACTAGATAAATTATCCATGTAATTGTGCTTACGTCTGGGTTCGAAAATAAACTCACTGCCCGAATCAGGTCACTATCCTGTCGAATATAAAGGGGAAGGAAATAAAAAGAGATTGTCATAACATCTAAAGTACCATAAACCAGACTGAAAATCTTATTGATATTAGTGCGGTTCTCATTTGCCGCAAGGGAAATCAACTCCTCACCTGACAACAAATCATCAATAGATACCGAGAAAAGTTTTGATATGTTTTTGAGCGAATCGATATTCGGGTATCCCTTTCCACTTTCCCATTTTGATATAGCCGTTCTGGACACAAATAATTCTTCTGCGAGCTGTTCCTGCGTCCATTCTTTTCCTTTTCGTAATTGTTGTAATTTTTCGCCGAATTCCATTACAATACCCCTATTAGTCATCAAATTTTCTGCTGCCATCAATAGGCACCCTATATGGGACAGGCGCTGTTAAAAAATGCCTCCATTTTCCATATCAGTTTTATTCACAAAATCCATATGGTATAATTTTTCCCAATGATTAATATTTAATGTTCCCTTAGTGAGACGGATTGATAAAAAGCAACAGTTTTCATCCTTTTCATTATTTGCCATATCGTACCATTCGGAAAAAGCTGTACGGAGTTTGGTTCTTATTTCGGCATTTTTTGGATCAAGCACCCAACCGAGGTTTTCACCTACTCCATTAGCGGTGAACATCTCTAAACAACCCGCAACCGAAACTTCCGGATTTTGCGAGATTTGCTGCATTTTGTTTGAGTTTCCATGTGTTACAACATAAAATGCGCCGTCTTCATAATAGGCGTCCACACTACGGACAACCGGGCGGGGCATTCCGTTAGCGCCCGGCTCCCTCGCAATCGTCGCGAGGGAAATAACATTGTCTTTGCCGTTTCCGAACTTTTCTTCGATTAATTTTAATCCTTCTTCGTAATTGCTCATTTGATTTTCCTCCAACATTCATTATTTATTTTTCTCGTATCTTAAAAGGAATCCACAATTCTACATAAGAGATGTCGGACGCACTTTTATAGTACATCTCAGGGAAAAAACCATCGGCAATCAGATTGTGCTTTTTAAGCCAAAACCGAGTGTATTTCATCGCCTTACCCAGACCAATTATCATCTGTTCATGATTTTCTGATTCAAAGCCGCAGACGACATACTCCCGTATGGGGAGTTGCCAACTTGTAAATTCAGGGTTTTTCTCGTCTTTTTTAACCTCTGCACCAACAAAATAACTCGAATAACCGTCTGGTGCATCGCCGTGATAAGAAATACCAACCCTGCGCCCCTCTGAGATATGTGAGATATTCGGAAGAGCCCTAAAAAACCTGTCCCATATCTCGCCAACCGTGTCAACGCCGGTTCTTTCGCCGAACATTTTACCATATTTGAATGGATAATATCCTGTAACACCAAGAAAGTTAATTGGTTCTTCAAGAAATTTACGGTTCATTTCCAAAACCAATCCATCACTGATCAACGGTACACCCTCATCAACCACAATATAACCAAGCGATAAATCGGGTTTATCAAAATTCTGTAAGCCAATCGGTTTATCCCGGTACTGTGAAGGGGTAATCCCATAGGTTTCTTTAAAAGCGCGCGTAAAAGTTACGTGACTGCCAAAACCGAATTCCATTGCAATGTCGATAATGCGGTTTTCTTTATCTCGTAGCATCGGGAGAGATTTTGCCAACCGGCGCAATTTAATATAATCCCGAACCGATGTTTTTACCAAACGTGTGAATAGTCTCTGATAATAAAACAGTGACAATACGGCAGTTTCTGCCAGATCTTCGATGTGGATTTCTTCACTGAGATGTTCTTCGATGTGGTTCAGAGTTTTTTGTATGGCTTCCCATGCGTACATATAGATTCCTCTCTCTAAAACAATATACCACAGACGAGAAACAAATACTTTACCGGGTCTGCTCTCTTTTATCTAATGTATAAAGTATAAAATAATACGATTGCCCATTGATAAAATTTACTGTCTGAATAACGATGAATCCAATCTGACAGTATACGTTCAGCTTCTTCCTGTTTCTATCTGTACCGTTCCTAAATGATTCATAGTTCCCTTCATCATATGAATACATATTTGTTTTATCTGAGTATATACCATAAAATATTAAATTACAAATATGAAAAAGCACTATAAAAAAAATCAGGCCAATGGTGCAGCACTTCAGGCGCTGCAGTAGCCGGAAAAAGTTACCTGATATTCTTGATTAATTTTTATCAGGGCAGATTAAATTGCAACAGTCTGAAAATCATGTTAACATATAGATGAATTAAAACTCAGGCCTGGTTGGAGGCGATCGGGACCTGAAAAAAAGATTTGCTTCTGTAAAGAGTGTCAGGTATATCATTTAAACTAAGGCCACCGGTAACGTTGTCCTATAGATACTCAGTTGATTTAAGAGGGGGTAAACCATGCAGTCAGATGCACTTTATTTACATGTGTACCAAAAGATCCTGGAGGGGATCCGGTCTTTTGAGTATGATGAAAATTCACCATTGCCTGCCGAGCGGGTGATATGTGAAAAATATCATGTCAGCCGGGCGACCGTTCGTCGTGCCCTGGACAAATTAAAGGCAGAAGGATATATCTATACGCTTCCCAATAACGGTTCATTTGTCAGACCGCAAGTGTTTGAGCAGCCATTGACAAAATTTTATTCTTTTACAGATGAACTTAAAAATTCCAACATTGTTATCTATAACCACATTGTCGAATATGAATTGATCCGGATTGATCATGCCCTTGCAAAAAAATTAGCTTTTCCCCAGGGGGCGATGTTCCACAAACTTGTGCGTCTGCGTTCAGCGAAAGAATATCCGTTAATGTTGGAGACAACATATCTGCCCCAGGAAAGATTTCACTCCATCGATATCTCATTTTTGGAGAACCGTGGTTCTCTCTATGAGTATTTAAGAAATACCTATGGGTTTCACATGGACAGAGCCGTTGAATCTTTCCGTCCGGTCAATCCCAATGCCAGGGAACGGGATTTGCTTAAAATCCCTACGACAACACCCTGTATGTTCCTTGAGCGTTTCAGCTATGAAAATCACTCTATTATCGAATATACTCTATCCATTGTACGGGGAGATAAATACTCATTTACAGTAAATTTAACACTGTAAATCCAGGCGTTGATGTATATGAGCTTTAGCAGGCAGCTTGCATAATCAAATGATGATTGTGCAAGTTGCCTGTTTTTAGTTAGTACCAATCTATGTATTGGGCTTTATTCTGATAATTTGTTGAAAAATAAGTAAAAATAGGATAATATGACGGTACAAACAAAATATTTAAGCCGGCATTTGTTTGAAATGTTTAAAAGAGTTAATGTGTGCTGTAAAACGCATGGATGGGAGTGAAGATATGGGAGAACCGAACATTTTGTTAACAAGAATTGATAACAGATTGGTGCATGGGCAGGTAGGTGTTACATGGACGATGTCTCTGGGGGCAAATCTGATCCTCGTTGCGGATGATGAATCATCAGAAAATGAGCTGTCCCAACAGCTTATGACCGCGACGGCAGATTCATCAGGTGCTGGTATCCGCTTTTTTACTATCGCAAAGACAATTGCGATCATAGGCAAGGCATCAGCAAAACAGAAGATCTTTATTGTCTGCAAGACACCGCAGGTGGTGCAGCAGCTCATTGAAGGTGGGGTTCCGATTAAAGAAGTGAATGTGGGAAATATGCACTTTGAAAAAGGAAAGCGTCAGATCAGTAAAAAAGTCTATGTAAATGATGATGATATGGCAAGTTTCGCTGCGATCAAAAATGCCGGTGTTAACCTCTATATCCAGGATGTTCCCGGTGATCCAAAGCAAACCATCAATCTGTAGAAGGAGAGGAAATAATTATGGCGATTACATTTGGCCAGGGAATTAGCCTTGCGCTAATGACAGCAATTGTAGGAATTGATTTTTGGCTGGAGAGCTTTTTCATCTTCAGGCCGATTATTGTATGTACGCT
Organism: Hungatella sp. UBA3147; assembly: GCA_002365025.1. Lineage (GTDB taxonomy): Bacteria > Bacillota > Clostridia > Lachnospirales > Lachnospiraceae > Lacrimispora. Next base: position 31,245 of record DEYX01000073.1, on the reverse strand, counting down.
TGCCGGTTTTATTTTAGGTGATCTGCAGCTGGGGCTATTGGCTGGGGGTATTACGGAACTGGCATTTGCAGGCTTAACGCCGGCCGGAGGTACACAGCCTCCGAACCCAATCTTAGCAGGAGTTATGACCGTAGTCCTCGCTTATACGACAAAGGTTGAGGCGACTGCCGCGATGGCGCTGTCATTGCCTTTCAGCTTTTTAATGCAGTATGTGATCCTGTTTTGTTATTCCAGTTTTTCATTGTTTATGAAAGGTGCAGATCGTGCAGCGGAAGAAGCGGACACGGATAAAATTGTCAGGATAAATATTATCTGTACCTGTATCATTACATTTTTATATGCATTGGTTGTATTCCTCAGTGCCTATATCGCCCAGGATGCGATGAAAGCATTGGTTACAGCAATGCCGGTATGGCTGACACATGGATTTGAAGTGGCAGGGGGCATTCTGCCGGCCGTTGGTTTTGCTATGCTGCTAAAGGTAATGCTGAAAAGAGAATTTATGCCTTATCTGTTAATTGGGTTTGTGATTTCCTGTTTCCTTACATACTCCAATTTATTGCCTGTTGCGATTGTCGGTGTGGCATTTGCACTCATGACTTATAACACTGAAAAAGGTAAAGTCATGATGAAAACTGTAAGTGTAGTAGAGGAGGACGATGAAGATGGCATCTAATAACAATTCCAGCAAAGTTGTGACAAAGCAAGATATCACAAAGCTTGGCCTTCTCTCAACATTTTTGCAGGCCAGTTTTAACTATGAAAGAATGCAGGCCGGCGGTTTTTTAGTATCCCAGCTGCCGCTTTTGAAGAAGATCTATAAAGATGACAAAGAGGGCCTTTCAGCAGCGATGCAGGATAATTTGGAGTTTATTAACACCCATCCTAACTTAGTTGGATTTTTAATGGGACTGCTCATCTCTCTGGAAGAGGCTAAGGAGGACAGAGCCACCATCAAAGGTTTGAAAGTTGCTTTGTTTGCGCCCCTTGCCGGGATCGGTGATGCTATCTTCTGGTTTACCATACTGCCGATTATGGCCGGAATCTGTTCCTCTATGGCGCTGAACAACAGTATCCTTGGTCCGATTTTGTTTTTCGCTTTTTATTTGATGGTCTTCCTGCTGCGGATCGTCTGGACCCATCTGGGATATAATCTTGGAACAAAAGCAATCATAACGATCAAAGAAACGTCCACACTGATCGGTAAAGCGGCAACTGTTCTGGGCTGTACCGTGATCGGTGGATTGATCGCATCCTATGTAAATATTACGCTATTACCGGAAATTGTTGTAAATGAATTTACAACAGTCTCACTCCAGGCAGACTTTTTAGATAAGATTTTCCCCAACATTCTGCCATTTGGCTATGTCTTCTTTTTATACTATTTGCTGGTGAAAAAGAAAACCAGTCCCGTTATCCTGATTATCAGTACATTTATTTTATCGATTATTTTATCATTCCTGGGGATTCTGTAAAAACATGGGTAATAAGATAAAAATGTTTGTCAGCGATATGGATGGCACATTGCTGGGACTTGATTTCCGAATCAGTGAGAAGAATGCGGCCGCGATACGGAGTCTGGAACATGCCGGCATCGAGTTCGTGATTGCAACAGGGCGGATCTATTGTGATGCATATGAAATCTGCCGTCAAAGCCAGATCTATCCGGATATTATTTCCAACAATGGTGCATGTATATTTAATAGCCGTCAGGAGCAGATTTATGGCCGCTGGCTTCCGACAGAAGGCCTGGATGGAATAATCAATTTCATGGAAGAACATCGTATTTGTTATGCGATCAGTACAAGCAGGAGCTATCTGATACCTGAAAACTGGGAAGAACTGCTGGAGAAAGAATCGGAAAGCTTAAAGCAAAGAGGCTCTCTGGTCTCACCGGCCCAAGTTACCTATATGAGGGAAGAAATGCTGTCCCAGGTGGGAGTTGAAATCGTACCTGACCTCAACAGTTATTTCGCAGATGGAAATTCCTGTTATATGATTTCAGTTCATACATTTGATCCTGAGGTGATCAGAACAGTCAGGGAGTTTATTAGCGGATTTGACAATGTAACCGCCCTGTTATCTACTGATCATACGGTGGATATTATCGGGCGTAATTGTTCAAAAGCTGCGGCAATTAAGTATCTCACACAATTGCGGCATATGAGTAGGGAAAATGTGGCATCAATCGGCGATGGAATGAATGATATTTCTATGCTTCGGGAATCAGCTGTTGCCATGTCTCCGGCCAATGCAGCGAATGAAGTGAGGGCAATCAGTGAATTTATTACCAGGAGCAATGCCGATGATGCTGTGGCAGATGCGATACGGTATATTACCGCAAACTATTAAGCGGATTATTAATTGGAGAAGAGGCGTTTTATGACAGGCTTTTTGATCACAGGACATGGGAATTTTGCATCAGGGATCATTTCAGCAGTCGGGTTGGTGGCAGGGAGGACCAACCGGCTGGTTGGTGTGGATTTCCTTGAGTCCTACAACACAGATGATTTAGAGGAAAAATTACTTAATGCCTTGGAGGAACTTCAGAAAGATTATGAAGAAATCCTGATTTTATCTGACCTGACAGGTGGTTCGCCTTATAACCAGTCGGTAATGATAAAAATGAAAAATCCCCAATTAAATATAGAGGTAATATCTGGGTGCAACTTCCCGATGGTGATTGCCGGTATTTTTGAGGGAGAGGGTATGACATTAAAAGAACTTACACACAGCATGATTTTGAAGGGAAGAGAAAGCATTAACTGCTTTGTTCCCGCTCCGTTTGTGAAAACAACAAATAATGAAAGGGAAGATGGAATATAATTCCAATCAAGGTGATTTAAATGCTCACGCTGCAGGAAATCAGAGAACAATATACATCCATGGGACAGACAAAAGAGTATCTGTCTGGATACATAGATAAAATCAAGAAGATTTTGGCCGACAATTCAGATAGCAATATTATCTTTTTGGGCTGCGGATCCAGCTATTCCATAGCGAAATCCTATGCCCAGAATACTATGACAAGCTTAAAGCGAGTGGGTCTTGCGATGGCTGCCGGTGACGTGCTCATTCATGGTGAACGCTATCGGGCAATCTTTGAAAACGCCATCGTTGTGGCCATATCCCGTTCCGGTGAAACAACTGAAATCATTCAAGCAGTGACCAAAATGCGGGAAATCTGCAAGATACAGGTGATTTCGATTGTATGCAAAGAAGATTCAACGGCCAGCAGGATCAGTGATCTCACATTGACAATGCCCTGGGCTTTTGATAATAGTGTATGCCAGACCAGGACGGTCTCCTGTCTGTATTTTGCATGGCTCTATATAGTCGGAACGTTGTCAGAAAATCAGGCCCAGTTGGAAGATCTGCAACTGGTGGTCAGCCATGGTGACGAATACTTAAAACAGTGGGAAGCAGAGCTCCAAAAGATTGCGGAGCTTCCGTGGAACCATGCCGTCGTATTGGGGGATGCCGAACTCAGTGGTGTTTGTGAAGAGGGTTCACTGACATTTAAAGAAATCTGCCAGCTGCCCAGTAATTATTATCATATGCTGGATTCGCGCCATGGCCCGATGGTGATGATCGGTAAAGACACATTGGTCATCATGCCCATATCCGATCATTCTCCTGAGCTGCAGAAAGCATTGCTGGAGGATCTGAAGAAAAAAGGTGCTGCTATTATCGTATATACAAATGAAGCAATGGAGCTGGATGGTATCTGTAATATTTATTTTGGCAAAAGCTTGAGCTATCCGGTAATGGGTCTGCCATTTCTCGCTATTAACCAGCTGGTATCCTACTTCAAATCTGGAGAGACCGGGGCGAATCCTGATCAGCCGGACGGGCTGGCACCATGGATTCAGCTTTAATAGGAGTGCGTGAGTGAGCTTATGATAATAACAGTAACATTGAATGCATCCATTGACAAGGCGTATACCATCAGCGGAAGTGTAGATCCAGGGACAGTCATGAGAGTGATTGGGTGCCGGAACAGTGCCGGTGGCAAGGGTCTGAATGTGGCACGTGTGGCAAATTTGTGCAAGGTTCCGGTTAAGGCGACTGGGATTGCCGGCGGATATAATGGTGACTATCTTCTGGAACTTCTGAAACAGGATGGCGTAGCCCATGATTTCTTCCATGTCAATGGTGAAACCAGAAGCTGCATCAACATTCTGACGGAAGATAATACTTCCACAGAGTTTTTGGAGCCAGGTTTTGAGGTGACAGAAGCAGAACAGAGGGAGTTTCTGAATTTTTTCCGTAATGTTATACAAGAGGGAAGTATTGTTACCATATCCGGCAGTGTACCCATAGGCTTTAGTAAAGAAATATATGCCGATTTAATAAAAATTGCCAAGCAAGCCAATAAGCTTGTTTTGCTTGACACCAGCGGTGAATACTTAAAAGCTGCACTGGCGGCAAAACCAGATCTTGTAAAACCCAACCGTGAAGAACTGGAGGATTTGTTCGGCTGTAAGATTGATTCTATTGAAGATGTCAAGATCTGGGCACAGAAACTTCATGATATAGGAATAAAATATGTGCTGATATCTTTGGGTTCTGACGGCGCAGTGTTGGTCTGTGATGAGGGAGTCTATCATGGAAAACCGGGAAAAATTAAAGCTGTCAATACAGTTGGCTGCGGAGATTCCATGGTGGCTTCATTTGCAGCGGCATTGGAGATGAATAAAGCTTCTGAGGATTGTCTGTCATATGCTGTGGCAGTCTCTGCTGCAAACGCATTATCAATAAGAACAGGATATTTTGAACAAGAGAATCTGGAAACAATCCTGGACGGTGTAACCGTGAGCAGGATATAAGGAAAGAGGGAATATATGCCTTTAGTAACAACTAGTCAAATATTGTCAGATGCCAGGAACGGCCGTTATGCAGTAGGGGCATTTAATGTTGAAAATATGGAAATGGTCATGGCGGTAATCCAGGCTGCCGAGGAGTTGAATGCCCCGGCGATTTTGCAGACAACGCCTTCTACTGTTAAATATGCGGGACTTGACTTGTATCTGGCAAATGTAAAAACCGCGGCGGAGCGGGCAGAAGTCCCCGTGGCCCTCCATCTGGACCATGGATCTGATTTCAGACTGGCAATGCAGGCACTGCGGACCGGCTATACTTCGATCATGATCGACGGTTCCCATGAGGCTTTTGAAGTAAACATTGAATTAACCAGACGAGTTGTCGAAGCCTGTATGCCTTCCAATATACCGGTCGAAGCGGAACTTGGGAAGGTTGGCGGCAAGGAGGATGATTTAGATGGCGGCGAAGGCAGTGCCTACACAGATCCGGAAGAAGCGAAAATGTTCGTCGAGAAGACCGGCGTGAACTCCCTTGCGGTAGCTATTGGTACAGCACACGGTATCTACAAGGGTGAACCAAAACTGGACTTGGAGCGGTTATCCGAAATTGCCAGGGCAGTTGCGATACCGCTGGTGCTCCACGGTGCCTCAGGTTTGCCGGATGAAACCGTGAAGATGGCAATCGAACGCGGCATATGTAAAGTAAATTATGCGACTGAATTGAGAATTGCTTACAGTGAAGGGGTAAAAGAGGTGCTTAAGGAGAACCCGGAAACGATTGATCCTAAAAAATATGGTTCAGCCGGTATCAGTAAAGTAAAGCGGTTTGTGAAAGAAAAGATGATAACCTGTGGCTGCGCAGGAAAAGGCTGAAGATTTGAAAAAGGTGGTATATTATTAGAATAGATTCTACGTCAGTGTGTAAAAAAAAGGGGGGCTGTCGGAAAATAAGATAGTCTAAAAACAGGGACTGTATAACTCGCATTAGTTATACGGTCCCTGTAAATTTGTGCGCTCGGCGGGCACACGTTCGAAAGGAGGTAAGTCACGAATCCGCCCGGTAGTGGGATGGATATAGCCAAAGGCAAGGGGTGTCCATCCGCAAGGAGATACTTTAAAGCGTTTCTTTGGAAAAACTCGGATCCGATACCGGCAGGCATATATTGTTATAGAAAAAAACTAATATTGCTAAAATCGAATACGTATTGACATGGTATTTTGTTAAATCTATAATGGTATTATCGAAATGACTGGAAATTTATGGAAATTCGCAATTATGCCGATATTTAAAATAGCAAGATATGCTGAAATGATTTTTGGAAATACGTTTTATTCCGATTTTTATATGTTATGAGTGGCTATGTATCTGGATAGAGATAATGTCCGGCAGGGCAGGAAAGTTTGAGTTTTTACAGGGGAAAATGATTGTGATAGAGATAGCTGTTTGTGATGATGAGCTTTACTTGCTGAGAAGGTTGGAAAAATATTTGTTAGAACTTGGGAAAGATGCCGGAATTCAAGTAGAAGTGGAATGTTATGAAGATGGGAGCGATCTGGTTAAGGCGGTAACTGATGGAAAACGGTTTGATATAATCTATTTGGATGTACGGATGAAATATATGAATGGTCTGGAAGCGGCATATAAAATACGTGAAATAGATCGTATGGTACAGATGGTGTATGTGACATCACATGATGGATACATGAAAGAAACCTTCCGGGTCGCTCCAATTGGTTTTCTTACTAAACCAATAAAAAAGAATGAATTTGAAGAAACTTTTTATTATATTTTAGGGATTGTGGAAGCGCAGGATTCATATTACCGATTCCGATATATGAAGTCGGATTATAAAGTGGCAATACGTGATATTTTGTATTTTGAAAGCAAGCTTCGAGTGGCGGAAATTGCTTTGCATGATGGCTTCTTAAAAGAATATAGAGCGTTAAATGAGATAGAAAAAAGTCTGGATCAAAGTAAGGGGAAATTCTTAAGGATACATAAGTCTTATCTTGTAAATTACCAGCATGTTATCCGTATGGGGTATGAAGAGGTGGAAATGCCGAAAGGAATCATTTTACCGTTAAGCAGGGCGTATAAAAAGGCCGTGGATGAAAAATTGAGGCAGTTTAAAAAGAGGTAAAAAATGAATTCAGTTAAAATGATATTCACAAGCATTAGCATGTCGTTGTATTCTACGCTTTTACTGAAAGTGTATCTGGATATTTTTCTTGTAAAGGAGAACCGATATGTGGGGCTGGTCGGCTGGGCTCTTTTTTTTCTATGGCAGTTTTGTATTAATACGGAAGTGATATATTTCCATCCCGTAATAAACCTGATACTGACATTAATGACAATATTGTCAGTTGGTATTACTTCTTATGAAGGGATATTGTGGAAGCGGTTTACATTTCCTATAACATTCGTCATGATGTGGATGCTTTTAGAAGGAATTGGGGATGCTGCCTATGTGTATTTGAATAATGGACAAAATCCGTCATTCATGATTAACTCTATTTTTGCAAAGCTTTTACTGTTCTTAATAGTGATGGGAATCCGCTGGTTCATGAACCGTCATGGAGGCGGGAGGGTACCCTATGGCGGAGGTGCCTATTTAACTATATTTTTGATATCCGGGCTGCTCCTTTATCCCGTACTTTATATGCTGGTAGAAACGTCAGATAGAAAAGTAACGGATTCCTTTGGCTGGCTGCTTATGGCAGCACTCATATTAACGATTATGAATCTATCCATGTATCCTATTTATTTAAGATTAGTGGAAACGATTCAGGTGAAGAGAAATGCCCATATGTATGTAAAGCAACTGGAATACTATGGAAGACAGCATGATTTGGAGGAAGCGGCATCGGCAGAAATACAGGAAATGAAGCACGATATGAAACAGCGGTTAATCTATTTACAAGAGCTTGCGAAATCCGGACAAAATGAAAAATTATTAACAACTTTAGATAGTTTAATAGGCCAATCAACCAGTATAGGACGAGTGGAGTCAAAAACAGGAAATTTAATTATTGATGCCATGGTAAACCATGTATGGGAAAAAACATGTAAAAAGGAAATACTTTTACATACAAAACTGGAAGTGCCTGGGAGTATGAAGATAAAAGATGAAGATCTTGGGGTATTGCTTGGAAATGCCTTCGATAATGCAGTAGAAGCCTCTGAATATGTAGAAAAGGGCAAGCGGGAGATCTGGATAGAGATTACGCATGAAAAAGGAAATTTGTATATTTTTGTAAGAAACCGTTATCAGGGGAAAATAGAGCATAATAAGGGACACAGACTGGTGAGCCGGAAAGAAGAGGCTTTTCATGGATGGGGAATTTATTCGATGAAGAAAATTGCAAAAAGGTACCACGGGCAAGTCGAACTGGATTGGGAAGGAGATATATTTTCACTGGAAACCATATTATATGATGATATATAGTTATTTTTAATAAAAAGAACAATTGTATGAAAGACAAAATGACATCGGAGCTGATGTCATTTTGTCTTTTTTTATTGAGTGCATGGGGATCTTTTTATGTACATCATAATTCTAATAAATAATACTCAAAATTACATATAAACCGTTAATAATTACATGATGGGGGAAAATTGCAAAATATGTAGTATATTGTAAAAAAAAGCATAGGAGAGGCGATATTATGGGAAATATGAAAAAGATTAAGGTGAATCATTCGGTGTTTAATTTTTTGATTTTGTCGGTAATTCTTTATAGCGCTAATGCTCGCTGCTGCTGGATATCTCACCAGCCAAAGATGACAGAAGATGTAAGAAAGTTTAAGAGGTTTTAATCGGTGAAAAAGTTTGAACTCATGTTGGCAAGGTACGCATATAAAAAAGATAGCTTACCATCAGCATCATTTGAAACCTACGAATATGCAGCACAGGTGGCATTGGAAATGATGGTAGGGATTCTGGCAAATATTGCGATTGCGCTTTGTCTTAATATGAAGCTGGAAGTAGTTGTATTCTTTTTTATATTTTGTATTTTGCGTTCCTATGCAGGAGGACTGCATTTGGATAAATTCAGTCACTGCTTTTTGTTTTCGTTTGCCGTTACGACAGGAACCATGCTGCTTGTAAAGTACATGAATGTACCGCTGACGGTTTCGGGAATCATGATGGGGGGTGGATTGATAGCCTTTTGGCTGACAAAACCTGTGAACGATAAAAACAGAGAAGTGTATGAAGAAGAGGATGCCTATTTCAAAAGAAAGCTAAGGCAGTTTCTTAATATCATTCTGATCGCTTATTTGGCAACAGTACTCTTATCATTCTCAAGGTATTCCTTTTTGATTGCTTTGACAGTGGATGTTGTGTACATACTTATGATTTTAGGAAAGTGGAAAAATAAAAGTGTGGTATGAATTCTGCTTTATGAACAGATTCATCGTATTAACAGCATTACACGGAATAAAAATCTGAGAATAAGACAAATAAGAAAAAACCATAAGATAAAGGTGCGTAAGAATTTATGAAAAGGTTAAAGGCGGTTTCATTTTTATTAAGTTGTCTTGTTTTTATTTCCGCCTCGTTTTGTGCATCCGGGGAGGAAATAGCAAGTGGGAAAAACGGTCTGGATGTCATGTTTGTCATGGACTATAGCGGTTCCATGGCTGCCAATGACCCGGACTACACTGCCATCGGTATGGTAAAAGCGTTTATAGATACAGTCCATAGTGCTGATATCCGAATTGGGTTTGTGGCATATAATGATCACATTATGTCGTCTGCTGCTCCTGTTTCTGTGAGGACTCAGGAAGAGAGGGATTCATTAAAAAATCTGATGGATTCTGCCGGATATTCGGGCAATACGGACATTGGCTTAGGATTAAACTATGCATATGGCCTGACAGGACAGGAAAACGGACGAAAGTGCATCATTGTTTTGATCTCGGATGGCGAAACGGATTTAAAAGGCTCCCGGGCCGGAAGAACCAAAGCAACTTCTGATCAGGACCTGAGAAACACGGTAGAGGCATGTCAGTCCCGGAGTATACCGCTTTATACGGTGGCATTTGGCAAATACGACGGCAGCAAAGAGATTCTGAAGGAAATTTCCAGCCAGACAGGCGGACAAAATTATACGGTTGAAAAGCCGGAAACCTTGATCGAAGTACTGTACGGGATATTTCATGACAACATGGCTTACCGTATTCAGGAAATCGCAGGGGGCATTTATGGGGAAGGCAGCCAGAGTCTGCGAATTAAGTTAGATGATTCCCATTTAGATGAGATGGATGTCCTGATGATATCACCACAGCAAATTGGAGATACTACGGTCGTTTACGGAGAGCAGCAGATAAAACCGGTCAATCTGGTTCACTATTCTGTGGCAAAGGTATTGGATATAAAAAGAGATATCAGCGAAATGACCATACAGACCAATACAAAAAAGAACCAGGAACTGAAGATTTATTTGATCAGCTACAGGGATTTGATCCCTGTTATGGAAATAGAAACAGCAATTGCCAGAAACAAGCCGCTGCCTTATAAAATCTATTTTAAGGATAAAAGCGGGTCCGTAATCAGGGACGAAGCCTTTTATACAAACTTCACACCTAAAGTGGTAATATACCCGGACGGGCAATCGGAAAGCGGCAGAAGGGATATTGAAACAGCCGTCAAGGAAGGGATTCTTACAGGAGAAATGGTTTTGTCTCAGTCAGGGACTTATTACATAGAAGCCCGTTTGGATGACAGGATGGAATCCTGCATCTTTAATACGGCAAGAATTCAGGTGATTAACACGCCTCCTACAGGAGAACTTCCCAAGAACGTTCATTTCAATCCTTTAACCGGGGAAAAGCAGTTGGTGCTTAAGGAATATTTTACTGATTCTGATGGAGACAGTATTTTTTATACTTTGGAACAGGATGCCGGCGATCTGGCAGAGGTCAGTCTGAATAATGGAATCCTCACAATTAAACCATTAAAAGCAGGGATTCGAAATCTGATACTTAAGATATCCGATGGAGAGGCGGCAGTTTCCTATACCTATTCCTTAGAGGTGATTCCATTGTGGAAGGCATACTGGTGGATCGTCGTACTTCTTATGGCAGCCGCAGGCGCTGCCCTTTGGAGATTGTTCCATAAACCAAAGCCTGAACTGGAAATGATAACGGAAAAGAAAGCTCAGAACCGATTCCAGGGTAAGATGGATGCCTATTTTATGGAGCAGCCGGAGGGAGAAGATGAGATACCTCCCCTTACATTCCCTATGTATAAGATCAAGGATAACCGGGTGAGCCTTGGAGATTTAATGAAAGAATATCCAGGCGCTTCCGCAGCCCTGGGACTGGACCACATATTTCTCATAGCGGATGAAGACAGGCGGATGATTTTATATCATTCATCGGAGTCTTCCCTAATGATCGGAAGTTCTATTGTGTGCAGAAAGATACAGTACAGCGTAAGCTTTGGCGATATCATATCCATTACATCTCCGGATGGAGCTTATGATCTGGAGGTTCACTATATTTCTATGATTCAATAAATAGGGCTGAAACTGCCTGCTATAAGGATTGTGATGTTCGCGTTTTCTGTTAGTGACAGCTGATGGAAACGATTGAATAAAAGTGAGAAAGAGGGAGCAAAAGCGTATGGAAACTATTACACAAACCAACCGGACTATTCTGTTTTCCGAAATGAATCCTGAAAAGCTGAATCTTCTGACCCTGATTGGGGATGTAAGAGGGAAGACAAGCCTTGATGATGACAAGATTAAGGAAATTAATGAAACGCTTCTGGTAGAAAGTTTTGAGGATTTTTTGGAGAAATTTGCCCCAGTTGTTTATTCCTGGTGCGATGCGAATACCGGTAACATTCAGTACAATCTGATCAAACCGGAGAATATACCGGATAACTGCATTACAGAAATACCGCTTAATGAAATGAACGATTTACTCAACATGCTCATTACGCTGCAGGATGCAAGAGGTTCCTTGGGAGTAGCAAATGTGGATTTTAAATTCAGTAATGTTTTAGAGATGATCTCTCCCAAAAAGATAATGGAGGATATCCGCCAGGTGCGTAGAGAGATCCAATATACATATGGGAATTACATGGGGTTAGATGAGGAAGATCCCAAGCGTCTTGATCTGGGAGACAAGCTGAATTACCAGTTTGAACAGGCAAGCCACAATTACAACAATGTACTGGCTATGCTTCCTCTTGCAATTGAGGATATCAAAACCCGCCTGCTTTTAGGAAGTGGGGAAACGGCACAAAGAGGTCAGGAATTTAAAGCAGGGCTATTAAGCATGGGAGATGACGGTGAGCTGAAAATCCTGGAAATGAAGCAGGAAGAAGGAACCCAGCTTGCAATCGTGGATGACCACATCAATACAAGCTTGATTCAGACATTCCGGGATGATTACGATGCCCTTAATGAAAACAGGTCTGACTATGTCAGAGAACTGGTGGTCAGGACTTTCTGCCCCCTTTCTTCTACGGTGGAAAGCTCCGTTGACCGGGAGGTAGAAGTACATAATTACAATACTTATCTTGAATTTTATAAAAAAAGCAAAGATGATTTTGTAAAAGCAGTAAAACCATTGATTGAGAAGATTCTGGGTGTAAAGGCGTTCTTTGACCAGTACCAGGTAAAAGAGAAAGGAATGCAGCCAAGGCTCTTAATCACGAACACTCCTTTGGAAATGATGATAAAATCCAGCAATTTGCCAAGACTTATCACTTATTTAAACACGACAAATGATAAGAATGAATTTGAGAATACACTCTGGTTTGGGATTGTCCCGGATGTTGAACTGAATCAGTCTGGAGATGGTAAGCTTCAAAGGATGCGGTTTGCAGGAAATCAGAAGGTTAAAAAACCAGGAACCAATACCATGGAAAATCTTGCTATATTGATGAATGCCATTAATCCCTATAAGATTACAACCTTTTTCAGTTTTTCCACCGGAGAAGAAAGTACGTTTAATTATGTAGCAACGGAAGGCATTGGTATTTTTAAGGATAAATGCACTCCTCTTATGAAGAGAGATTACAGTGAATTTGTAGTTCCCTGCATTCCCAATGTTACCATCATACCAAAGGATAAGTCAGGACTTATCCTGGATAAGCGAATGGTCATTAATGAAAATGGTAATGTGACTCTTTCCGAGGAGAAAGAGGACATTATGAAGATGTGGATCGAGGGGGTATATGTAGGGGCTGCATACGGGGCTGCAGGTATTGCCGCAGCATGGCAGTGTCCGGAATATTTAAAGCAGAGATTTCCTAATACGACCATGGAATACCCTGGAGTCCGCTATGACATAGAGGCAGGAGACAATGCTCTTTTAGTCACAACCAGTATGACAAAGGAGATATCCGGATTTACCAATGCAATTAAAAATTCCATTAACAATACAGGTTTTGGATTTGTTTTCACCTCAGATAATGCTCAGCATAAAGGCAGGGAAATTAAGAATGTCATGGTTTATAAAGCCAGAAATTTATTAAGCAATGGGACAGAATATGAACCCATCTATAAAACCCTTCTCGTTACTTATATTGAGAGAATGCTCAGATTTTACAGCGGAGATTTTAAACAGGATAAGATATTGCAGTTTTTCAGCAACAATCCAAGCAGCCAGAAGAGCAAATGGGATGCCAACCGACAGTATGTAAATTCTCTGCTCCAGGATGGCGATGAGCTGGATTTCAGCATTGATGAGAAGAACGGTATCTGCAACATACAGCTTACTTTCAGCAACACAACCAGAAATCTTAAGGTGGAACTGACAAGAAAAGGACAGACTGCGTAATTAATACCAGGGATTGTCCGTAAACAATGATTCGTAAGGAGTGAACAGTCATGTATGGAAGCGTCAGCACAATTGTTACGATTATATTCTTTGTAATTGCAGGTTATACAATTTTCAAAGGCGTTAGAAATAAAAATAAATAAAAGTTTTATTTGAACAAAGGTATCCGAAAGCCGGCTATAAAAAGGCTTATGGATTATAAAAATTATTTATTAAGAATGGAGGAAGTAATATGGGACTTAGAATGAAAATCACAGGCAGCGAAAACGTAGAGCTGCGTGAGACGAGCATTACCAATGTAGTATTTGGAGCAGACATTCCTCATGATTCCAACGCCAGATCAACAGATCTTGGTTCAACGGTGTTGATTGAAGGGAAGATACTTGCTGCAGTAGGCGGGGAGACTGCCGATGATACCAGCAAGCTGGCCAGATGGTCTTTGGTTCCTGCAGAAAATTCAGACTGCTACCGGAATGTTCAGATCGATGTGGTAAATGCATCCCAGGTGGTTCGTCAGATAACGGTACCCAATGCATTTGTGGTTGATTACAGGGAAGATTTTACTGATGAAACAGGAACCGGAGTATTCAAGCTTCTCATTAAGCAGAAGAAGGATAAAATGGCTTCTCTTAAATTCGAAGGCGGATTCAGCGGAGAGTAATCAGGAAGTATAAAAGAAAGGAAGGAACAGATTATGGGATTTACATTAAAAGTAGAAGGCCCGTCTACCATTGACTTAGGGACCACCAGCATTACAGGAGTAAAGTTTAAGACAGATATTCCGCTTGATTCCAACGCGCGTTCCACCGATCTGGGGAGTACTGTGGAAATTTCAGGAAAGATTTTAACTGCAGTGGATGGAGACCCTTTTGATTCTACAAGACAGTTGGGACTCTGGTCTTTAGTACCCGCAGAAAAGTCGGACTGTTACCGGAAGGTGACTGTTGAGGTGATTGCAGCTTCTCAGGTAGTGAGAAAATATACATATCCTAACGCATTTGTAGTGGATTATAAAGAAAACTACGGAGATACGGAAGGCGTTGGTACGTTCCGGCTCATCATCAAGCAGAAAAAGGACAAGATGGCGCAGATCGCTGTGGAAGGCGGATACAGCGTGTAAACATGCAGGGGCTGCCGAAAAGGCAGCCCCCTTTTGATAAGGAAAGAAAAGATGCTTGATTACTATCAGATACTTGGGATAACTCCCCAGGCAACAGAAAAGGATATTAAGGCCGCTTACCGAAAGCTGGCGAAGGAATATCATCCGGATGTGATACAGGATGACCCGGATGGAAATAAAAAGATGTATGAGGTCCAGGAAGCCTATGGGGTTCTGGGCGATGGAGAGAAGAGGAAACAGTATGATTCTTTCCGGAAAGAGAAAAAGGAAAGAGGTACGGCCAAAAGGGAAGACTCCCAGGTGCAAAGAGAGAGAACGGGAAACGCGGCTCCGGATATGAGCCAGTTTGAACGTTTCTTTGGATTTCAGCCTGGAAAAGGAATGGAGACATACCGGGGGGCCGGGAACGAGCCAAAGAAACATGATGGGCCGGTCAATACCAATGAGCTGTTTTCTGCATTTTTTGGCGTGAAAAAATGAGGAGGAAGCCCATGGTTTTTGACGAAAAAAAATAGGTGGAACAGGATAGTCAGTATCTTCAAAGGAGGGAAAAGCAGATGGAACGGCTGGACATTGATTTATATTTAGCCTGTATGGAGAAAGAAGAAAAAACAGAAAGCATTGAAGAAAAGCTGAAACAAAAAGCATTGGAAAATATAGAAAAGCTCTATCAGGAGATCCAGAAGTTAAAAGAACTGAACATGGAGCGGACAGTATTCTTTGGAAATTTATTTTCTATCTGCCTTCCCAAGAATCTTCTTCTAAATGAAATCAGGGAAGAAGATGTTATATTATTGCGTACTCAGTCCGAACATTTGGCATTGGTGATTAAGGCTGTGGACGGTAAGAAGCCGATTGATTTAGAACATGTAAAAAAGAATTATCAGGAACAGATGACCATGTCAAAACAGCAAACATGGTTTGATATAGACGGAAGTAAAGTGGTGGATGGATTGGAAATTTTTTATTTTACTGCAATTCATTCTATGCCGGAACAAAATCAGATAAACTATATCCTTTTATTCTGCTTAGATAATAAAACCGTTATCCTTGATTTTAATATGAGGGAAGAAGGTTACTCATTTTGGAAAAACAGCATTGCTGTTATGATGAAAACGATTCAAGAGGCTGGAGGGGATTTTGATGAGAATTAAGTGGAAAAAAGGGTTGTGTCTGAATTTCGCTGTGATGATGATTTTTGTATTTATAACAGTTTTTTTATGTTCCTGTAAGAATTTGTATAGAGAAGCCAATAAGGATGTAAACCCAGATTCGCAAAAAGTACTGGAATCGGTTATTGAAGCAAATGGCGGTGTTGAGCCGGATATGAGATATTCGACAGGTGAAGTGTCTTTTAATATTCACCTTGGATGGAAGAAAGTTCAGGATTCTGAATGCTTTTGGGATAGTGTACGTACCAATGTCTATGGCTTGAATGCCAGTTCTCCGCTTGGTTCTTTAACACCAGAGGAGTGTTTTTCCTTTTTGGTTGAATATTATCAGGAGGAAGATTATTTTAAATTGTTGGATCAAAGTGAATCTCTGACACAATGGTATTCCGAAGAAAAAGTACTCTGCTATTTAGGAACGATTACTGGGGAGATGGAAGGTGGATATACTTATACGGAGGTTGTTATTGCACCACAAAAAAATCTTGTTCTTACTTTTGTGGGGCAGACTTCTTATATTGATATAGATAAGGATACGGAATCGACTATTAAAATGAATGTAAGAGAATTAAGGGAAAGCCTTATGTTTGAAATGGGAAATGCTGATTATGTAAGCGGTAATACATATTTATATGACGACGGTTCTGAACTTTGCCTGCATGAAGATGGGACATTTGCCTATTACGAAAAGGAAGAAGATCATGAAAAGCAATATCTGGCAGGAACTTATGAAACTTTTTACGGTCAGCCGGCATTTGATCAAGTGGCATCCATGACAGAATATGGTCTTGAAAAAGAAGAACTGGAAAAATTTCTGTCTGCAAATATGTACGGATATATACCTGGGGGAAGCAGGCCCATAGATTATACGTATACGACAACCCCGGATATGAACGATACGCGGCCTCGGTATCAGATTTGCAGGGATACATTTTATGCGGTTGTTTTTCATAATATGATATATGTCAATACAGAAGAAGAGCAAGAGGAAATTGAGAAGGATTCTCTTTACATAGGATTTTACATTCCTGAGTTGAATATTGTGGATATGACAAACTGCAATGCGGCTGCTCGTGCAACATGGGCTTATAAAGAGAAAACGGAATGATGGTGGGGAATGCTTAGACGGATAATAATGGGAGGGGAAGAAGGTGTGGGATGGATAAAGATTCCATTAAAAGTAGAGTGAGACGTGAAACAATGATGATGTTGATTTTTGGAATTGGTGCATGGATTGTACTTTTGACCTTTTTAAGCTGTAAATCATTAACTGGCGGAGAGAAAGACACTTATGAATTTTTGTCAGATTCTGAGGTCTTATCTCTTCTTTCCGATAAATACGACCAAGAATTTCAGATTATTAATACTTTTAATTTAGATGAATCATTAAAAGATAGTGAAATAAAACTGAAAGTACATGGAAACGGTTTGCTGCATGGTTATATGTGGCAGCTTACACCAATTAATGATCTTGAATACACCTTTTTTGTGATGGATTACGAAGCAGCTGGACCTCCATCACCGATTCCTTTTTCTTCTGGTTCAAAATATTCTAAAGCCATTGATAATTTTCTTGTAGAAAAGGTAAAAGGTGATTTTAAAACTGTTGCCTTAGAATATGGATTGCCCTTTGATGAAGTTAAGAACTATATGATTGATGAAGAAGGATGGGAAGAAAATTATCAGTTAGGAATCCTGCCTTTTGCTAATCCGCCTATAGAAAATATTAAGTTTGATATTCATGTGACTGATGAAAATAAGCAGGAAATTGCCGATAGCTTTTTTCCGTGTTTAAATGGTTTGGCAGAGCAACGATATACTTATAGCGATAAAGTCGAAAGAGTAAATTATATTCATATTACTGGTAACGATGGATGGGAATATGTAGATTTACCGTACAAAGGGAATGAACTTTTTGATACAAAAGATAAACTAATTGAATTTTTAAAATCTATAACGATAGATGAAAAGGAATATATGGAACGATTACCAGATCCGTTTATTGATTTTATGGACCGTTTTGAATTGTATAGCGATTTTTTTAAACAAATAGGAGCTGATGCAAAAATTGAAACAAACAATTATGGTTATACACGTTTAAAACTGATACTTTCAACGGGAGAAATTGTATATTTTGATAGAAAGACCAATTATGAAAAGATATCGGAGCGTAGGATAGACAAAGAGAAACCATATACAGATTCAGATGGAACAGTATTGCGGGCAACTCTTAGAATTCAGGATAGCATTTATCAATCGGAAAGTACCAAAGAAAATCTCTGTTCGGTATATTTAGCTTTGTACGATGGTGAAAAGATTAAATACGGGCGTGGTACACCGTTTGAACTGCCATATTTTGATAAGTTTATGAGGGATACGGTAAATCATTATAGTGAAGAAGAGGTACGAGATTTTGATAGGTATATAAAAATATTCACTGCTGCAGAAATGGAAGAGACGTATAGACGAATGCAGATTTTAAAAGAGCAAATGCTTCAGGAATTTGATGGTCGCCTTCAACTTATTAAGTAGATTATGGGATTTAAAGATGAAAAAAATTTGGGATTGAGATTGATACTAGAACTGATATGGGAAGAAGGTGTGGGATGGATAAGGATTCCATTAAAGGTAGAGTGAAACGTGAAACAATAATGATGTTGATTGTTGGAATTAGTGGCTGGATTATTCTTATAATATTTTTTTACAGTCTAGACAGGCGTAAGGTAATACCTGAAAAAAGTGAAAGTGAAATAGAAGAAGAACTAAACCAGATGGTGGAAAGGCATTTGGAAAATAAATATGGAGAGCGCTTTATAATAGTTAAGCCTCGTTATGGTCCTGCATGGCATACTACCACACAGGGTTCTCCTGTTCCCGGAGGCAGTGTTGGCGGAGAAAGTGGTTTTCCAAGATATTGTATCGCTTATGCAGAAAGTGATATGGATTTTAAATTTCGTGTATATGTTTATCGGGAATCATTGGAGAAACGTCTGGATATCAATAATGTGAAAGAGATTCAGGATAGCTATTCTTGGAAGTTTCTTAGAGAGAAAATAAGAGAATATTTTGAGACGAGAATGGCGGAAAAGATTCCGGATGAACGTAAGTGGATAATTGATGCCGTATATAGTATAAGATTTGGTGAATCTATAAACGGAGATTCTCCTATAGAAAAATATCTTTTACAATATGACGAAATTGATAAAATGACTTTAGGTATAATATTAATAGTAAATGGAGAAAGCGAAAGTGATGTTTTGCAACATGCTCTGTATACGGTGACAAAAGAATTTTATGAAGAATATGGTGTAGTAGATCTTGGTATTGTTTGTTATAAAGTGAAAACAGCGGAAGATTTCACAAATATAGATGAAAAAAAATATGAGAGTATTGGCTTTTTAGAAGATTTAATTTGGGATACTTTGTGGGAAAAACTAGAGCGTTTATTTAGTATAGACGATTTTTGACACTATATAGAGAGGAAATGGAGAATGAAATATGAAGGCTTTGGATGAAAAAGAAAGTGCGAAACTGGTTAGCTTGATTTATGGAACCTCCATGGATGAGAACTGGGTTTCGTTAAAAAAGAAAGACAAGGATAAAGTTAGGACCGTAGCAGATTTAATAGATGAAATAGAAGAAAGTGTGAAAACCTATTCAAAAGATCTAACAAGAGATAAAGAAGGAAACATAAAATACGGCGGAGAAATGACCAAAGAAGAATTCTTAGATGTCATAGAGCAGATAAGAGCTTCTGATACCTTAATGAGGATGGAAATCAAAGATATTACAGACAACGAAGATACGAATTTTCGAGCCATGACACTTGAAGATCCTGAAAAAGATCCTGAAAATAAAGTAAAACCAATCATTGTATTTCGAGGAACAGCTGGGGATTACCAATGGGGAGACAACTCAGCCGCCATGTTTTCAACCCAAACACCATCGCAAAGAGAAGCGGCAAAATATGTTGCAAACTCCGGTCTGGATCATGTGACACTGGCAGGACATTCAAAAGGAGGCAACATGGCTGCTTCCTGTGCCTACTTACTTCCGGAGGGAATGGTTGACAAGGTTTATTCTTATGATGGACAGGGGGCTTCCAAAACATTCCTGAATCAGATCAGTGAAAGAAAACAGAAGTTTTGTAAAAGTATTATTTACAACATCAATGAATTTCGTGATGCGGTCAGCCAGATTTTTACAAAAACCGGGAGCGATAAAAACACGATTTACTTTGATTCGGGAGTGGATTATTATAATGCCGATCTTCCGGAAGAAGGATTTGATTTTAAGATGTATTTTTTTCATACTCATAAACCGAATTACTTTCTTAAAACGGGCCTGACATTGATGAACCGTACCTTTGTTCCGGCCAGGATAGCAAATCAAATATCCATGTGGAATGGGCTGGACGCATTGCCTGAATCCTTGAAATTAAAAATAGCAAAAAAAGTTGCTGGGTTGATGTATACGAATGAAAGCGATATAGGGCAGAAAGAAACAGAGTGGTCGAATGAGAGATGGGAAGCAGTTCTGAGAGCGGAGGAAGTTTATGCAAAAGTAAAAAAAAGCAGGGAAGATGAAATGTGCAGGCGTTTGGCAGAATTGTACCATGTGGATTTCTCGAAATTCAAGCTGGATCAGGCCCCCACCAGCTTTGTGGTAGAAGGAGCCATACTAACGTGTGACGGCTGCAACAATATAGGGGAATTAAAAAACATTGAAGACCATGGAAATATCATTCAGGGCAAAGCTGTCGCATCAAAAAAAGACAATAAGGCAGGGACGAACATTCTCATAGAAAACGCAGAGTGTATGTTATATGCGGTAGATGAGATTGAATCGGTATTGAAAAATCCGGAGACAGATAAAAAAACTCTGGAATCAACCGGAACAGTGCCATGCAAGCCGGAGATATGCCGGGAATGGGTGCTTACTGATCCCAGTATCACAGTGGAAGTGGAAGGGCAGGAGGTGCCTGCCGTACTAAAGCGGTCCGCATTACCCTGTTTAAACGGAGGAATGATTACCGTAGAGCATAATGGACAGATCAAGGCCGGCGATATAGAACAGTTTCCGCCAAAAGAAAACCGAAAGAAGTTAACGGGAGAAGAGATACTTTCAGGTATTAAGATAGAATTGGAGAGTAGTATAAAAGATCAGATTGATTTAAAAGTCGATCTGGCTGAAACGTTACTTCATGGCTGTCAGGGAATTGTGGATAAAATCCAGAACGGAATTGCAGAAACCGGAGATGCGTTGGACCATGCATTTCAGGAATTGGAGAAGGCTAAAGATCTGTATATTCAGAATTATATATGGCAGCAGGTACGGTTTAAATGAGGAGGGAGAAAAACGTGGAAAAAGCTGGATTGATCAGCAACGGGGAGATCAGGATAGAACCTGTTCATTTTATAGAAATAAACGAGTTGCAGATAAATAGAAACATAAATGAACACATATTTTTTGAGGCAGTTGGAAGAATCAGTGAAGAAGAAAAGAAACGGTATGATCATGGTCTGGAGTTTGGAACCGAATTGATTGTAAAGCATGAAAAAGGACAAGTTCTTTTTCGGGGATTGCTTACACTGGCAGAAATAAATCATCAGGGAGGATGCTATACCCTTCGGGTACAGGCGTATTCCCATACAATCCTTCTGGACATGGCTCCTAAAACAAGACCGTTTCATAACGTGGAAGCCTCCTATGAGGGTATTTTCCGGACTGTCACATCAGAATATAAAGATGCGGATTCGATCATCCGTAAAGAATATCAGGCAAAGACCGGCCATTTTTTTATGCAGTACCAGGAAACGGACTGGGAATTTTTAAAACGTCTTGCTTCACGTCAAAATCAGGGGATTCTGGCAGACAGTATTTTAGGGCACCCGGCTTATTATATAGGGATTCCTGAGCGGTATGTGGCTGTGGAAAGGCATCTGGGAGAATATCAGATAACAAAGGACCTAAAAGCTTATAAAAAGGCGTTGGAAGTTTTAACACCCGCTGTTTCTGATACAAACTATATTACCTATGCAATCCGGCTGGATGAATGGGTTGAACTGGGAGAGGAAATAAACTGCCAGGGGCAGAGCCTGTATGTAAAATCAGTACATACCGCTCTGGAGCAGGCAGTTCTGGTTCATGATTGTGAACTATGCGTAAAAGAAGGATTGGCCCAGGAAAAAAAGTATAATGAAGCGTTATCGGGAAAAGCGGTAAAGGGGACAGTGGAAGAAGTAAAACGGGATCTGGTAAAAATTAATATTCAGGGAGAAGCTGGAGGACAGAATGCACAGGGAAGCTGCTGGTTTCCTTATTCTACAGTATATGCATCGAAAGATGGAAGCGGCTGGTACTGTATGCCGGAAAAAGGAGATAAGGTAAGGATAATATTCCCCGATTCTGATGAAAAGAATGCTTATGCTTCCAGTTCTGTAAGTGAATACCAGCCACAGCCTGGGGAATCAGATCGGATGGCAGATTACCAAAGACGGTATATCCGGAATCCGCAGGGAATGGAACTGTGCTGGACACCGGAACAGGTGAGTATTTCAGCAAATGGAGCCAGCATTGCGACATTAGACCGGGATGGGACATTAACTCTTTCTGCTAGTTCTAAAATCATACTGCGTTCCAAAGAAGACATTATTATGGAAGCGGGAAATCAGGTGAAAGTAAATGCATCAGATAGCATTCATATGATTTGCGGAGGAAAAGGGGAAATCAATATCAGTAAGAAGGGTGTCATAGAATTGAAGGGAAACAAGGTGTATACCAATTAAATACAGGGGATATGAATGGAACGGGAAAAATTATTAGAAACGTTTAAGTATGGCTATGTCCTGCCGGAAGGTATTGAAAGAATGATGGAGTTGGACACTTACTGTAATGAAAACCTGGAGCTATTGTGTGAAGGACTACAGGCGGCATTCAGGCAGTTGTGGAAGCGTCTGGAAGAAAAAAAGCGTCTTGAACAGAATATATTCAGCATCAGCTTGTGTGTGTTAAGAAGCAGATTCCTTCAAAGGGATGGGCGAGTAAGAATTTATGCATTTAATGAATCCTTTTATCTGGATTCTAATGCGTTATGGGTGGAATGGAATGCCAGCGTTCTTTTGCATTTTTTGTGGGAGATGGAAAATCATCTGCTTTCCTCGTTAAAAGATTTTAAAAATGTAATAAAAGAAGGCGATATACAGGAAATTCTTCAAACAGAATATGTACCATGGGTAATCCAATATATAACGGAGCTTACCAGATTCGCCATCAGAAAAGAGAAGATTGACCTTTCACCGATATTACCCCAGACAGGACGGTTTTGTGTGACGGTTGGCGAATACAGGGGGACTTTTGACGAAGTATATGTGGAAGAGAATAATCTGGAAAATGACCTGGATTTGAGAAAACTCTTAGAAACAGTGGAAACGAAAGAGATAGGGGTTTATGGCAGAAACTGTAAAAATCTTCAGTGGCGGGGGCTTAAACTAAAAGGAATGAACGGAACAAAAAGTAATTTCCGCCACATGGATTTTTCCGGTTCTGATTTAAGTGAGTCTTATTTCATAAAAGCAGGATTTTACCACTGCAACTTAAAAAACACGTTATGGAAAGACGCACTGCTGTTTGATGCTGATTTTTCAGATAGTGATTTGTCTAGTGCAGATTTAAGTGGAGCCATGGCGCCGATCACGAAACCTGGTCTGTTTAGCCGCAATTTATTAAGCTTGATGGGGGCGGATTTTACCAATGCAAAACTGGAATATGCAAATTTTTCGGAAGCAGATTTTAGTGGAGCAGATTTCAGGACGGCAGTACTTCAATCTACGGTATTTCAAAATACCAGATTAAACGGAGCAAAATTCAGCAGAAAGTCATTGAATCAGATTGAGCTCACAGAGGAACAAAGAAACAGCATTCAGATTTACGATTAGGAGTGATCCCATGGAATATTATATATTGTCACAGGATGAGTCATATCACAATACAGTTTCTTTTGAGAAAACCCACTTTCCTCCAGAATTACAGTCTATTTGCATAATAAACAGAAAATTACGGCTGGATCTTCAGAATGTGCCTTTTCAGGAAAAGAGCTTTAATCTTAGGGTAACAGGCAGAGAGATAATCTATTATCCTGATTTGATAGAAACACCTTTGTTATTAATTTCAGACAGGCTGAAAACAGTATTTTTCAGTTATGAATCCAGAATACACTACAACTGTACGATATTGAGTGATCTGGTTCACAAGAAGCAGGAGATTTATTGGCTTTGTGCTTTGGAAGAAGCAGACTGCCTTGGTAAGTCAGCAGAATTTTATCCGGATCATTCTCTGAGAAAACTGGTTTTGGATAAAAAGAAAATTGGAAACAGAAAGATTTTTTATATATCAGGAATAAGAGAAAACCGGATTGTCGTTCATCTTGATGTGGCGGAGAGTATATTGCGCAGGTCGTTTACCGGGATATGCATGAAAAAAGTCTGTTTGGAGGGATCGGATGGATTATGAATATAAAGGATTGGAAATAACAGTAGAATTGAAATTTCTACATATTTACGATTTATGTATTTTCAAAGAAGCAAATCAACATACCAGCTTGGTTTTACGCGGAATATGTGAAGAAAAGAATCATCAAAAAGCAATATTGCAGACAAATGAAAATATAAAAATTGTGGTTAAAGATCAAAATAAATGCCTGATTTTCTGCGGTTTCATAACCGAATTGCAGATGAAAGAAAAAGGAAAAGTCAGTTCTTTTCTTTTAAAAGCGGCTTCCTTTTCTTACCGAATGGATTTAACAAAGCAAAGGAGGATTTTTCAGAATTTAGAGATGACTTATCAGGAAGTTTTGGAAACGGTATTAAAAAAGTATCCCAATGCCTCAGTCACTGACAGGTTGTCAGAAAATCAGAAAATCCCTCACTTTCTTATGCAGTATGAAGAAACAGACTGGGAATTTATGAAACGCCTTGCATCTTATTTTGGGGAAGGAATCTATCCGAATTCTTCTTCGGAAGAAATTCAAATTTCGTTTGGAAATCCGAATGGAGAATCCAGCCGGAATATGGAAGGACAACCAGAGAAAAGGATACTGGATATTTTAAAGAAGCAGGAAACAATTTGGAGTAATTCCTGTAGAAAGTATGAAGTGGGAGAAACAGTGAGGAACCAGAATAAGAATTACTATGTGAAATCGGTTCAACTGTTCACTGAGAAGGAAGAGGTTCAGTATCACGTGGAGTTGGTCTGTCACAGGGAATCAGAGTTTCCTTATATACCAAACAGACAGATCGCTCATACAAGAATGTGGGCAGAGGTTCTGGAAGTACAGAGAAATCAGCTTAAGCTTCATTTTCCAATGGAAGAAATATCAGGTGCTATTATGCCTTACTTTTCATTTGAAGCAGGAGAGAATAATAAAATTGGATATTACATGTCAGATCCCGGAGCAAAGGTGGAAGTTTATTTTCCGGATGAGGAAGAGCAAGATGGGTTTATAATGTCTGTGATCAGGCAGGACCAGAAAGAGACATCAGGTCTGCCGATTCGTGTTCAGTCCATTGGCAATGAAATAGGGAACGGATTACAAATGAATGAAAAAAACGTTTTGTTTTCAACAACAGGAGAGAATACCACAATACGGCTGACTTCAGATGGAGTCCTGCAAATGGAATCTTCCGGTTCTATGAAATTATCGGCTTCTAAAGACATTATACTGGAAAAAGAGTTTGATCATTTGCAGATAAAGGCTGGAAAAGGAATTCAGATGAAAGCAGGAACAACCGGTAATAATGCAATTGAAATGGATGAATCCGGAAATATTGAGTGCAGATGTATGGGGAATGTAATATACAGAAAAACAGGGGAAAGCAGTGAGGATAAGTTTGAAAAAGGAAAGGGAAATGCGGCAGGAGTAAGAGATGTTGCTATGGCGCTGGCGGGAACAGCATTTATTTCTCAGACCCTTACCGGAAGGCAAGACTATGCCGGTGCAGGCAAAATAATGGATCGTTTTATCGGAACAAATGTTACAGTAGAGGGACCTGTGGATTCGGAAGAGCAAAATCCTATAAAGGCAGGCCTGTTTCACAATGATGATCGGTTGTTTAGCTCCTTTTCCTATGGAGAGAACCGCAATGGGACAAAGGGGAGGTGAACATGAGACAGATAAAACACAGGAGGTCATCAATATCCAGATATGAGAAAATGAGGAGGACACCAGGTAAAGCATGGAGAGCAGAAAAAAGATGAAAATAGGATTGGATATCATCATCCTGATTTGCGCAATATTTTTAATTATTGGCCTTTTTTCTAAGGGAAACGACTGGTTGTGGATCGGGGTGATGTTTTTTGCCGGCCTTGCATCCACCGTAGATCTGTTGGGTCGGATAAAGGAAAAAGAGGTCAGGGAAATGGAACAACCGGAAGGATTCCCGGGGGAGGTCAAGGCCACTCAGCTCATGCTTTTGGACGAGCATGATAAACCCTTGAAATCCTGGGATTTAGCAGGAAAAACAGCTCTTATTGTAGGAAAGAAAAATGAAGGAGAGGATGTGGATGTAGATTTGGAGGACTGCGAGTACAGTGCCTTTATTGACAACCAGCATGCAGTATTGAATTACTGCCTGGATTCCTGGTATTTGGAAGATTTAGGTTCACAAAACGGCGTTAGAATCAGAAAGGCAGAGGATGGCATCTGTTATCAGGTGACCGGAAGGCCATGCAGAATTTTGGCGGGAGATGTGATTTACATTGCCAGTACTCGCCTTTTATTGACATAAATACATAAGATAGGAGATTGGAACATGAGCTTAGTAAGATGCCCCAATGGACATGTTTATAATGCAAGACGTTACGGTAAGATATGTCCCTATTGTCAGATGAAACTGAAAGAGGAGACAGAGGAGGAGAAGCCTGTGGGATTTGAGCCTTCTATGGAGGTTTTGCAGGAAGAGGTCCGGCCTGTCTGCGGCTGGATCGTATGTATCTCTGGTGCAAGGGTCGGAATGGATTATAAGATCCATAGCGGAAAGAACTTTATAGGTCGTGGAGATGATATGGATATACAGATTTTAGGTGACAATGAAATCAACCGCAAAAATCATACCATCATTGTCTATGACGAGAAGAAAAGGAATACGGTCATCCTGCCGGGAGATGCGGCAGGGCTTGCTTATCTGAATGATGAGGCAGTCTATGTGCCTACGGAATTAAAACCTTATGATGTGATTGAGCTGGGAAAAAGCCGGTTTTTATTTACCCCCTTATGTGGAGAAAATTTTGAATGGAATGATAAAAAATGACTGTAATGATCATGGGTGGTCTTGGGATCATGCTGTCGGCCTCTGTGTTAGGCCGGCTGGTTCTGGCGGCCGCAGATATAAGGACAAAAGAAAATAAAAAAAGAGAACCTTCAGCTGAAACTGCCGTCAGTCAGACCACAGGCGGCAAAGAGATCCAGGCGGATATAGCGGGAATCCAAACCAGCCGTGCAGGGACCCTGGCAATTTTATCCGATGGGATTGGAAAAGCGAACACAGGAAAAGTGTGTGCCCAGATTGCCGTGGATACTTTGCTGGATCGATACCAGCCCTGCCATGTGCTGCATAACCCTGAATATTTTTTTAAAACTTCGTTGCGTGAAGCAAGTCAGAGGATTCAAAAGACCATAGGGGAACGGCGCGGAGGTACAAGTCTGGCAGCGGTATTTGTCAATGGAAGAACCATGCATTACGGCCTGGCTGGAGATATCCGGATTGCTCTGTTTCGGAATCAGGAATTGATCCCCATAAGCAAAGGCCAGACTCTTAATGTGCTCGCCTTAGACGCTTATCAAGAAGGAATCTTATCAAAACCAGAAACCATCTGGACCATGGAAGAAAAACGGGTGTGGAATTATCTGGGAATTGATGGATTTCATGAAATTGAGATTGGAGAAAGACCTATCAGGTTAAAGCCTGGTGATGTTGTACTGCTTGCTACAAAAGGAATTTTTGAAACGGTTTCCTGGGCAGAGATGGAAGATACCCTGTTAAAGGATATGACATTGAAGGAAAAAGCAGACGGTATTGTCATGGAGTCTGAGAAGAAAAGTGGGATTGAAAAAGAAAACGGGAGCATTCTGCTTCTGAGAGCGGAGGTGGTTTATGAGAAGGATAAATTCTGAATTCCGGACGCAGTATATCTCAGAAGAAGGGCAGAAGCTTACGAACCGGGATTATTTTGGATTTGTAGAGATGGATGACTACGCCTGTTATGTACTGGCGGATAGCCTGGATGGAGAAGTGGAGGCCAACAGCGCTAAGTTTGTGGTGGAAAGCCTGATCCGAAGCTTTGTAGAGGGACCTTCCATGAAAGCAGGAAGACTGAAGCGCAATATGAATCAGGCTCACCGTGAGCTCTTAAAACGCCGGGGTGGAATGCATTTAAAGGCATCTGTCACCATGGTGGTCACGGATTACAGAAAGCTTCTCTGCTGCCATGTGGGAAACAGCCGGTTTTATCTGCTTCGGAACGGCAGGGTCCTGGTCAGGACGAGGGACCAGTCTCTGACTGAAAATCTGTTGAAAGAGGAAAGGATTACTCTGGATCAGGCAGCTGCCCATGAGGAACGGAATAATCTTTATTCCTTTTTGGGAGAGCGGGGACAGCCGGAAATCCTTTTGTCAAAAAAGATCGGGCTGGAAGCCGGTGATATCTTTGCCCTTTTTACAAGAGGGGCTTGGGAAAACTTTGGCGAGGAAGAGTTTCTGGAGGCTGCTAAGGAAGCCAAAGAGCCTAAGGAGATTCTCGATCAGGCAGAGGATGTGATCTTGGGAATGCAGGAGACGGAAGAGGTGGATAATTACAGCCTTGCAGTGACCTTTATTGAAAAGGTATACCAGCCTCCGAAGAAGTTGTCCTTTAAAAAGCTTTTAATGGCTGCCATACCCATTACACTGGCGGTGGGTGGGATCAGTCTTGGGCTTTATCTGCATCATAGAAACATAAAAAACAAGGAATACAATCTGGAAAAATACTTAAACAGCGGCCAGGAATATTTGAAATATGATAATTACCTAAAAGCTACTGAGGATTATGGAGAGGCAAAGAAGCTGGCGGATAGCTTGAAGAAAAAAGAGGTATCAAAAGAGGCGGACCAGTATAAAAAGCTGGCAGAGCAGATCCTTTTAGCAGATGAGGCAATGATGGGAGGAGAATATCAGAAGGCTCAAAATCTTTACCTAACGGCCAGGGAACTGTCTGTAAAGGCAGGAAATATTGGAAAATCATATATAGATGCCGGGTTAAAACAAACAAGAGATTATATCGATGTATTTGATCTGCTTGAAATTGGACAGCAAAAAGAGGGATATGGTGATATGAACGGAGCCGTGGAATCTTACCGTCAGGCAAGAGATAAGGCGGCTGCTCTTTATTTTTCATCTGGAAAAGAGGAGGCTTTATCAAAGCAGGCGGCGGCCGAGGAAAAGATGGATAAAGATAATCAGAAGCAGGTAGCTGCAGAGGCAGCGGCCAAGGAAGAATCCCAGGCGGAAAAAAAGTCAGAAGAAGAGTCAAAGCAGGCAGAAGAAGAAAAGATAAAAAAAGAGGAAGAAGAAAAGAGGGAACTGGAAAACCAGCAGAAGCTGAATGATCAGAAAAATGCCATTGATCTGGAGAATAAGGGAAATGAACTTCTTGCGGAGGAAAAGTATGAAAGCGCCATTACCTATTATCAGACAGCTAAAACGATCTATATCCGTTTGGAACTGTATGAGCTTGCGGATGGGATTAACGATAAGATTGCGGCAGCAAAGGCAGGAATAAAAACAATGGATCAGAAAACGTCCGAATCAGACAGCAGGACAGGGACCGGGAATGGAGTTACCGGAAAATACGGTCCGGGAGTGGACCGTTAAACTTCCCGAGGCCATTAGCGGGAAATACATGACAAAGTGAGGAATGCACATGAGCCGATATACCTATACCTTACACCCGGGAAATACAGAACCGGAAAAGAATACTTATAAAAGAAGCATATTGGAAAAGATGACTACCTTTCAGCTTAAGGAAATCTGCCGAATGGAGAAATTGGTCATGCCTTCCGGAAGCTGCATGGATCGGGAAGTACTTCTTCGTCTGATTCTGCGCTTCCGGGGCCAGAAAGATTATCGGCATATTGATGCAGAATGCGAAGGAGGGCTGGAACGCCTTCAGGAGTTTTTTGACCGGAATCTCATTGATGTGCGTTTCGATCAGCAGGTGAGAATTCCGGGAACCATGGTGATTTACCGTGGAACCGGATTAAATGAACTGGATCATTACAAGGTAGAATCCGACATGACCTTATATGAAGGAAACTTGTTGCTCATAGATGAAAATTTCCGGATTTATACTTGTTTTTACATAAAAGAGGTGGAGAACACCTTCTATCTGTTTCAGGGGAAAGAACTGCGGATCCTGCCTCTTGGGAAGCACCAGTATTTTATTTTATACTTCCCTAATGAACGAGATTCGGAATTCCTTTATGACTGTTATCAGGGAGATCATACATTCGTTCCGGGCCATATGGATGGAATTCGGATTCCTCTTCTTGATATTGAGGTAAGGGAAGTAGCTGAGACAGATCTTCCTTTGGTCATTGACTTTGGAAGTTCCAATACGACAATGGGAATCTGCCTCCCTGATGGAAGTGTGAAAATTGCCAGAGCTGGAAAACAATCTGTCATTCCCAGTGTTATTGGAGTGGAGGAATGCCGGGAAGGCGGACACGGATTCAAATTTGGTAACGATGCGCTTGCCATGGGAGGCCAGGGGTATCTGGATGAAGATGTTCCCGTATTTTTTGATATTAAGCGATGGATCAGTGATTCGGAACGGATGGAAAATGTCGTATTAAAAAGCGGATTTAAGTATCAGATTCCCCGCCGGGACATGCTGAAAGCGTACCTGGAATATTTAATTGACCTGGCGAAACAGCAGTTTAAATGCCAGTTTAAGAATATTCAGTTTCTGGCTCCTATCCGCCAAAAGGAGAAGTTCCGGGAACTGTTTGAGGAGCTGCTTCCGGAATATCATGTAAATTGTGAACTGGATGAAGGGATGGCTGTACTTTTTAACAGCATTTACGGGATGGTTAATGAGAATCGCTATGAGAGAGGGCGGTGGTATCATACTCTGATCATTGACTGTGGAGGAGGAACTACGGATTTGACCTCCGGGCGATTCCGCATTGATAACAGCCGGGTGTCTTATACCATTGATTTGGAGACCCGGTATGAAAACGGAGATACGAATTTTGGAGGAAATAATTTAACATTTCGCATCCTTCAGATGTTGAAAATTAAGATTT